>JBAUIN010000310.1:0-2147 GCA_049682975.1 Pontixanthobacter sp. | reverse complement strand
CGGGCAGTGGACCAAGCACGCATATATCCGGCGCTGGTCGAATTCGAAGCCAGCCTGGCGCAGCTTGCCGCCGATCCGTTGAGCGCGCCTTTCCGGGAGGCGGTTCTGGAAAGCGCGCGGACTGCAGCGACCGGTTTCGGCCTCGCCACGCAAGGGCTGGACAGTGCCGCCGAACAGTCGCAATTCGCGGCGCAGAATGGGGTGGACCGGGTGAATGTTCTGGCGAGCGAACTCGCCCGCGCCAACACCAATATCGCCCGTACCCGCGAAGGTTCGGTGAGCAATGCGGCCTTGCTGGATCAGCGCGATGCCCTGCTGCGCGATCTGTCCACATTGACCGGGATCAGCACGCGGTTCGACAATGCCGGTCGCGTTGCGGTCCGCCTGGGCGATGCGGGGGGGCCATTATTGGTCGAGGGCAACACGGCGCAAACAATGGCAATGTCCACGCAACCGAATGGATCGATCCAGTTTGCGGTCGATGGTAATGCGGTCGCGCCCGGTGCCGGTCAGCTCGGCGGCTATGCATCAGCGCTAGACAGGATTGCCGTTTTGCGAAGCGATCTGGACACAGTCGCGAACGATCTGATTGCCCGCACCAACTCCGCACAAGCCAATGGCGCGACACCTTCGGGTGCCGGGGGAGAACCGTTCTTCACAGGCTCCGGCGCGGCGGACATCGCGGTCGCTCTGGCAAGCGGAGCGGGCATCGCCACCGCGCCTGCCGGAAGCCCCGCGAACAGCCGCGACATCGGAAATCTGGCGGCCTTGCAAAGCGCGCTCAGCGAAGGCGGACCGACTGCCGCGCTCGACAAGATCATCTTCGGCTTGTCGAGCGAGATCAATGCGCGCGGCATCACCCGCGATGTTCTGGAGACCGTGGCGGACAGCGCCGCCGCCGCACTTGCCAGCGAAACCGCGGTCGATCTGGATGAAGAGGCCGCCAATCTGGTCCGTTTCCAGCAGGCATTCCAGGCTTCGGGCCGGGTCATTCAGGCCGCGACCGACATCTTCGACACCATTTTGAGCATTCGGTAATATCCATGTCCCTTCTCGCTTTTACCAACGGCACTGCCGCATTCTACGATCGCAATATCGCGCAGATCGGCAGTCTGCGCGCCGAGACCGAGCGGTTGCAGCAACAGATCGCGACCGGAAATAGGTTGGAGACGGCGTCGGACGATCCGGTGGCCGCATCCACTCTTCGCCGCCTGTCGCGGCTCGATCGGTTGGCGCAAGTCGACAGTGCCAATGCCCAGCGTCTCGGCGGCAATCTGCGGCAGGCGGATGCGGCGCTGGAAGGCATCGCCAGCGATCTTTCCCGCGCGCGCAAATTGGCGGTTCAGGCTGCCAATGGCGCCCTGTCCAACGATCAGCGCAAATTAATCGGCGAAGAACTGGCGCAAATCCATACCAGCCTGTTGGCGAGCGCCAATTCCGTGGGGATCGATGGCGTCAGTCTGTTCGCCGGGCAGAGCGATGGCCCCGCCTATATTCTGGGCGGCACCGGCGCCGCCATTTACAACGGCTCCGCTTCCGCCGGCGAGATGGTCTTGGGCAAGGGCGTCACCATCCCGAGCGGCATCACCGGACCCGAAATATTCGACTATACATCGCCGGAAGGGTCGGGCGATCTGTTCGCGTTGGTCCATAATCTGGCGGAGGCGCTAAAAGGCGCGTCCCCCGATCCGGCTGCCGCCGCAAAAGCCGCGTTGGGCGGGTTCGGCGACGCGTTGGAATCGCTGACCCGCGCGCAGACCGTGATCGGCGTGCGCGCGGCCTGGGTCGAAACGGTGCAGGACCGCCAGATCGCCACCGCCGAAAATCGCGCACAGGCCGCCAACGATGCAGGCGGCGTCGATTTCGCCAGCACCGTTGCGCGGCTCCAGCAAATGCTGACCGTCCTCGAAGCCAGTCAGGCGGCATTCGGCCGGGTCAGCCGCCTGTCCCTGTTCGATACCATCTAAGGAACCCCACAATGCTGCCAGCGATCGGTATCGTCATCCTCATCGTGCTCGTATTCGGCGGCTTCGCCATGAGCGGTGGCGCATTGGGGCCGGTAATGGCGGCCATGCCGGTCGAGATGACGATTATCGGCGGCGCGGCGGTGGGCGCGTTGGTGGCGGGCAATTCGACGCATGAATTGA
>JBAUIN010000309.1:0-1761 GCA_049682975.1 Pontixanthobacter sp. | reverse complement strand
ACCGAGAATTGCGAGGCCATCACCGCCATTGCCCACGTTCAACCGGCGCAGAACGGTGCCACTCGCATAGTCGACTTCGGCCACCGTATCGGTCCCGGTTTCCGCGACATAGATGCGTGTGCCGTCGGCCGACCATAGGATGGTGACCTGAAACCGTTCCTGCGCTTCCGCAACGCTGGAAATCGGGATCGTCCGTAGTATTTTCGCCGTCGCTAGATCGATGACCGACAAAGAACCGTCGTCGAGGTTCGACGTCGCCGCCACGTCGCCCTGCGGGCGGATCGCAAGGCGTAAAGGAAACGCGCCGGTTGCGACTTTCCGGCGAATGTCGAGCGTCATCGGATCGAGTTCGAACGCCATGTTCGATCCGCGCGCCGATACCCAAAGGGCTTTGCCATCGGGCGACAGGCTGATCCCCTCCGGCTCGACCCCGACCTCGACCGATTGCGGCGCGCGTCGGGTTTTAAGATCAGTCAACGTAACGGTCTTCGAACCTAAATCGGTTGTCCACGCGTGATTGCCATCGGGAGAAACAGCGAGCATGTGGCTGCCTTCCTGCCGGGTTCCATATTCGAAAGTTTCCGGCATATCGCCGAGCGGATCATGTACCCAGAACACCGATTGGCGCCCTTCCGCCGTTGCGTACAAATCGTTGTTGCCATGCCACACGATCCCATGCGGGCGCGCATTTTCGCCCAGATCGATGCTTTTGACGCGGGTAAGATCACCGGTCGTGAAAATGTCCAGCGTTTGCCCGCCGTAGCAAGCCAGCGCGACATGTTGCCCATCGGGTGATGTTGCCAGTTCATGTGGAGTGGTGCAGCTATCGACACGCACCGTTTCTGATCCGGTGGCAAGGTCGATCTTGGAAAGACTATCGCCGAATTTATTGGCGACCAACAGCGCTTCGCCATCGAACTGCTGGTCAGGCGTACTCACTGCGGAATATTGAACACAGCTAGCCGTCAGCAGACAAAGAAGCGCTAGCGCTTTCATGGGCCGGATCACGGCGCTGTGTTCGTGTTATCGTAGGATTCTTGCTCCGAGTCCTCTGCAAAAACGACGTCTGCGACGTCCCCCAGTACATCGGCATATAGGCGCAGTGCCTTTATAAACACAGTCGTGGGAATGCCGTCATCGGTAATCACATCCCAGGACATCCAGGGATCGCCTTCATCATCCAGCGAGATCGCTACGAACCGCTTTTGTTTGACCAAATCCGATATCATCGAAAACGGCATCGGCGTGTCACGGTCCAATCCGGCGACGAACTGCACGGAATCGCAGCCCGTGTTGGTGCCCTCATCGCACCCGTAAAAATAAATATAGCCCAGACCGGTTCCGAAATCGGTTTCTATCTTGGGATCGCCAATCTCATCGGTCTGAAGCTCTGCCTCGAACCCGGCAAATCTCATAGCGGTCACGATGCCGTTCGGATCGCCCGCTGACACAGTTTCGGTTGGCACCTGCGCAGATACCGGCGCAGAAACTAGCCCAGAAACAGGCCCTGCGATAGCTGCGCATGAAGCCAGCGTAAATGCGAACGATTTGTTCAGCCGACCCATCGCGAAATATCTACTTACCATCCGACCGGCTGCCCTTCGTTCTGTTCGTCCAGCCATTCCTTCAGCGGCGCGAAATATTCGAGCATGGCAGTGCCGCTCATTTCGCGGGTGCCGGTGAACGCTTCCAGCGCATCCGGCCATGGCTTCGATGCCCCCATTTCGAGCATCGCGTTCAGGTTTTTCCCAACTTCCTCGT
>JBAUIN010000308.1:0-5825 GCA_049682975.1 Pontixanthobacter sp. | reverse complement strand
TCGCAGGCGGAATGGGCGATTGTCGCTTTATCCCTGCGCGTGACATTGGTGGCCGTTCTGGCAACGCTACCCATCGCCTATGGCTTGGCGTGGGTGTTGGCGCGCCGCCGCTTCCCCGGGCGAATTTTGCTGGACGCGGTGGTGCATCTGCCGCTCGTTTTGCCCCCCGTTGTGACAGGCTACGCCTTGCTGCTGCTGTTCGGGCGCAACGGACCGATCGGCGCAGTGCTGGATCAGGCATTCGGCATCACCCTCGCCTTTCGTTGGACGGGCGCGGCGCTGGCGGCGGCGATCATGGCGCTGCCGCTGATGGTTCGCGCCATGCGTCTGTCGATAGAAGCGGTGGACCGCAAACTGGTGGAAGCGGCATGGACACTGGGCGCGAGTCGATGGCGCGCATTTCTGACGGTTACGCTACGCATGAGTCTGCCCGGTATCTGCGCAGGCAGTATTCTCGGTTTCGCCCGGTCGATCGGTGAATTCGGCGCGACGATTACGTTCGTGTCGAACATACCGGGCGAAACGCGAACGCTTCCGCTGGCGATCTATACCGGACTGCAAGTGCCCGGTACGGATCTCGCGGTGGCGCGTCTGGCGATCATCGCGATCGTCCTGTCGATGGCCGCATTGATCGTTAGCGAATGGCTGATGCGGCGCTCGGTCGGGGGCCGTACCCATGTCCTTTGACATCGCGATCGAAAGAAGGATAGGCGAGCGGGACGTTCGTTTCACGATACAGACCGACGATCGGCTGCTCGGCTTAACGGGGCCGTCGGGTGTCGGTAAAACGACGGTCCTCGATTGCATCGCCGGACTGAAAGCGCCGGATCGCGGGCATATCGCCGTCGGCGGACGGACATTGTTCGACAGCGAAAACCACGTTGCCGTCCCGCCCCATAAACGCGATTGCGGATATGTCTTTCAGGACAATCGCCTGTTCCCGCATCTCACCGTGCGCGACAATCTGGCCTATGGCGCGCGACATGCGAACGGGACGGCAATCGATGAAATGGCGGACAGGTTGGAGATCGACGACTTGCTCCACCGTCATCCCGGGGCGCTGTCGGGCGGCGAAATCCGCCGGGTTGCAATCGGCCGTGCGGTCCTTCGCAAACCGGCGTTCCTGTTGCTCGACGAACCCCTCACCGCGCTCGATCTCACGCGTAAATTCGCGGTCGTCGCTATGATCGAAAATCTGCGCGATATCGCGCAAATGCCGATTATCTATGTCGGTCACGAGCGTGCCGAACTCGAACGATTAACCACGCATATCATCACGCTGGACAGCGGTGGCAACGTGGCTAGTCTGCGCAATCCATCGAAGGAGCCTCCATGCTATTGACACTTCACGCCGCAATCGTGCCGCCCCGCCTGCAAACGATCACCGCCATTCGCAAACTGGTCGATACGGCAGAAGAATGGTGCACGACCAATGTCGAAGCGCCGCATGCCATCCTGAAGGCCACCTTAGCGGATGATATGTGGGCGTTTCCCTGGCAAATCCATTCGGTGTGGATGCACAGTGCGCATGCTCTTGCCGCCACTAAGGAAGGCGTGTTCGAACCGAAGTTCGAAAACATTCCGGACAGCTTTGCAGAATGCCGCGACAAGTTGGATGACGCGCGCGACTTTTGCCTCGCCTGCGATGCGGATACGCTGAATGCGCGGTCGGATGACAATCTCGATTTTCTGCTGGGCGGGAAAGTCCGTATGAGCTTCACGGTGCAGAATTTCCTGCTGACCTTCAGCAATCCGAATTTCTATTTTCATGCCGCCACCGCCTACGACATATTGCGCATGAAGGGGTTGGATATCGGGAAGCGCGACTTCCTTGGTGCGCCCCAAATCAAGGGTTAGGTTCGTGGCTGAACTTACCCAAGCGGTTCCCCACGCAGACTTGCCTATACGATTCATTCTTCGTTACGCTTTACGCATCGGCGCCGTTGTCGGTTCGTTGGTTATATCCTCGAGCGCCCTTGCCGAATTGCCGCCGCCTGTGCGTGCGATGATCGATGCGGCAATCGCGAACGGAAAGCCCGAACAGGTGGAAACGATCATCGCCTTCGCCCGGCAGACGAACCCCGATGCTGCCAACGAACTGAACGTGATTCAGAACGAATATGCGATGGCGCAGGCCGAACTCAAGGCGGCAACGCTGGCGGTGAAGGAACGGGAATTGCGCGATGCCGGCTTTTTCGAAAACTGGACCGGTCAGGGTGAGATCGGTGCCTTCCGCGCGACCGGCAACAGTTCGAACACCGGTATCACGGCGGGTATCAAACTGACGCGCAAGGGCGTGGATTGGCGGCATAAAATCAACGCGCTGATCGATTATCAACGGTCCAACGGTACTACGACGCGGGAGCAATATCTGCTCGCCTACGAACCGAATTACGATATCAACGATCGTGTCTTCGTCTATGCTTTGGGCCAGTATGAGCGCGATCGGTTCCAGGGGTTCACCCGCCGTCTGTCGGCATCGGGTGGCGTCGGTTATCGTGTGTTGACCGGCGATGATGCGCAATTGTTCATCAAGGGCGGCCCCGCCTATCGCCAGACGAGCTTCGTCGATGGGACGAGCGATACCAGCATTGCGGCTTTGGGTGCACTCGATTTCGATTGGAAGATCGCAGATACGATTACATTCACACAGGATGCCAGTGCCTTCCTGCAATCCGACAACAGTACATTTGTGTCGACCACCGGGTTAAAGGCGGGTTTGGGCGAAGGGCTGTCCGCCCGGATCGCTTATGTGGTGGAACACGATACCGACCCGCCGGTGGGCGCGGTCAAGACCGACACGTTGACCCGGTTCACGCTGATCTACGGATTTTAAGTCGGACCGTCAGGCAGTTGCGAACCATATCGTATGCCGCGGCCCCTTTTTGTTCGGGCGCGCGCGAACTTCTCGAACCTCGACCGTAAAACCGGCTTTCTCCAGCCGCCGGGTGAAGCGCGGATCCTGCGCCGCCGACCAGATCGACAGGATGCCGCCCGGTGCCATGGCGGCACGCATTTCGCGCAATGCCTTGGGCGAATACAGCGCATCGTTCTCCGGGCGGACCAGGCCGTCCGGGCCATTGTCGACATCCAGCAGGATCGCATCGAATTGGGGGCGCATACCATCCGCCGCTTCTCCGATCGGATCGGCGACATCGGTCAATTCAAGGATCAGGCGCGGATCGGCGAGGCATTCGCCGGTATGATGCGCCATCGGTCCTTTCGCCCATTCAATGATTTCCGGCACCAGTTCCGCAACCACGACCCTGGCGTCTTTCGGCAACAGGCGAAGCGCGGCGCGAAGAGTGAAGCCCATGCCATATCCGCCGATCAACATCGTCGGCCCATGATCCACGGCCTTTTGCGCTAATCGATCGATCGTCAGTTCCGCCAGTTGCTCTTCGGAAAACTGCATTCGGGTCGACATCAACTCGTTGCGATCGACCACGATCATATGATCGCGGCCATGCGCGATCAGCTGCAGCTGCGCGCCTTCGCCGACATCGCTGGGCACGCGGGCGGTGTCGATCAGTTTGCGTTCGAGCATTTTGGTTTCCTCACACGATTTCATCTTCGTCGAACAGCGGATCGGTGTAGGCCGCATCCTCGATCGCATTCAGTCGATCCTCCGCCGTCCCCGGCACTTGCACTTCCGCAATGTGGATGAGAGCATCGCCCTGATTGACGACCGGCAGCATGCTCATGCCGATAATCAGGCCGGGGATCGGCGTGCGGACATAGATATCGTCCATCCCGAACGGGTCCGATATGGTGCCGACGATCTCGTCCGTCGTGGCGAACGCGCCGGCCTTCTTCGCCGCCCGAAAAATGCCGCCCTCCGGCGCGCGCAACCATTTGGAACGCTTGCTTTGAATGGACCGGGCGGCGGGTTCTTTCTGATACGGCACATTCATGTCCAGATCGGCCATCACCCGCAGGATGCCTTTTACGCCGACGCGGATGCCCAATTCATCGAAACGCAAGGCTTCGCCCGCTTCCAATAGCAGAATGTCGCAATCGTGATCGGCGGCAGTCTGGCGCAACGATCCTTCGCGTAAGGGAGACGTAATGATGGCGGGTGCGCCGAACAACTGCGCCAGCAATTCGGCGCGTGGTCGCCCTTCGCTGATACGAATTTGCGCCAGATTGGTCCGGTGCAATCCGGCGGAATGCAGATCGATGCCGAAATCGCTGCGCTTAATGATCTGCTGCGTAAAATGATGCGCCAGCTGCGATGCGAGCGATCCGCGCTCCGCACCCGGAAAACAGCGATTAAGATCGCGCCGGTCGGGCAGATAGCGTTCGCGGGCGATGAAGCCGTATGCATTCACGATCGGAATGCACAGCAAAGTACCTGCGATGCGTTTGGCGGACACCGATTTCAGCAGGCGGCGAATGATCTCCACTCCGATGATTTCGTCCCCATGCACGCCGCCGCTGACGAACACGACCGGACCCGGCTTGCGTCCATGGACGACGCGGACGGACAGGTTGATCTCCGTATGGGTGGAGAGGCGGCTGACGGGAATGTCGATCGTCTGGCTGGTTCCCGGCGCGACGGAATGACCGGCGAGTTCGAACGGGGCGACGGTTTCGGCTTTGGGCACAGTTCGGCTTTCGTGGCTTGTGGGTGCTTCTCCTTAACCGACGCGGACGAAAGCGGAAGGGCGGCGCATGGAACGAAAGCCTACCGCGAAATGTTCGTTTTGCATAACAACCGAGGAATTATCCATGAAAACATTTGCCTATGGCGCCCAGGAAGCCGGCGCGGACATGATCCCAATGACCTTCGAACGAACCGCCCCACGCGCCGGTGAGGTCGCGATCGACATCACCCATTGCGGCGTCTGCCATTCCGATCTGCATCAGGTGAACGACGATTGGGAAAACACCGTATGGCCCTGCATTCCGGGTCACGAAATCGTCGGTACCGTCAAATCGGTCGGCGATGGTGTATCGCGGTTTTCGCAAGGCGACATCGTCGGCGTCGGCTGCATGGTTAATTCCTGCCAGCAATGCGACCAGTGCAAAATGGGCGACGAGCAATATTGCACCGGCCCCAAAAGTGTGACGCTGACCTATAACGGCCCGAAGAAGCCCGATGGCACCAACACCTATGGCGGGTATTCGACCGGCATCGTCGTGCGGGAGGAATTCGTTCTGGCGATCCCGAAGGAAATCAACGCGCAGGATGCCGCCCCGATCCTGTGCGCGGGGGTCACCACGTACGATCCGATGAAGTTCTACGATCTGAAAGCGGCCCAGACATTGGCGGTCGCCGGCATTGGCGGGTTGGGCCATATGGCGGTGCAGATCGGGAAAGCGATGGGTGCGAAGGTCGTGGCGCTCACCACCAGCGCGGACAAGGAAGAAGCGATCGAAAATATGGGTGCGGATGAGGTCATCGTGATGGACGATGAAAAGGCGTTGGAAGAACATGCGATGAGCGTCGATCTGCTCATAAACACCATCCCCTACAAGCATGACATCAACCCCTACATCGCGCTGATGAAGGCGAAGGGGAATATCGCGGTCGTCGGCAATTTCCTGGGCTTCGATGATGTGGACACGGCGACAATGGTGTTCAATCACGTCAACATGACCGGATCGCTGATCGGCGGAATCAAACGCACGCAGGAAGTGCTGGACCTATGCGCCGAACACGGCATACGCCCGCGTACCGAGAGCATCGCAATACAGGATATCGGCGATGCGTTTGCGCGGATGAAAGGCGAAGATGTCCGCTTCCGTCAGGTGATCGATATGGACAGCCTGAAAGCCGATAACGATGCGCAGTCGAAGGCGGAGACGGTTGCGAACCCCGT
>JBAUIN010000307.1:0-4800 GCA_049682975.1 Pontixanthobacter sp. | reverse complement strand
AGCGTCTGCGAAATATCCCAGATACGGCGCGATGATTTCCAGCTGGTCAAAGCGCCGTCCTTACCGATAGCAATTCGGGAAAGAAGGTCAGTTTCAAGACGCTTTCGAGATAGGCGACTCCCGCCGTTCCGCCTGTGCCGCGTTTGAACCCGATGATGCGTTCCACCGTTTTCAAATGCCCGAACCGCCAGCGCTGAAAATGATATTCCAGATCGACCAGCTTTTCGGCAAGTTCGTACAAATCCCAATATTTGTTCGGATGGCGATAGACTTCCGCCCATGCTGCCTCCACCGCCGGGCTTGCTTCCCATGGCGCGGTCAGATCGCGGTTCAATACTTCATCCGGCATATCGAACCCGCGCCGATGCAACAGGCGGATCGCTTCGTCATATACGCTGGCCCGGTCGAGTTCCGCATGCAGCCCCTCCGCCACATCCGGCACCGCTTCGTGCATGGTGACCATATCGGGATTTCGCCCGCCCAGCATGAATTCCATCAAGCGATATTGCGCCGATTGAAAGCCGGAACTGGTGCCCAGATGTGGGCGAACCAAGCTGTAATCATGCGGCGTCATCGTGGAAAGCACATCCCAGCTGGCGATGAGCTGGCTCTGTGCGCGGGCCACCCGGGCTAGCATTTTGAAGGCGGGACGCAAGGTGTCGGTGGCGATATGGTCGCGTGCTTCGCGCAATTCATGCAGGCATAGTTTCAGCCACAATTCGCTCGCCTGATGGACGATGATGAATAGCATCTCGTCATGCGCTTCCGATGCGGGATGCTGGGCCGTCAGAATGCGATCGAGATCGAGATATTCGGAATAGGTAACGCTGTCGGACATTCGGTTCGTCTTACCCTTCGATCGTGCGCGCAGCAGGGTGATGCTTGTCGAGATGCTTCTTGATAATCCGCAAATTGCGGGTGTTGGAGCGGAAGACCAGATCGGCGGCATCGCCCACCAGAGGTACCAGGCCCAATACCGTATCGAAACCGACATTGCCGACCATGCGCCAGATCTTCCATTTCGGCAGGCCGAGGTTTTTCGCCTCCCACACAATGTAAGCGCCCATCGCCGTCGTCACTAGATCGCCTACGACCGGGACCAGCCCGATGATCGAATCCAGCCCGATGGGGAATTTGGTGCCCGGAATGGTGAAGCTGCGTTCCAGCATCTGTTCCATCGCCTCTATACGGCGGCGAATGGAAACCGGGTCGGTGCCGACCGGCATTTCGAAACCCATCGGGCGTGCGCCTGGCGGATCGCCATCTTCCGGATGGCCGCCATACGTTCGATCCTGATCGGGCCGATAAGGTTTGAGATCGGTCATTCGCGTATCCTTCCGCATTATCAGATGGGGCGCTGCGCGATGGGGAACAAGGGATGCAGGCCCCATGGATTATCCGAGAACCCTTCGAATCCGCCGCGAATTAGCGACCAGCGTACCGGTGCACCGATCGGAATATAGATATTCGCGGCCAACAATGCCTCTTCTGCCTCCAACAATAGTCGCGCTTGTTCTACCTTATTTGCGATGCCCAATGTCTGTGCAACCAGCGCATCCGCCTCCGGTGCGCACAGACCGTCCGTTCCGCCACGGCGCAGACGGCAATTGAACTGATTAAGGAACCAGCGCGGATCCCCGTAACGGGCGATCCGGTCGACCAGTTGCAGATCGGCACGTTCCCCGGGCTGTGCGCGTTGCAGCTCCACACCCACTTCGGCAAAATCTTCTGCCAAGGCGGCAAAGAAAATTTCCGAACCCACCCTGTCGGGTAAAGCCAGTGTCAAGATACGGCCGCGCCCGTCCAGCGGATCGCTCCATGTTAGAATACGCGCGCGCGCTTGCTGCCGCCTTGCCTCGATATCGAGCGCCGCCCAGCGTTCCGTTACCGCATCCGGACCGCTGGCCGGCGGGCCCGATCCGCCGCCCGCCAGTTCATCGGGTAAAGCCTGCGGCACGATCCGGGTCGACGGCGCCCAGCTGCCGATGCCGAAGGGTTCGAGCAGGGTCGCTCGCTCGATCGCCATCGCCAACGCTTCGCGTCGCTGCGGATCGGCAAGCAGACCCTCGGCATTGTTTACTTGCAATCCGAACAGCCCGAATACGATATCGAGCTGCACCGTTCCGCGCGCGAGCGGGCCGCGATCGGTCAGGGGAAGGCTTAACAGGTGCCCGTTCAGCACGGCATCCACGTCGCCCGCATCGAACGCATCCGTTGCGTCCTGCGCCGGAAGATTGACGACGCGGATTTGGCGAAACTCGCGCATCCAATCATCGCCCGTCGGCGCGCCTCTGCGTTCTGGCGGCAATACGTCCAGCAAGGCGGAATTGCCATCGACGTTCGCGATCATCGGCCCGGCACCGGAGCCGCCGCGCATTAAGCCGACTTCGGGCTGGGCCAGCAATTGCAGAAATTGCGGCATGGGGCTTTTCAAACGAATTTCGACTACTCGCCCGGTCATCGCGCGTATCTCCGCGATGATCGACAGGTCGATGCCCAGCGAGGTATTCTCGAGCTGCGTCAGACTGCGTTGCAGCGCCGCACGCACATTCGCCCCGTTCAGCCGGGTGCCGTCCGGCCAATCCGAATTCCGCAGACGGAAAATATAGCTGAGGCCATCATCGGTCACGATCCAGCGCTCTGCCAAAGCAGGCACCACTTCGCCCTGCGCATTCAATGCCACCAGCCCTTCCGCCGTGGCGGCGCGCAGATGCTGTTCCGCGGGGTCGAGCCGAACGCCGCCCGTGGTCAGATCGTCTCCGGTTCCGATAAAAGCCAGCCGCGCGATATCGTCCCCATCGGCACTACTGCATGCAGCAAGAGCCCCACACATTGCGAGCGTTGCTATACGCGGTAAGAAAGTGCGGGTGGATCGCATAATGTCATGCGATCTAGCAGGTCGTTACCTTGGCGTAAGCGACCAATTCGGTCTGCGAATCAGATTTTGCGTATTTTCTGCGGGTCGGACTGTTGATTGCCCGGGTTTTGCCCTATCGGACGCACATAGCGTGGAGGGAAATTATCGGATTGCGTCGATGCTGTGGACCGTGCCAGTTTCGGATCGATCTCGTCGGTAAAGGCGATGCCGAAGCGGCCGTCTTCGATCCAGGCGACGATGCCTTCCACCTTGCCAATATTGCGCAGATCGACGGCAATCGGCGTGCCGCGTTCGACATGGGGCCCGCCCTCCGCCATCATGCCACCTGCGGACAGATTGCGGACCTTGACGCGATGCGCTGCCTCACCCCCGTCGGGATAGACATTGGCCATCAAAAATAGGCTGTCGCGAGAGATATTCCGAGTGTCCACTCCTGACATGTCTTTCACGACCTTTATTCTACGATAGTAATGTCGGCGCTCTGTCGGCACCGTCCGAACCTTATAGCGGAAAAATGACTAACGAAGCTTTAAGACGGAACCAAGCACTGCCCCGATTATCGAACATTTTCAAATGTTAAGTTAGTTCGCGAATATTGGCCGACTTGCTTGGCAATATGCCTGTGGTCAGTCGTCGCGAGAGATTTTCTCACGGCGTTCATGCGCTTCCTGCGCCTCCACGCTCATCGTTGCTACGGGGCGCGCGATCAAGCGTTTCAGGCCGATCGGATCGCCCGTCACTTCGCAATAGCCATATTCCCCCGCATCCAATCGGCGCAGCGCCGCGTCGATTTTCGCAATCAATTTACGCTGCCGGTCGCGCGTGCGCAATTCGATGCTCCAATCCGTTTCGCTGGAAGCACGGTCGTTCGCATCGGGTTCGCGGATCGGCCCATCCTGCAAGGATTGCAACGTGGCGGATGATGCCTCGTGCAGCGATCGCTTCCATTCCAGCAGCAAGACGCGGAAATAATCGCGCTGGCGCTCACTCATATAATTTTCGTCATCGTCATCGGTGCCGTCGCTGCCTGGCACGTAATCGGGCGCGAGCCGATCTTTCACCCGCTCCAACATCTCGGTTTCTTTGGCGGACCCTGTGGTCATAACCCATACGCTCCCGTTTGGCGGGCCTATAGGCGGCGCCCTTTTGCGGCACAAGCGACAATGCGGTTTGGTTGTTTTGCGTTCATCAAACACATGAAAACACGGCAAATACCGTTCGGCAGAAAAATGCCCCCGACGGGAAATTGCGATCGGCTTTAACCAATTGTTGACCATAGCCGTAGAGGTTGATGGCATCGGCAGGACGGGGATGGGCCCCAAAGGACTGCCGGAGATTTTCGGGGAACACACCATGCAGTTTACTATGATCGATCGCGGTACGGCCACACCGGCGACGGTACAGAATTTGGGCGGGCAGGCTGCGGGCGATCTGTTAATCGCCGAATATCTGGCAGCTGCGGCGCGGGGGCACCAGACCGCTTTCTTCGATTTGGGCGTTGCATTTTCAACCGGAAGCCATGGCGTGCCCTGCGACCTCGTCGAAGCGCATAAATGGTTCAATCTGGCTGCAACAAGCGGGCATGACTGCGCGCCGCAATGCCGCGCGGATGTCGCCGACGAAATGACCGCCCGTGAAATCGCGGAGGCGCAGCGCCGCGCCCGCGAATGGCTACGTTTTAACGACAGCAAGGCCGCCTGATCGCGCTTACCTTTTTTTGAAACTTAACCTTTTTTGAAGGGCGTGCGGCGATCAAGAAACATCTGCTCCACCTTCACGCCTTCGCTTTCCCGCTCCAGGAAATCCGCGACAGCATCGCGAAAGCCGGGATCGGCGATCCAATGGGCGGACCAGGTTTGCGTCGGTTCATATCCGCGCGACAGTTTGTGACCGCCCTGCGCGCCCGCTTCCACCCGGCCAAG
>JBAUIN010000306.1:0-9625 GCA_049682975.1 Pontixanthobacter sp. | reverse complement strand
CACCTGTTTCTCGATCCCCGCATGTTCCGCCGTTCCATCGAGAATAGGCGTATCGACGAAAGTCGGATGGATCGAATTGCAGCGGATATTCATGTTCTTTTTCGCACAATGCAGCGCGATCGATTTGCTCAACATCCACACCGCTGCCTTGGAGGCGTTATAGGCCGGCATCGTATCGCTGGCGATCAGCCCGGCGATGGAAGAAATGTTCACGATCGAGCCCGGCGCATGTTCACGCATCAGCGGCAGCGCCTTTTGACAGCCGTGGAAGATCGAATCCACATTTACGGAAAAGCATTTCTGCCAGTCCGCGAAATCGCAGCTTTCGATGTTTCCGGCCACGCCGATACCGGCATTGTTCACCAGCACATTCAGCCCGCCCAGCTTTTCACGCGCCATCTCGACGGCGCTTTCCCATTCATTGGGTTTCGTCACATCGTGCGCGATGCCATAGGCGGCGTCGGCACCGATCGCATCGCAGATCTGTGCCGCCGTGTCTTTCGCGCCCGCGCCGTTCACATCGGTACACAAAACCCGCGCACCCTCGCGTGCCAGCAGCTTCGCATGCGCCGCGCCGAGACCCTGAGCCGCACCCGTCACCAGGACCAATTTACCCGCCACTCTTCCAGCCACATCAATTCTCCTTGATAAAATGCGATCCCATTAGCATCGCCAACCGTACATCGATCGCTTTTCCGGCGGAGCGGCAGGCGGACACGAATTGTGGCAAATGAGCGATCTGAACGCGGTGGACTGTAATGTCCTCGCTCCCGGTCCCGCCGCCGTTGCCCACTTTCGTTAATCCATGCGCGCGCAACAAAGTGAAGCTCTCGCTGACCATTCCGGGGCTGGAATAGAACTCGCCCAAATTTTCCATGCGTTGCGCGGTGTAGCCTGTTTCTTCCTCCAACTCGCGCAGGGCGGCGGTTTCGGGCGTCTCGTCGGGGGCCCCATCATCGTCGCCAATCAGGCCGGCCGGGATCTCGATGCTGAATTTGCCAAGTGGTATGCGATATTGTTCGACCAACAGAACGTGGCCATCCTCGATCGCGATGATCGCGGCGGCGCGGATATTGCGCGCCCGTCCGACATATTCCCAACGACCGCGTTTCTTGGCGGTAATAAAGCGGCCTTCCCAAACGGTCTGTTCGGGGGCATTGGCATCCGGATCGGTCATGCGGGTCGTTTAGACTTCGATCAGCCGGTCTGGCAATTCGTTCTGGTCATCGGCGTCGCGCGGGAAATGCTGCGACAGGATCGCCCCCACATCGCGCACGCCGGCGGCCATACCTTCCGCAACGCGGCCTTGCTTAATTTCTACCAGCATATCGGCCATCGCATCACCCCACACCTCAGCGGAGACGCGTTCGGCAATGGGTTCGTCCGCGACGATTTCCGCGCGATGTTCCCGCATAGAAAGATAGATCAACACACCGGTTCGTCCATGCGTACGGCGTTCGGCGCCGACTTTGAACAAGGCGATGGCGCGATCATGAACCCGGGTAGTTTTGACGATGCCCGGAACCAGCGCGAACCGAAGGGCATCGACCAGCTGCAACAACCATAGCAGCAAAAACCAGAATATCGCAGCCCCCGCCGCCATTGCGAATATCTCACGCGGCGACCATTCCGCATTCCAGACACCGAGCAGTCCGGCATAGCCATCCAGCACGAAGCCAGGAAAGATCACACAGAAGGTCAACGCCAGAAACGACGCGAGGGCACACCAGGCGAAGGCGATGTCCGTATATCCATCCGACCGGTCGGCCAGCACGGTGACGATTTCGCCCGATGTCTGCAATTCGGCGGTCGCCACTGCATCCGTAACGATCGCATGACCGGCGGCTTCCAAATGGGGTTTGCGTGTTTCAGCCATCACTCACCAACCGCCCGACGCGCCGCCGCCGCCGAAGCTGCCGCCGCCACCGGAAAAGCCGCCACCACCCCCGAAACCGCCCCCCCCGCCGGAGCCCCCGCGCAACGCTGCATTGGCAACTTCCCAAAGGATTATGTTGCCAACCACGCCGCCCATACCGCCGCGTCCGCCATACCGTTTGCCTTTCTTGCCGCGCAGCATGGGAAGGACGATGAAGAAGAAGAACAGCGCCAGAAAGATGATGGTCGGAAAGTCCAGCCGCGCGGCATTCGCGTCATCCGCAGGAGCTTGCGCTGCGGCTTCTGCAGCGATGCGCTGCGCTTCTTCCGGGGGGAGGGTCAACTGCTGAATGATGGTATCGGCGGCCGCGTTGATACCGCCCACATAATCGCCATCGCGAAATAGCGGAAGCATCTGCTTCTGCACGATTAGCGTGGATAGGCCGTCGGTGAGGATCGGTTCCAGCCCGTAACCCACTTCGATCCGTGTTTTGCGGTCGTTCGGCGCGACGATCAGCAGCACGCCATCATTGTCATCCGCCGATCCGATGCCCCATTCGCGGCCAAGCTGATACCCGTAATCGGCAATGTCGTAACCATCCAGATCGGGAATGGTCGCGATCACGAATTGACGCTGCGACTGGCTTTCGATGGCTTCCAATCTCGCGTTCAGCGTTACCTCGTCTGCTGCCGGGATAATATTGGCCTCATCTACTACGCGCCCGGTCAGCTCTGGAAAAACGGGTTGCGCGTTCGCAGGTGCCGACAAATTTATGCCGACCACTAGAAACACGACAATCAATCCCACCCAATGGCGGCAAAACGAACGCATGATTGGGATCAGTTCGCGCTATCGCGACCGAGATCGAGATCCTCGGCAACTTCGGCACCCTCGGTGACGGCGGTGTAAGGTTCCATCGGCTCCGCACCATGAATGAGGTTTGCCCCAATCGTATCGGGAAAGGTGCGAATGGTAGTGTTATAGACCCGCACGGCCTCGTTGTAATCGCGTATGGCAATACGGATCTTGTTCTCGATCCCCTCGGCCTGACCCTGCAGCATCAGGAAATTGTCGTTCGATTTCAGTTCGGGATAACGTTCCACATTCACCAGCAAACGGCCAAGACCCTGGCTCAACTGATTCTGTGCCTCCTGATATTGCTGCATCTTCGCAGGATCGCTGAGATCGTCCGTCGAAAGCTGTACGCTGGTGGCTTTGGAGCGGGCCTCGATCACATCGGTGAGAATGCCCCCTTCGCGGTCCGATGCGCTGGTCGCGATTTCACCAAGATTGCTCAACAGATTGCTGCGTTTCTGAAACGATGCCTCGACATCGGCCCATTTCGCCTTGGCCGCTTCTTCCGCCGTGGGAACGGAGTTGATGCCACATGCCGACAGGCTGATGGCGGCGATGGCCACCAGGGCGACATGTTTGATTGCGGTAAAATTCATCGACCGTGTACTCCCCAAAAAAACCGAGCGCATTTGCAGCGCCGCGTCCGTACTGTCAGAAGTAGCACAGCCGGCCTCCAGTTCAAGGAACGACGGCTCATTTGCGCTTTTGCACACTCTTTGGCACGGCAGATTTGCATTACGAGTAAGGGAGCGGGCGATGCTGAACGAATTCAAGGAATTTATTGCCAAGGGCAATGTGATGGAATTGGCCGTGGCGGTGATAATCGCAGGCGCATTCGCGGTCATCGTATCGTCCATGACCGACGATATCATCATGCCGCTTGTCGGAATGGTTTTCGGCGATGTCGATTTCAGTGCGCAATACATCGTGCTGAGCGGCGAGGTCGAAGAGGGAATGTCGTTGGTCGCCGCGCGGGAAGCCGGTGCAAATGTGTTGGCTTACGGCGCGTTCATTACAGCTATCCTGAATTTTCTGATCCTGTCCTTCATCATTTTCCTGTTGGTGCGTTACGTCAATAAGGTGAAGGCACGACTAGAAGGTCCGGCGGAACCGGATGCTCCCGCCGAACCGACCGAGGTCGAACTTCTGAAGGAAATTCGCGACAGCCTGAAGCGGCAGGAAAAACCGTAGGACGCGCGGCGCAACACCTATACACTTCACATTAAGCGATTTGTCGCTATGTAGGGTTTGTTCGTTTCGGCGGACTATGGCGATAAATTGCGGTGTGCAATAGGCACAACGGACCCGGGGGCAGTACCCGGCGGCTCCACCACAATGGGCGACCGGTTTGTACCGAACGCTTGTTCTGACGGGGCCGAACTAGGATCGACGTGTGTTGAAAAGCATCGTTTTTGCCCGGGTTGAGAATCCCCGTAAAAAGCTCGTTTTTATAAGTGCAAACGATAACGACGCACTCGCTCTCGCAGCGTAATTTGACGGCCTAACGGCCTGAATTTACAATGCCTAAGCGCGGTTGGACCGACCGGGCAACAGAACGGATTCCGGGCGTTCGGAGGGTACGTAGCAACAGGAACCCTCCACCTTATTTGGATCGTTATTGCGAGTGTAGCGAAGCATTCCAAGGTTCATCAGCCCAATACTCGATTGCTGCGATCACATCGCTCTGAAAAAACGCTGACTTAGGAGTTCGTGGTTTCCTTCGACGCCTGCAATTCTTTCTCCATCCGCAGGCAGTCGAGTATTTTCGCGCCCGCCAGGAAAACCGCACCGGTCGTCGCCAGGAACAGCATTTGGCCGGGCCAACCGGGATATTCGACGAGATATTGCGAACCGCGCGCCGTGCAGCCGAGCGCGAGAGCGTAAATGATCAAATAAGCTTCGAACTTCGTCTTGATAACGAACAATCTGCCGATCTTTGCGAACATCTGTGCCCTTTACTCTTGCCCTCTGCAACCGATCGAACGCAGGTATTCGCCCGCGCGGTTGGTTAATAAAGTGTAAGTGTAACAGCGGTCGGCGCGCAGTCCAGCGCGTTAACCAAGTTCACCAAGGTCGAGCGCGTGGAGCAGCTTGCCGCGTGCCATAACGACACGTTTGGCAAGATCGCGGTCGCCGACCTCCGCAGGTTCGATCGTTTCCGGCCAATATTCCGCAACGACACTGCCAATATCTTCGGCCGTTTTCTCGTTCAGCAGGAACCGCGCATCCACGGTCGCGGGATCGGCCACGACGCGCAGGCGCAAACATGCAGGGCCGCCGCCATTCGCCATGCTTTGGCGGACATCCACCGGAATAACTTTGCGGATCGGCCCGTTTCCGGCGAGCATGCTTTCGAGCCACGCCCAAACCGGTGCGCTCTCCCAGCATTCTTCGGGCACGACCAACGCCATAACACCATCGGGCAGCGTCAATAATTGCGCGTTGAACAGATAGGTTCGGATTGCTTCTTCCAAGGATACGACATCGGAAGGCACTTCGACGACCTCCAGCTCGGGGAAGGCGGCGCGAATATCGGCATAGGCACCCTGCTGATCGGCAAAAGCCTGTGCGTGAGTAAACAGCACGCGTTCGTTCGCGACCGCGACTACATCGTTGTGAAACGCCCCTGCCTCGATCGCAGCGGGGTTCTGTTCGATGAAGACCGTCCGATCCGGCGACAGGCCATGCGACCGGGCGACGGCGCGGCTGGCCTGTTCGTGCTGACGCGCCGGAAATGCGCCGCCGGGTCTACCGTAGACGAACACTTCGACACCCTTGGCACCATGATCGGTGCAAAAGCGCATATGGTTGGCCGCGCCTTCGTCACCCAAACTGTCGGGCACCGCATCATGCACGGTGAAGTGATCGGTATTGCCAAATGCGATGCGAAGCTGGGCTGCTGTGTCGCGCCATTCCTGCCCCCGATGCAGCATCGTGACCAGATTGGCGGGGGTCAAATGGCAACGCCCGTCCGAAGTATCGGGCGCGGGGCTGACGGTGGCTGCGTTCGCGGTCCACATAGAACTTGCCGACCATGCCGCACGCGTAAGGGCGGGATCGGCGCCTTCGTTCACCGCCAGCGACGCAAGGAGATCGCCATTGGGCCGAGGCAAAGGCAGCAGAAATCCCTGCGTCAGTCCGAGCGCGCGATTGGCTTCCATTTTCGCCAATCCCTGCAACGCCGCCGCGCGAGGATAGGACACGTTGTCCTTGTGACTGGCCGATGCGATATTGCCCAAGCTGAGGCCCGCATAATTGTGGCTTGGCCCGACGATCCCATCGAAATTGATCTCGCGATAAGTCATTTCGCTACGCTCCAGACCACATCGCCGTCGCGCACATCGAGCACGTCCGCCGCCTGTGCATCGATCGCGATCGTACCGTCCTCGCCGAATTCGCGAATACCGTAACAGGATCGAAACTCATTCAAGCGCCCGGTCGCGAGCAACGCCTTCTCGCCCGTGTCGAGGTCGACCCGTCCGACAGTGCATTCCTGAGCCTCGGCAATACTTTTCACCTTGTCGGTACGCGCGATCATGGACGGGCCACCGTCGAAAATGTCGACATAGCCCTCAGCGGCGAAGCCTTCGTTCTCGAGCATGCGCATGGCCGCGCGGCCGCTGGGATGGGGCAGGCCGATCACGCTGCGCGCATCGTCGCTCAACATCGCGATATAGACGGGGTGTTTAGGCATAAGATCGGCAATGAACTGGTTGCCGTTGATCGCGTTGAAATAATCCGCTTCCTGAAAGCTCATGCCGAAAAACCGGCCCGCAACGCCATCCCAGAACGGCGATCCGCCACGATCGTCGATGATACCGCGCAATTCGGCCAGAATGCGATCGGCAAAACGCGCGCGGTGCATGGCAATGAACAGGTAGCGGCTGCGGGCGAGTAGCAGGCCCAGGCCCCCGGCGCGTTCGTTGGGGTGGAGGAACAGCCCGCCGACCTCGCTCGACCCTTCCAGATCGGTCGTCAGGCTAAGCATTTCGGCGCGGACGGTCCGGTCCAATTCCTGCGAATGCTGCGTCAGCGTGGTGCGGCGATAGGAATAGAACGGCCATTGCTGCCCAACCTGCGTAAACAGCTGGCAGGTGCCGCGCACATCGCCGGTTTCGCTGTTTTCGAGCACCAACACTAGTTGATCGTCGTGCAATTCATCGTCGGGCCGCGCAAACCCGGCGGCGGCGCGGTCTAGCTTGTCGCGCAACGCACTGCGGTCGGCCGGCAGATTGGTAAAGCCGCCACCCGTCAGCTTCGCCATTTCGTAGATTGGTTCCAGATCCTCGCTCCGCGATGCGCGCAGGCGAAAGCTCACAATTCGTCTCCCGATGCGATCCGGTGCAGGACCAGTGCAGATAGGGCTGCGCGTTCGGACAAAGAGGGCACGATCATGAACTCGTCCGCCGAATGGATTGCCCCGCCGCGTACGCCCATCGTATCGACCACCGGCACGCCGCAACTGGCGATATTATTGCCGTCGCACACGCCGCCGGTCGATTGCCAACCGATCGTTTGACCGAGCGACGCGCCGCAATCGCGGACCAGATCGAACAGGCGCTGGGCTTTGCGATCAACCGGCTTCGGCGGGCGTGAAATGCCACCATGGCGGTGAATGTCGACCTCATGCGTCTGCTGCGTGTTGCCGATGAGACCAGCAAGCGCGCTTTCGAACGCCTCTGCCGCGTCGGGGCTTTTGGGGCGGATATTGAAACGCAGCACCGCATGATCGGGCACCACATTGTTCGCCGCACCGCCTTCGATCTTCGCCGGATTGATCGGACATTCGTCGGTCTGCATTTCTTTCAACCGCATCACCATGTCGGCAGCGGCGACGATCGCATTGCGCCCATCCTGCGGATTGCGTCCGGCATGGGCGGATTTGCCGGTTATGGTTAGCGAGTAATTTCCGCTGCCGCCCCGCGCATGGGCAAGAGTGCCGTCGGGCAGGGCGGAGGGTTCGTAAGTCAGCGCCGCATATTTGCCCTGTGCCATGCGCTCGATCAGCGGGGCGGAGGCAAGCGAGCCGGTCTCCTCGTCCGAATTGATGACGATATCGTACCCGATGCGGTCCGCCACATCGCTTTGCTCGACGGCTTTCAGCGCATGGAGGAACACGGCGATCCCGCCCTTCATGTCGGCCAGGCCCGGCCCGTTCAGCGTATCGTCGTCGAGCCAGGTTTGCTCCTGAAATGCGCCGTCTTTTGGAAACACGGTGTCCATATGGCCGGTGAACAGCAGTCGTCGCTCGGCGTTCGGACGGACGGATAGGGTCAGATGTTGCCCATGCGGTTTTTCGAACTCGCTGCCATTCGCGCCGATCGCGGTAACCGGTTCGGGATCGACCAGTTCGACATCGCCCGGTAACGCGGAGAAAGCATCAGCCAACGTAGCTGCCATTTTCGCCAATCCGTCGAGATTGGCGGTGCCGGTGTTGATCGCGCTCCAGGCTTGCGCGTCGGCAAGCATAGCGGTTTGATCGATCGGGGCGACGAGTGCTTCGTATTGCGCGTTCAGCTTTTCCATCGCCACCGGCAATAGCGGGCGGGCCGCCACCTTCCAAGCCCGCTTGCATTTCGCACCCGGCCCCGCCATATCGCGGCCGTCCTCCCCGGGAACCCATCGATACGACACGCCGCGATTTACGTTCGTGTGCGTCCCATTACCGAGGACCCTTATGATCAATACCGTCACCCGCGCCAATCTCACGGTCGACCGGCGTCTTGCCGATCTGATGGAAAAGGATGTGCTTGCGCCCCTTGGCCGCGGCGCGGATGCGTTCTGGACCGATTTCGCCGAATTGCTGAAGCGCTTCGTTCCGCGCAACCGGCAATTGCTCGAAAAACGTGAAATTCTGCAGCGCCAGATCGATAAGTGGCACGAACAACGGCGTGGGCAGGATCACGATGCGGCAGCCTATCGCGCGTTTCTGGAAGAAATCGAATATCTCGTTCCAGAGCCCGGCGAATTCACGATCGGCACGCAGAATGTCGATCCGGAAATCGCAAAAATGGCAGGGCCGCAACTGGTCGTACCGATCCTTAATGCGCGCTTCCTTCTCAACGCCGCCAATGCGCGTTGGGGGAGCCTTTACGATGCGTTCTATGGCACCGACGCGCTGGATGCGCCGCCTGCACGCCCCGGTGGTTATGACGAGAAACGCGGTGCGGCAGTCGTCGCGCGCGTTCGCGAATTTTTGAACGAGACGATCCCCGGATGGGATCGGAACTGGGATAAGCCGGCCGACAATATCGTTCGTGCCTATCGCGGCGATCCCGCGAACCCAGAAGCGTTGCTGTTCGAAAACAACGGCCTCCACATCGAAGTGCAGATCGATCGCGACCATCCCATCGGCAAGACCGATCCTCTCGGCATCAAGGATGTGCTGCTCGAATCCGCGCTTACCACCATTGCCGATTGCGAGGATTCGGTGGCGGCGGTGGATGCGGAAGACAAGCTGCTCGCCTACACCAACTGGCTCGGCCTCATTCGCGGCGACTTATCAGAAAGTTTCGAGAAGGGCGGCAAGACCGTCACGCGCGATCTGGCGCCGGACCGCGAATATACCGAAGGCTCGATATCCACACTTCCCGGCCGCAGCCTGATGTTCGTGCGCAATGTCGGCCATCTCATGACCAATCCGGCCATTCAACTCGCCGATGGCAGCGAAATACCCGAAGGCATTATGGATGCGGTCTTCACTAGCGCGATCAGCACGCTGGATATCGAAGGTCACGCGAAATACGGCAATAGCCAAGCGGGTTCGATCTATATCGTGAAACCCAAAATGCACGGGCCGGAAGAGTGCGCGTTTACGGACGATCTGTTCGACGCGGTCGAGGATTTGCTGGGATTGGAGCGCCACACGATCAAGGTCGGGGTGATGGACGAGGA
>JBAUIN010000305.1:0-4276 GCA_049682975.1 Pontixanthobacter sp. | reverse complement strand
TGAATGCGACGGACAGGCCGACATAGCCGAAATACAGGGTCGGCGGATGGAACGCCAAACCGATATCCTGCAACAGCGGGTTCAGCCCCATCCCCTCCGCCGCCGGTTCGGGCAGCCGGGCGAAGGGATTGGAACTCAATAGCAGAAACGCATAAAATCCGATGCCCACGAAGCCCTGCGCGGCCAGTGTCGCCAGCATGGTGTTTTCGGGCAGTCGCCGCTCCGCAAACGCGATCAAGCCGCCGGCCAGCGCCATGACCGTGACCCATAGCAGCATCGATCCTTCGTGATTGCCCCATGATCCGGCCAGCTTGAAGATCATCGGTTTGGCAGCATGCGAATTGGTCGCCACCAGCGATACCGACAGGTCGGTGATTGCAAACAGCCATAGCAGCATCAGGAACGCGAACGCTGCCAATGCGCCCTGCATGATTGCAGCGGGGCGGACCAGCTTCGCCAGCTCGCCGCCTTCCGCACGCATGCCGAACGCGCCGCCGATCAGCTGCAGCATGCATAAAGCCGCCGCCATCCACAGCGCCGCCAGCCCCAGTTCCGCAATCATGTGACGGGCTCGGCGGTCTGCATCAAAGTTTCGTCCGCCGAATGTTCCTTCAGTTCCTGCAATTCGCGCGGCACGTAGTTTTCATCATGCTTTGCCAGCAGATTGTCGGCGACGAATGTGCCGTCCGCAATCAACCGACCGTCGGCGATCACTCCGGACCCCTCCACGAACAGATCGGGCAGAATGCCGGTGTAGCGGACGGGCACCGTCGCGCTGTCCTTGTCCGTGACGGTAAAGGCCACCGTCACACCGTCCGCCAGCGTCGTGATCGAACCCTGCTGCACCATGCCGCCGAGCCGAATGGAATCGCCCACTTCCGGCGGGTCCGCGACCAACTGCGCGGGAAGGTAGAAATAATCGGCATCGTTGCGCAGACCCCATGCGGCCAGCAAAGCGGCGCCGATCAGTGCGATCATGGCAATCACGATCAGCACCAGCCGCTGATGTTTCGCCGCCATCGACCCGCTCATTTGCGCCGCATCCTGTCGCGGCGACGCTCCGCCTCGCACATGGTCCACCAGCTCCATCCGGCCAGAGCCAGCGTTGCTAAGACAGCGACGGCGTAACACGCAATCACGAACGGCATCTGATCCAGGTTCTCGCGCATCAGGCCGCCCCCATTGCCTTGCGCCGCAATCGCGCTTCGGTCTGCACGACAGCCAGCAATGTCCGCATGCGGGCCAGCACGATCCCGCCGAACAGCAGGGAGAAACCCAATACGGCCAGCCCAAGCGGTGCGAGAAATTCGCCGTCGATCGCACTTTCGCCCATAGTGATGCTGGGCGGTTGATGCAGCGAATTCCACCATACGACCGACCGGTTTATAATGGGAATATTGACCGCGCCGACCAGCCCGAAAATGGCGGGAATGCGGCTCGACGCGCCTTCACGATCCACCGCCTGCGCCAAGGCGATATATCCGCAATACAGGAACATCAGCACCAGCATCGATGTCAGCCGCCCGTCCCACACCCACCAAGTCCCCCATGTCGGTCGGCCCCAGATGGAACCTGTGACTAGACAGATCGCGGTGAACACCAAACCCGGCACCGCGGCCGCCTGCGCCGCCAATCCAGCCAGCGGATGCCGCCATACCAGAAAGATCAGGCTCGCCACCGCAATTGCCGTCCATCCGCCCATGCCCAGCCACGCGGCGGGCACGTGCACGAACATGATGCGCACGGTTTCCCCCATCAGCCGGTCGGGCGAAACGAAGGCGAAACCCCAGACGAGGGCAACCCCGGTCACGACCAGCCCGCTCAGCAGCAATAAGGGCGTGAGCCAACGCGCGAGCGACAGGAAACGTCGGGGATTGGCGAAACCGTGCATCATCGTCCTAAATGCGGGGGTTTGCCGATGGCATCAACCCCTATCGCAAGCCGTTGGGATGCGTTTATTTCACCGCCCGATGAGTTTCTGTGCCATCCGGTCGGCCACGATGTCGGGCGAGACGCCGCTCGCATCGCTTTCGTTCCAGATTTCCTGCAACCGGCCGGGGATCTGCGCGATGCGTTTGCGCACTTCGTTGATGTCGCACGGCGTCCCGTGACGCTTGCACAGATATTCCATCGCCACGCTGATGATGCCGCCGGCATTGATGACGTAATCGGGCGCATACAGGATGCCGCGTTCGGCCAACAATTCGCCATGGCGTTGCCGCGCAAGCTGATTGTTCGCCCCGCCCGCGACGATCGGCGTGTCCAGCCGGGCGATCCCGTCATCGTCGAGGATCGCACCCAGCGCATTGGGGCTGAAAACATCGCACCCGACGCTCATGATCGCATCGGAGCCGACGAATTCGCCCCCCAATTCGCGGGCGAGCGAGCGCGCGCGATCTTCGTCGATATCGCTTAGCGTCAGTTTCGCGCCGTCATTGGCGAGCAATCGTGCCACACCGCCACCCACGCTGCCGGTGCCCTGCACGGCGACATGCACGCCCCGCATTTCGTCCCTACCCAGCTTGTGCTTCACCGCCGCTTTGATGCCGTGAAAGATCCCCATCGCGGTGAACGGTCCGGGATCGCCGCCCGCCGCATCGTCATCCGATACGGGCAGTCCGCTGACATAATCGGTGCGCTGGGACACCGCGACCATATCCGCTTCGCTGATGCCGACGTCTTCCGCAGTAACGTAGCGTCCGCCCAACGCCTCCACCGCATCGCCGAACGCGGCGAGCAATTCGGGCGTTTTGGTGCCTTGCGCGTCCGCCAGTATGACCG
This sequence comes from Pontixanthobacter sp., assembly GCA_049682975.1. Classification (GTDB taxonomy): domain Bacteria; phylum Pseudomonadota; class Alphaproteobacteria; order Sphingomonadales; family Sphingomonadaceae; genus Pontixanthobacter. The sequence continues at coordinate 1,495 of JBAUIN010000305.1, read as the reverse complement.
CTTTGCCCCCGCCCATCGGCAGGCCCGCCATCGCGTTCTTGTAACTCATGCCGCGGCTCAAACGCAGCACATCGCGGATCGCGTCCTTCGGTTCGGGATAATGCCAGAACCGCGTGCCGCCCGCGCCGGGTCCGCAATGGGTGGAATGCAGGGCGATGATTGCCGTCAGTCCCGATTTATGGTCGTGAACCAGCTGCACCTGTTCGTGCGCATCGAAATCGGGTTCGGTCCAGAACGCGGTCATAGGCTGTGCCCCATCTGCGGCTATGCACGCATGCGCATGCAGGTCATCGTGAGGGCATCCCGTGGGTTCGGACAATCGAGGAAATGGGGCGATCGAGGGGCTTCGAACCCCCGACCTCCGGTACCACAAACCGGCGCTCTAACCAACTGAGCTACGACCGCCACAAATCCATATCCGCACGAAATACCGCGCTGCGCAGGCCTGTTAAAGCTACGCCGCGCCCGGTCAAGCCGGTTCCGCCACGGGCGTGCGCCCATTACATAACGGTGCCCCGATTGGGAAGGGAAAACTGCCGAAACGCCTATTCTACGCAACATAATTTCGCGGCTTTGCGCGGCCCATCCGGCAGGCTATCGAAGGGATGATGCATATAACAGGCGAATCCGTATCAGACCGGTTGGCGAAGCAGCCCGATATTCGCCGATTTCCTTCAGCCACAATCGAACTGTTCCAGCTGCCGAAGTTCCTCTCGGCAGAACTGTGTGGCGCGTTGACGACCCTGATCGATCGCGACCGCCGCCCTTCCACGATCGCGGACGATAATGGCGATCAGCTGTTCCGCACCAGCGAAACTTGCGATTTGGCACCGGACGAACCTTCGGTGGCGGCAGTGGAAAAATTGCTCGACGCGCTGTCCGGTATCGACCCGGCCTTCGGCGAACCTTTGCAGGGACAGCGTTACGCCGTCGGACAGGAATTCAAACCGCATACCGATTATTTCGAACCGGAGGGGAAGGATTACGACACCTATTGCGCGGTCGCCGGACAGCGGACCTGGACATTCATGATGTATCTTAATGAACCCATGGCTGGCGGCGGAACGCGCTTCAAACGGATCGACAAGACGGTCCGTCCCGAAACCGGCAAATTGCTATGCTGGAACAATCGCTTGGCCGACGGATCGGTCAATCCCGATACGCTGCATCACGGCATGAAAGTGCGCAAGGGCACGAAATACGTGCTGACCAAATGGTATCGCGAAAGGGAATGGGGATGAGCCAACAAGCCGGGTTGATTGTTTTGTATCGGTGGAAAGTCGCCGATACCGATGTCGAACAATTCCATCGATGCTGGGCGCAGGCAACCGATGAATTGCGCGATTACGGCGCCATGGGATCGCTGCTGGCCAAAGAGAGCGACGATATTTACTGGGCCATCGCGCAATGGCCGGATCACGCGACGCGGGAACGCGCCGAAACATCCTATCCCGACACGGCGGACTGGCCTGCGGTGACGCGGCTGCAAACCGTT
>JBAUIN010000304.1:0-2834 GCA_049682975.1 Pontixanthobacter sp. | reverse complement strand
GCGTGCCACACCTGCGCATAACCGAAACCGCTGCGGATGGCGCGGAGCCACCATTGGCGCGGATGGTGCATATCCGCATCGTGAATAGTCATCGGCGCGTCGATCCGCAGAATACGCCAGTCAGCGGCGCGCAGACGGGAGCACATCTCTGGCTCCTCACCCGCTACCATGGCGCCGTCATACCCATCGACCTGTTCGAAAGCCGATCGACGCAGCAGCGCGTCGCCGCCGCAGGCATCGGCATATCCGACGGGCGTGTTCCATTCATCGTCGCACATGCGGTTGTAGAAGCTGGCATCCGGAAACCGTTCGCGTCGCCGCCCGCAGACCGCCGCGACTTCGTCGTGCTTAATCAGCGCCTCGATCGCTGCCCCGAACCACTCCGCTTCCACTTCGCAATCACCATCGACGAACTGTACGAATTGCAAAGTCGGCTTAGTGTCCGCGAGGCGGGCGTACCCTTCGTTGCGCGCCCTTGCCGCGGTAAACGGTTTATCGAGATCGAGCGATACCACATCGGCACCCATCGACCGGGCAAACGCCACACTATCGTCGGTCGAGGCACTATCGACATAGACGACCGCGATGCCTTGCGGGATGGAGCGCAGGCACCGCTGCAATCGTTCGCCTTCATTTCGGCCGATCGCGACCAGACCGATTTTGGTGGCGATTTTCGAATCGATGGCGGGTGCGTCAGACATGGGATACCTGCGCCAGCGCTACCCATTCGTCCACGCCGCCGGTAAGGCCGAGCATCATGGTAAGTTCCCGAAACATCACGATGAACCCGCCGAACAACGCCGTCAGCGCAATGTCCTGCCGCGTGAAGCCCATGCCCAACAATCGATTCTGCAACGCCAGCACGAGATATCGCACCGCTTCGGCAGCAACGAACACTGCCAAGGCAGCGTTCAACCCATAGCGCGGCAGAACGAAGGGAAGCGCGATCACTATGATCGCCAGTTTCGCCCCATTGCTGAAAGCGACGCCGGACGGTTTGCCCACACCCATCATCATCGCATCGGCCATGGTTGCAAGAATGCCGAACCATGTCCCGATGAGCAAGACCGGCAGGAAAAAACCGGCCGCGCGATACCGGTCGTCATAGGCGAGGTAAATGAACTGATCGGCCAGGGCGACGCCCGCCGCCAATCCGAACGCCACCACCACCAAAGCTGCGCGTCGCAATCCCCCGACGGATTGGACCAGATCGCCGCCCCTATCGGCAGAAGCGCTGATCTTCGGGAAAATAAGGAGGTGCCCGACACGTTGAAACAACTGCATGATGGTATCGGAAAACGTGCGCGCGATGCCATATATACCCAGCATCGCGAAAGGGATCGCATCGGCAAAATACAATCGGTCGAAATTCATCGCGAGAAAGTAGATGATGGAGGCGGCAAACACCCATTTGCCGAAATGCAGCACCGCGCGCGCCGCATCGCCGTTCCATGCCGGACGCAGGCTGCGCCAATCCATCAGGAGATAACTGCCCATAGCGGACAAGGCCGTGCCGATCAGCAGCCCCCAGATCAGCGCCCAGATATTCGGCATGACCCACGCAAGACCAATTTGAACCAGTGTGGCGAGGATGGCTATACCCAGATCGAACATCGCCAGCTTGCGGACCTGCAACCCCTTTTGCAGCAGAAAACGCGCCGGCGCGGTGAAACCCGTCAGCAGGAATATCGGCGCGACTGCCGGCAACAGCACGAGCAATTCGGGATTGTCGTATGCCCCTGCAATCGGTCCTGCCAGAGCCACCGTTATTGCGAACAAGATGACCCCGCGGATGATTTGGATGGTCCAGGCGGTGTTGTAGAATTCGGTCTTTGCCCCGTTCTTGTTATTGACGATGCTTTGCCCGATACCGACATCGGTAAGGAGCTCGCCGCCGGTGCGCAGGGTGTTGATCAGCAGCATCGTACCCAGCAATTCCGGTGCCAATAACCAGGCCAGTACGATACTCGACCCCAGCCGGATCGCCTGCTGCAGAAAATAGGTCGAACCGATCCAGCCCATCTGGCCAAACAATGCCGCACGCGGGCGCACATAACGGTCCCACAATTCCAGGATACCTGCGGGGCGGATGGTGTCCAACCGGTTTCCCATTGTGAACGCACGCTTTCGGATGGCGGTGGTTTAGTCCCGGAGGTCGGGCGCGCCCCTGATAGGCGATCTTTCCGATAGAGAGACACACCCGATAAAACCACTGACTTTTCAGAAATGTTTGATATTGAACCAGTCTTGCAACAGGCGGGTGGTATCGATCGCCCGCTTCGAAACGGCGGATCTTTTGCGCAGAAAACGGACGCGCTTGGGTGGAGAGATAATATCGGACAATCGAATATCTCGGATGCGCCGCCCAAACCGCAAATTGCCGGGAAATTGCACGCGATCCAACTTCTACGGGCAGTCGCCGCATTGTTGGTGGTGTTGTTCCATGCGCAGCTGGCTTTTGCAGGATTGGACACGAGCGCGGATTATACGCAACAATCCTATTATTTCGCGTTCGGCGCGGTCGGCGTGCATATCTTCTTCGTCATCAGCGGCTTCATTATGGTCTATACCAGCCGCTTCGCACATGGCTTCGATGCACCTGCATTCTTCCGGCGGCGGGTGCTGCGCATCTATCCCATCTATTGGATATGCATCGGCATCTATGCACTGGGCTATTGGGCGATCGGGCAGCCATTCGTAACGGAAATGGGGGAAACGATCGGCGCCCTGCTGCTGCTGCCCGGCGATGCCGCCGCTCTGATCGGTCCGGCATGGACATTGGCGTTCGAAATGTATTTCTATCTGTGCTTCGGTGTGGCGATGATCGGCGGCCT
>JBAUIN010000303.1:0-1941 GCA_049682975.1 Pontixanthobacter sp. | reverse complement strand
GCGGGACCAGCGGGATCGGCACGATGGCGATCAAGTTGGCCAAGCTATTCGACATGACCGTGATAGTTACCTGCGGCAGCGACGAGAAATGCGATGCCGCACTGCGAATTGGTGCCGATCATGCGATCAATTACAAATCCGCTGATTTCGTCGAAAAGGTGAAGCGTATCACCGATGGTACGGGTGTACAGCTGGTACTGGATATGGTGTCGGGCGATTACGTGCCGCGCAATTTGAAATGCCTGGCCGAAGATGGGCGGCATGTGACGATCGCGGTGCTCGGTGGCATGACGGCGGAATTGAACATGGCGCAGATCATGGCGCGGCGGCTGACATTAACCGGATCGACTCTGCGTGCTCGGCCTGACGCGTTCAAGGCGCTGCTATGCGATGAAATCGCTCATGCGGCGTGGCCATTTGCGGAAGAAGGCAAACTGCGCCCGGAGATGGATCGTGTCTTTCCCCTCGCCGAAGCGGCTGCCGCGCATGCGAGAATGGAGGCGGGGGATCATATCGGCAAAATCGTGCTGGAAATGCCCTAACCGTGCCGTCGGGCGTTCCGCGCTAATCGCTTGCCGTGCGACTGTCTTTGCCCTAGATAATCACACGCACGGCCGCTCCCACAAGGGGCGGCCCTATTCTTTTATACCGGAGATTTCCCGTGGCTAACGCATCCAACAAAGAACAGGCAAAGCCGCTTATGCCGCATGCGACGGCGACCTGGCTGATCGATCATACCTCGCTGGGTTTCGAACAGATTGCCGAATTCTGTGGCATTCACTTGCTCGAAGTGCAGGCAATGGCGGACGATCTCGCGGGCAGCAAATATACCGGCCGCGATCCGTTGCATTCGGGCGAACTCAACCAGGATGAAATCGACAAGGGGCAAAAAGACCCCTCCTATTCGCTCGTGATGCAAAAGGCTCCGGTCGAGGTGACGCGTACAAAGGGGCCACGCTACACACCGGTGTCCAAACGTCAGGACAAGCCCGATGGCATCGCATGGTTGCTGCGCAATCACCCGGAAATTTCCGACGCGCAGATCGGCAAGCTGATCGGCACCACGCGCAACACCATTGGTGCGATCCGCGACCGCAGCCATTGGAACATTCAGAACATTCAGCCCAAAGATCCCGTGACCCTCGGCCTGTGCTCGCAGCGCGAACTGGATCAGGTTGTCGCGAAAGCCGCGAAGAACAAGCCGCAGTCCGAAGAGGACGAGGCTGAAATGGCGATCGATCCCGAAACGGTCGCGATCAATTCCGGATTGAGCGACCGTGAGAAGCTGATCGCCGAATTGCATGCCGAACGCGAAGCTGCCGACAAGGCCGCGGCCGAAGCGGCGCAAGAAGCAGAAGCGGCGGCTTGGCTCGAAAAGAAGAATGCAGGCGATGGGGCGGAAGAAGTCAATCCGCATGAAGAGCCTACTACGCCGCCAGCTTCGGGCGACTGAAACACGGGAGAAGCAATGAGACGGAAAATAGCGGGAGCGGCCATATTTGGTCTTGCCGCGATGGTGTAGTTCCCGCATCTCGCTGACATGAATGTCAGTAACCCATCGCCCTTCGCCGATATCGAATATCATCATCCCTGCAATTGGGACACGGCTCTGCCTGCCTTGGTCCTGCCGCAAATGTTCGCCGACAGCACCGGCCGCGCACCCGATGCGCCGTTGGTGCATTTTATGGGCCGGACTTTTTCATACGCCGATCTCTACGCTGATGCGCGGAAATTCGCCGCTGCGTTGATGCGACACGGGATCGCGCCGGGCGACCGGGTCGGCCTGTTCCTCCCAAACGTGCCGATCTACGTTGCCGCCTATTACGGGGCGATGATGGCGGGCGCGGTGGTGGTGAATTTCTCGCCGCTCTACACGGTCGAGGAATTGAGCCATCAAGTGAAGGATTCCGGCACGCGCATGCTGGTGACGCTCGATGTACC
>JBAUIN010000302.1:0-4737 GCA_049682975.1 Pontixanthobacter sp. | reverse complement strand
TTACCCGCGCCTTCCGGTACGCGCTTCAGCCGTTTTTCCATCGCATCGATATCGTTATGCTTGAACGGCACGACTTCCGCATTGCCCATGGAGCAGCCGTCCCAAATGCTGGCATGGCTGTCGATGTCGAGGATGATGTAATCGCCTTTGCCCGCAAGGGTCGAGATGATGCCCAGATTGGCAAGATAGCCGGTGGAAAAGACCATCGCATGGTCCATCCCGTAGAATTCGCGCAAGGCCTCTTCGCATTCGGCGTGGCCCTGATATGTGCCATTGAGAACACGGCTGCCGGTGGTGCCAGTGCCGAAATCGGCCATCGCCTGCTTGCCCGCATCGATCACGTCCGGATCGAAGGTCATGCCCATGTAGTTATACGTGCCGAGCAGGATGGTGTCGCGCCCGTTGCAGATGGCACGGGTAGGGGACAGCACCTTTTCCATGACCAGACTGAATGGGTCGGTCACTCCGCTCGACAGCAGGTTTTCGCGCATGGCGATGGTTTCGTCGAACTTGCTGAACAGATCGGTATCGCCGCCCACACGGGTTGGCGGCTGGTCAGACTGTGTGATGCCTTCGCTCATGCCGTCGATCCGGGCTGGGCAGATTTCAGCTTCACGACCGCATCGACCAGCTGGCCATATCTCTCGATTTCCGCCTGCTGGTTCATGGAGATGATGATATCGAATTCATCCTCGATCTCGGCGACGAAATCCATCACGGTCAGGCTGTCGAACTCCAGATCGTTTACGAAACCGGTTTCGTCGGTAATCGTGACATTTTGTTTGTTGAACGGTTCGATCAGGCGGCGGATCGCAGTGTCGACTTCTGCGCGGTTGGGGGCACTGTCGGGGTTCGTCATGCGGGGCGGCGCCCTTTCTTACATAGGTTACGCGCCGGCGCTGGCCGCACGCGTTTGCGTCATGTCCGATACCTCCGCGGTCCTATCCGCGCAAGGCGCAGTGCCGGTTTCCTCGCCCTGCAGCAGGCTCCGCACGGCATTCATGAACGGATTGATCGACACCGGCTTCGCCAGATAATCCTGCGCGCCCGCATCACGGATGCGGTCCTCATCGCCCTTTCCAGCATAGGCGGTTACGGCCAAAATCGGCGTATCGCGAAGCGTCTGATCCGCGCGGAAAGCCGCGATCAGATCTATGCCCGACACGTTGGGCAGTTGAATATCCATGATGACCAGATCGGGCGCGAATGCCAAAGCCGCCTCGGCCGCCAGCTCGCCATCGGCCACAGGCTCCACTTCGCAGCCATTCGCCTTCAATACGTCGCAGAACAGTTTGCGGTTAAGATCGTTGTCCTCGACAACGAGAACCTTTTTCGCCAATCGGCTAACCATATTTTTTTTGCGCCCCGTGCGTTTTCGCGATCGTCCCCTATCGCATTATTTTTTTGATGTTCCTTATGATTACGAACCTGACAAAACAACGGATTTCATGCGGTCGAATTTAGAAACCAATAAAATCAATGTCCACACTTCCGAAACGCCGGAAGCCGTCGCATTGAATCTGCTGATCTGGGTGTTGTCCGATCAGAATCGCGCCGAACGGTTGCTCGATCTGACCGGTCTGACCCCCGATCTCCTGCGGGACCGTTTGGACAGTTCCAGCGTTCAGGTGGCAATACTCGATTATGTCATCGCGCATGAACCTGACCTGATTGCGGCGTGCGACGATCTGGACATTTCGCCCAAAACCATTCTTGGCGCGCGCCGCGCGCTCGGCCCGACCGACAGTTACGAAACGAGCATTTGATTTGACCCAGACGAAGCCCCGCCCCCTCCTCATTTCCGATTGCGACGAAGTGCTGCTGCATATGGTTGCCCCATTCCGCGACTGGCTGGCCGAAAACAAGGGGGTGGAATTTCGAATGGAAGGCAACAGTTTCGCCAATGCGCTACGCTGGCAGGAAAGTGGCGAACCGGTCGGCGAAAAGGATATCTGGCGCTTGCTGGGCGGTTTCTTCGATACCGAGATGGACCGGCAGAAACCCATCGCAGGTGCGATAGAGGCACTGAACACTATTGCGGAAAATGCCGATGTCGTCATTCTGACCAATCTGACGGACGAACGCCAACGCGCCCGGACGCAGCAATTGGCCGATCATGGACTGCATGCAAAAGTCTACACCAATCAGGGGCCCAAAGGACCGGCGCTGGCTCGTATCGTCGAAGAATACCAGCCGAGCCGCGCCATTTTCATCGACGATCTGCCGCAGCATCACGAATCGGTTTCCAACGACGTGCCGCAGGTTAAACGCCTGCATCTTTGCGGCGAACCCATGCTCGCGCCGCATATCGATTGCGCGTTCGAGGCGGGCCATGCGCATGCGCGGATCGACGATTGGTCGGCGGCGCTGCCTTGGTTATTGGAGGAGTTGCATGGCGAAGGCGCGGGTCGGCACGACAAGGAAGAGGCGGCATGAGCATCGAAGCGCGTTTGAGCGAATTGAAAATTACCTTGCCCGATGCGGCGGCACCGGTCGCCAGCTATGTTCCCGTGGTCGTCCACGGCGATATGGCGTATCTGTCAGGCCAATTGCCTTTCATAGACGGGGATTTGGTGACCGGGACATTGGGCGACGACGTATCGATCGATACCGGGATCGCTGCAGCCCGCGCTTGCGGCCTGATGATACTGGCACAATTACGCGCGGCACGCATACCGCTCGATCGGGTACAACGGATTGTGAAACTGGGGGCGTTCGTCTCTTCGACTACCGATTTCACCGATCAACCGAAAGTCGCCAACGGCGCTTCCGAATTGATGTTCGACGTTTTCGGTGAACTCGGGCGGCATGCCCGCAGCGCGGTCGGAGTGTCGTGCTTACCGCTGGGTGCGGCAGTGGAAGTCGATGCGATTATCGCGATCGCATCATCCTGATCGGCCAGCGTACTTTTTCATGACGGACGACGATGCGCGCACGACCTGGCTCAGCCAATGGGATTACGCCCATCGCGGACTGCATGGCGGCTGCGTACCCGAAAATTCCCCCGCCGCTTTTTCCGCTGCGATCGCTGGGGGGATCGGTATCGAACTGGATGTGCAGATCAGCCGCGATCATCAGGCGATGGTCTTCCACGACCGCGAATTCGACCGGTTGACGAATGATACGGGACTATTGGCCGAACGCGATGCGGTCGAGATAGAGGACGTCCGGTTCCGGTCCGACCACGGCGCGCGACGGGGGGAGCGCATTCCCAGCCTACGCCGTACGTTGAACCAGATTGCGGGGCAGGTTCCCGTCCTCATCGAAGTGAAGTCGACATACGGCGCGGACGTCGTCCCATTATGCGAAGGGGTTCTACGTGCATTGGAAGGATATGGCGGGCACCATGCTGTCATGAGCTTCGACCCGACCGTGCCCCGCTGGTTCGCCCGCCAGTCGCCCCGCACGGTTCGCGGCCTTGTCGTCGAAGAAACGAACCGGAAGAACATGCGCGGCGCGCTCGAACGGCGCACCGCGCTGTGGCATGGCCGCCCCGATTTTCTGGCTTACCATATCGGCGATTTGCCGAGCCGTTTCGCCAGCGCCCAGCGCAGGCGCGGTCTGCCGATCCTGACCTGGACCGTCCGCACTGCAACTCAGCGCGCGGTGGGCATGGAACATGCCGATGCGTTGATTGCCGAAGTCGAACAGGCGGAATGAGCGACGAAACGCCTCTGGTGGCGAAAGTTGCCGGATCGTTCGGCGCGATCGATTGCGACCAGTGGAATGCGCTGTTCGCGCCCGATCCGTCCCTTCGCAATCCCTTCATGAGCCATGAATTCCTGACGGCATTGGAGGATTCCGGCAGTATCGGCCCAGGCACCGGCTGGCAGGCGGCGCCGATTATCATCGAAGGGGATGGCGGAATCCTGCATGGCGCGTTGCCCGCGTTCCTTAAAGGGCACAGTCAGGGCGAATATGTGTTCGACCACGCCTGGGCCGATGCCTACACCCACGCCGGCGGCGAATATTATCCCAAGCTGCAGATCGCCGCGCCCTTCACTCCGGCGACCGGCCCGCGCATTTTGTCGAGCGACGATAAATATGCCGTCCCGTTGCTGCGCGCCGCCGAACAACTATGTTCCGGGAACGGGTTTTCGTCTGCCCATGCGACTTTCATCGAACCGGGGCAAATCGATCATTTCCGCAATGTCGGCTGGCTGATGCGATCGGATCTGCAATATCATTGGCAGAACCGCGACTATGGCAGTTTCGACGATTTTTTAGACGGACTTGCGTCACGCAAACGCAAGGCCATTCGGAAGGAACGTGCGGGTGCGCAGCAGGGGCTGGATATTATCCACCTCACCGGCCCCGAAATTACGCAGGCGCATTGGGATGCGTTCTGGCTGTTCTATCAGGATACCGGCGCGCGTAAATGGGGGCAGCCCTATCTGACGCGCGAGGCGTTCACTTTGCTCGGTGAGCGGATGGGGGATGATATCGTGCTGATGCTGGCGTTGGAGGAGGGCGAACCGATTGCCGGTGCCCTCAATTTCGTGGGCGGCGATGCGTTATACGGTCGGTATTGGGGATGCCGGGAAGAACGCAAATTTTTGCATTTCGAACTGTGTTACTACCAGGCGATCGATGTCGCGATCGCTCGCGGGCTTGGCCGGGTGGAAGCGGGCGCGCAGGGCGGTCACAAACTGTCGCGCGGATATGAACCGACGCAAACCTGGTCCGCCCATTGGATCGCCGATCCCGGCTTTCGCGATGCTGTCGCGGATTTCCTGG
>JBAUIN010000301.1:0-7095 GCA_049682975.1 Pontixanthobacter sp. | reverse complement strand
ACTTCTGCGCGTCCGGGATGGTAAAGGCGATCCGCCCCGCAACTATCGTGGCCATAAACGCAACAAGCGTCGGTAAAGTCTTGGCAAATTCGTGATGAAATCCGTTCTGATCGCCATCGCCCGCCTGTGGCAGATGGGCCCATCGCGGATATTGCCACCGACCTGCCGCTTCGCCCCCAGCTGCAGCACTTATGCGATCGAAGCGCTTTCGCGGTATGGCGCAATCAAGGGTGGATGGTTGGCGTGTAAGCGTATATTGCGCTGCCACCCCTGGGGGGGGCATGGTCACGATCCGGTCCCGTAAGTACGCGTCCTGATCGAACATCGCCGCCACGACGAACAACATACGCGTAACCAACGGACGGACATTTTGGACAATCAGCGCAATCTCCTGCTCGCGGTTTTGCTGTGCGGCGTCATGCTGCTCGGCTGGGATCTGGCGATGAGCCGTCTCTATCCGCAACCGGCCTCCGTGACACAGGCGGAACGGGTGGATTCTCCCACGCAGCGCGCGGAAATCGCAGCGGACGGTCAAGCCATCGCCGACACGATCGGCGGCGACGCTGCACCCGCGGTCGCGCCTATCAAGGATGCCGATGCCGAACTGGCGAAGCCCGGTCGCGTAACGATCGATGCGCCGGAAATCCTGGGAAAGATCAATCCGGTCGGCGCGCGGATCGACGATATCGAACTGAAGAAACACCGCCGCGATATCGACCGGGATAGCGGCCCCATCCGCATTTTCGCCCCCGAAGGCACCGAAGCGCAGCAATTCGCGCAGTTCGGCTGGATCGGAGAAGGTATTGATGTGCCGAACGCACAGACCCGCTGGCAGGTGCAGGGCGGCGCGTTGACGCAGGACAGCCCCACGACCCTGCGATACGACAATGCGACCGGGCAACGCTTCATGATCGAATTATCGATCGACGAACATTACATGATTACCGCGCGCCAGACCGTTGCCAACACCAGCGGCAACGCGGTCGTGATGCGCCCTTATGCCTTCATCAACCGCACCAGCCGCAGCGCCAGCGCCTCCACCTGGAACGTGCATTCCGGCCCGATCGGCAATTTCGCGCAAGCCGTGCAATTCGGCCCCGATTACGACGATCTCGCAGAAGATCGCAGCGAAGGCATTACCGAAGGACGCGCCGAATGGCTGGGCTTCACCGATATTTACTGGATGTCGGCCCTGATCCCGCAGGAAGGCAGCAACGCGGAAACCGAATTTCGCGCGATGGGCAACGATATTTTCCGCGCCGACATGATCTATCAACCCGTAACGGTCGCGTCCGGGCGACAGGTGGAACGCACGACCCGTCTGTTCGCAGGCGCGAAGGAAAGCGCGGTGCTGGACCAGTACGAGGCGAGCGGCATCGACAAATTCGGCAAGTCGATCGACTGGGGCTGGTTCTCCATGATCGCATGGCCGATCTGGTGGTTGCTGACCCATCTGTTCGCGCTGGTCGGCAATTTCGGCGTGGCGATCATCGTGCTGACGTTCCTGATCCGGCTGGTGCTGTTCCCGATCGCGCAGAAGCAATTCGCCAGCATGGCCGCGATGAAGGCGATCCAGCCCAAAATGAAGGCCCTGCAGGAACGCTACAAGGACGATAAGCAGAAACAGCAGCAGGAGATCATGGCGCTATACAAGACGGAGAAGGTCAATCCGCTGGCCGGGTGCCTGCCGATCCTGATCCAGATCCCGATCTTCTTCGCATTGTACAAAACGCTGATTCTGGCGATCGAGATGCGGCATCAGCCCTTCGCCTTGTGGCTGCGCGATCTGTCCGCGCCCGATCCGGCGCATATTCTCAATCTGTTCGGACTGCTGCCGTTCGAGGTTCCCAGCTTGTTGGCGATCGGGCCATTGGCGATCCTGCTGGGCGTGACGATGTGGCTGACCTTCCGCATGAACCCGACCGCGATGGACCCCGTGCAGAAGCAGATTTTCGGCATCATGCCCTGGTTGCTGATGTTCGTGATGGCGCCGTTCGCGGCCGGTCTGCTGCTATATTGGGTCACCAACAACGTGCTGACGCTGGCGCAGCAAAGCTACCTTTATTCCAAGAACCCGCAGCTTCGCGCCGCAGCGGAAAAGGAGCGTGCGGACAAGGAAGCCGCGGCTGCGCGGGAGGCGAAAGGGTGATCTATAGGATCGTCATTGCGAGGAGCGAAGCGACGCGGCAATTCAGAGCGACTGCGCGCGACGCCTCGGATTGCCGCGCAACCTTCGGTCGCTCGCAATGACGGAGGCATTAAGCCCGGAAGAACTCGACGCGCAGGAAGAGGCCGAGCGGGCCGAATTGATCCATCGCGCGTCCAAGTTGTTTTCCGGCCGGGTCGAATTCCTCCTATCCGCCCCGCAGCTCAAATTCCTGCCCGAACCAACCGTGCCCGAAATCGCCTTTTGCGGACGCAGCAATGTCGGCAAATCCTCGCTGCTCAACGCCATCACCGGACGCAAGGCGATCGCCCGCGCCTCTGTCACGCCGGGCCGGACGCAGGAATTGAACATCTTCGAAGTGGGCGACCCCACTTTGTTCCGGCTGGTCGATATGCCCGGCTACGGCTTCGCCAAGGCACCGCTGAAAGTGGTCGAGCAATGGAAGAAGCTCATCAAGACCTATCTGCGCGGGCGGCAGGTGCTGCATCGCACGCTGATGCTGGTCGATGCGCGGCATGGGCTGAAAGATGTCGACCGCGAGATGATGCGGATGCTGGATGAAACCGCCGTCAGCTACCGCGTGGTGCTGACCAAGGCGGACAAGATCAAAGCCAGCGCCTTGGACGCGGTGGCGACCCGTACGGCGGAAGAAATGGCGAAACACCCCGCCGCCTTCCCCGAACTGCATCTGACCAGTGCGGAAAAGGGCATGGGCATCGACGAACTACGCGGCGCGGTGCTGGGGGATGCGGGGGTTTAATCCGTTTTACCGTCCACCGGACCGATCCTCGTCCCATATCGTTTGACGAGGCCATAAGCGGCCGCGACATGAAAATACGTCCACAAACCGATCCCGATCCATTTGAACCCATCTTCCGCGAATCCGCGCCATATCGCGGCGATCTGGCCGGACGGAGACGGCAAGATGTCGACCGCGACCGACATGCCGAGAGCAGCCAATGCACATAGAAATATGCCGTAGGATTGGGATTGGATGATCGCGCGAAAATAGAGAATATGCGTCAGTACGGCCGCACCGAGCCCGGCGAAGATCACGGTTTCCGGCAGGCCCAGCTTATATTTCGCAATCCATTCGTGAAACATGAAAAAATCGTCGAAGCATAGAAACAGGCTGATCGCCGCGACGGATATCAGAAAAGCCCTGGATCGCCCCGGCTCATCGGCGGTCAACACGACAGCCGAAAATGCGCATATCGCGGCGGTGCTCATCCATAAAAAGGCACCCAGGCTGGAAACGGCGCCGGTCAGAGGGTGAATGTCCGCGATGATAGCCGGGTCATGCATCAATCGCGGAATGACAGACGGATCGGCAAACCCGGCCAGCGCGACTATCGAAAGAACGCCGACTATGAATATTCCGAACATAATCTTCGACAAGGAAATCGGCGAGGCAAACATGATGATCCCTTCTTTACCGAAAGACCCGTAAACCGTTGCGTCTATTTAATAAAGAGCAGCTAGCAAACAGCATTCCAGCATTGGCAATGTCACTATTCGACTTGCGGCCCAACACCGTGGAAGAATCTATAGGTACCCGCGACCCTCCGCAGCGTAGTATTAAGCAATGCGGGGGTCCGAGCGAATTTTCAGTTTCGATATTCGGGGTTTGGCACATCGAACCGGTTACCGTCATCCCACGCATCGCGGCTGTTGCCATAAGCGGGAAGCCCGCCCGCCTGTTTCAGCATATGCGCCGTATGCATCAGGTTCCACGCCAGGGATGTCGCGTTGCGCGCCGTAAATTCGCTGTCGAAACCGACGCGTGTTCCATCGTCTTTTTCGTCGCCATAGGACGGTCCGGGCCCGATCGCGCCGATCCATCCCGCATCGGGTTGGGGTGGGATCAGGTATCCGATATGGGCGAGCGCATACAGTACGCCCATGGCGCAATGTTTCACGCCGTCCTCGTTCCCGGTGACGACCACGCCAGCGGTTTTGCCGTAAAAGACGTATTGGCCCTTATCGTTCGTTTCCCCGCCATGCGCGTAAAGCCGTTCGATGAGCTTGCGGCATTCGGACGACATTTCGCCCAGCCATATCGGTGTCCCGACGATGAGCATATCCGCGTCCTTCACCGCCCGGCCGATAGGGGGCCATTCGTCGGACGCGAAGCCATGATCCGTCATGTCCGGATATACGCCCGGCGATATGTCGTGGTCGACAAGGCGGTAGGATTGCACCGCGACCCCGGCGGTCCGCATAATATCCCGAACCAGATCCATAAGCGTGTCCGTATGGCTGCCCTTGGGTGAGGGAGTAAGCGTGGTGTTGATGAACACCGCTTTCAGTCCCGAATAATCGGGGCGGTGCAAAATGTTCGCCATATGGGTTCCTTACATTTGGGTTTGCGGTATCGACGCACAGGGTCAAGTTCAGGTTTCAAACAGGGCCGCGTCATCCGCAAAAGCCTTCATTTCCAGCGCGTTGCCGGATGGGTCGCGGAAGAACATCGTCGCCTGTTCGCCCGGCTTGCCCCTGAAGCGGATGGTCGGTTCGATGGCGAAGTCCGTGCCCGCGTCGCGCAGCCGCTCCGCCAGAGCCTCCCAATCCGGCATTGTCAACACCACGCCGAAATGCGGGACGGGCACGCCGTGTCCATCGACCGGATTGGTTGCCGCGTCCTCCCGCGCGCCTTCGACGAGATGGCAGACGATCTGATGGCCGTAGAAACTAAAATCGATCCAGCTTTCCGACGACCGCCCCTCCGCGCAGCCGAGCGTGCCGCCGTAAAAGTTTCGCGCAGCGGCGAGATCGTGGACGGGGAAGGCGAGGTGGAAGGGGCGCAGGGTCATGACTATGCGATACCAATGCCTCGACTTCGGTGAAAGCATGAAGGATCGCCCAGCCTGCAAGCCGCAGCCTTTCCTACACGATGATTGCGAACGATAAGGTTGCTGCGTTGCAATTTCTGCCATGCCCCCCGGGGGGGGGTAGCATCGAAGTGTCATCCAGCCCGTTTCGTTCCAACAAACTGATATATAATGATAAAGGCTCACTTGGCAAAGGCGACACGGTGTCAACTTCGTCGCTTTTGCCGTTCAGCATCGACAGCGACAGACTGAACGGTTAGGGCGGACACCGCTATCGGGGTGGACAACGAGGCCAAGCGAATGAAGCTGATTATCGGCAACAAGAATTACTCCAGCTGGTCCCTGCGCGGCTGGCTGGCATTGAAACAATCGGGCCTGCATTTCGACGAAATCCTGGTCAATATCGGCGGCGAAGAATGGGCGGCGGCGAAAAAGGAATCGGGCGAGATCATGCCCGCGGGCAAGGTGCCGATCCTGTGGGATGACGAAACCGTCATCTGGGACAGTTTGGCGATCATGGAATATTGCGGCGACAAGGTCGGGCGCGACCGGTTCTGGCCGAAAGACGAGACCGCGCGGGGCATGGCGCGATCGATGGTTGCCGAAATGCATAGCGGGTTTCTGGCGCTCCGCCGCGAATGCCCGATGAACATGCGCAAACGGTTCGACGGGGTTACGATCACCGATGAATGCAAGCACGACATCGTGCGCATTCTGCAATTGTGGGCGGAAGCGCGTGCGCGCTTCGGGCAGGGCGGGCCATATCTGTTCGGCACCTTCGGCGCGGCGGACATATTCTATGCGCCGGTGGTCAGCCGGTTTCTAACATACGGCATACGTGTGCCGGGTTTCGCCCAAAGCTACATGCAGGCTGTGTGGGAACATGACTGGATGCGGCAGTGGCTGGAAAGTGCGGAGGATGAGCAATGGGTGCTCGAACAATACGAACAATTGCCTGCCGTAAACTGATCGCGCTGTGCATCGCTGCGGCGCTGGTCGCAGGATCGCTGATGCCTGCCCCGGCGCTGGCCTGGGGCGCATTCGGCCATCGCACGACGGGTGAAATCGCGCTCATAAATACAAAGCCGGAAACGCGTGCGGCGATCGCGCGGCTGATCGCTTACGAAAAGCAGCTGGGTACGCCGGAATGCCCGCTCACCAGCCTGGCCGATGCGACCGTATGGCCCGATTGCGTGCGCCGCACCCGCTGGCGTTGGGGCTACACCGCCGCATGGCATTATCGCACGACTCCGATCTGCGAGGCTTACGATCCCTATGCCAATTGCAGCGGCGGCAATTGCGTAACCGTGCAGATCGAACGGAACCAGCGTCTGCTCGCCGATGAAAGCCTGCCCGCACCGATCCGGCTGGAGGCGCTGGCATTCATGGTGCATTTCGTCGGCGACATACACATGCCTTTGCATTCGGGCGACAAGAGCGATCGCGGCGGCAACGATCGCACGGCAGCTTACGGCATCGTACCGGGGATGAACCTGCATCGAATTTGGGACGGGGCGCTGGCGGAACGGGCGATCACTTCCACCGACGGACCGATGGTGCGGCGTTACGACGCGGCGGAGCAGGCGGAATTTGGTGGCGGGACTGCGCCCGATTGGGGGCGCGAAAGCTGGCAGACCGCGCGCGATTTTGTCTATCCCACCGCTTTCGACGTGGACGACCCGTGTGCCATAGACCTGCCCGATGAAACGGCGCTGACGCAGGACGATATCGAACGCGCCGTGCCGATCGCACAGCGGCGCATCCGGCAGGCGGGGTTGCGGATGGCGGCGCTGTTGGATCGGGCCTTCGAAACCGGTCCGCTGCCCGAACCGGAGGACCGGCGATGAGCAACGCGTTGGAGTTTGCCAAGCAATTGATCGCCGCACCCAGCGTCACGCCCGCGACCGGCGCGGTATTCGATGCGATGGAATCGATGCTGGCACCGCTGGGGTTTGCCGTGCATCGATTCACCCGCGGCGATGGGCCGACGGGCAGCGACGAAGCGCCGGTCGAAAACCTGTTCGCCATTCGGGCAGGGCCGCCGGGTTCCAAACATTTCGCCTTTGCCGGGCATCTCGACGTAGTGCCGCCGGGCGA
>JBAUIN010000300.1:0-21379 GCA_049682975.1 Pontixanthobacter sp. | reverse complement strand
GCCGGGCTGAACGAGGGAAGTTGGCCTGCGGCACCGGCGGTCGATCCTCTGCTTGCACCTGCTGTCCTGCGTGCGCTCGGTGTGCCGGGTGGCGACTTCCGAATCGGGTTGTCGGCGCACGATCTTGCCGCAGCGCTCGGTGCGCCCGAAGTGGTATTGAGCCGGTCGGATCGTGATGCGGCAGGGCCCGCTATACCCTCGCGCTTCCTACTGCGTGTCAAAGCCCTATTGGGTCGCGATCTTATCGATCGGCACCGGGAAACGAAAGCGGTCGAGCTCGCCCGTGCGATCGACGATGCGCCACCCGCACCTCCTTATAAGCGGCCCGAACTGCGCCCGTCGGCGGAACAGCGGCGGCAACGGATCAGCGTCACCGCCCTCGACCGGCTGCGGTCCGATCCGTATCAATTCTATGCCGGTGCCATTCTGGGCCTGCGCGAACTCGATGCATTGGATGCGGAACCATCCGCAGCATGGCGGGGCACCGTCGCGCACGAAATACTCGAACGCTGGCACAAATCCGATCGATCGATGGCGGATATTTCCTTGGAGGTCTTGCAGCAAATGCACGCCCATCCGCTCATGCGCGCTCTATGGCAGCCCCGCCTGATGCGTGCGCTGGAATGGGTGGAACAGCAAGTCGATCGGGCCGAGGACCGAAAGCCCGCCGCGATCGAGGAATGGGGTTCGATGGAAATGCGCGGCGTCGAAATCTTCGGGAAGGCCGATCGCATCGATCGCATGGCCGACGGAACCCTTGCCATCGTCGATTACAAGACCGGAGGCCCACCGACGGGGCGAGAGGTCGAGGCGGGGTATGCGCTGCAGCTTGGGACGATCGGTCTGATGGCGGAGCGGGGCGCGTTCAAAAACCTTTCCGGCACTGCAAGCCGGTTCGAATATTGGTCGCTGGCCAAATCGGACGCGAGCGAAACAGGCTTCGGATATGTTGCCACACCAATCCGCGAAGGCGGCAAGAGAAGCGGAATTGTCGCGGATGAGTTTGTTCCGCGCGCGCGCGAATATCTTTCCGATGCCCTCGACACATGGATTCTCGGCGACGCTCCGTTCACAGCACGGCTGAATCCGGATGCGACTGTCTATTCCACATTCGACCAACTGATGCGGCTCGATGAATGGATGGGGCGCGACACGTGAGCGGCGCGGTTTTTCCATTAAAAGATAATCAAATCGCGGCGGTCGATCCGCAGGACAGCGTATGGCTTTCCGCTTCCGCCGGAACCGGCAAGACGCAGGTTTTGTCCGCGCGCGTATTGCGCCTACTGCTGAGACGCGATGTCGATCCGTCGCAAATTTTGTGCCTCACCTTCACCAAGGCAGGGGCCGCCGAAATGGCCACACGGATCAACGATGTGCTGGCGAACTGGGTGCGGATGAAGCCGGAAGCGTTGGGTGCGGATCTGCTGGCAATCGGCGCGCCTGTAGACGATGCGACGAAGGATCGCGCGCGCAGCCTGTTTGCAAGCGTACTCGATTGCCCCGGCGGCGGATTACGGATCGATACGATTCATGCCTTTGCGCAATGGCTGCTTGCGGCGTTTCCCGAAGAAGCAGGGTTGATGCCCGGTACGCGTGCAATGGAGGATCGCGATCGTGAACTGCTCGCGCATCGCACCTTGGCCGACATGCTGGTCGAATGGGAAAATTCGGGCGAGACGCAATTGCTGGACGCGCTTTCGATGCTCAGCATCCGAATGGGGGCGGACGGGGCACGCGCATGGCTGATGCGTTGCGCGGCTGCGCGCGAGGTATGGTTCGGGCAGGGCGCATGGCAAAATGATCTGGAACCGCGCCTGCGGCAATTGCTGGGTTTGCGCGCCGATGCCGGGCCGGCCGACGTGGCGACCCTGTGTTCCGATGCGCAGTTCGATGTCACGGCTTTGCAGCAGTGCTCGGCCGCGAATGCGCGATGGGGCACGAAGACGGGTCTTGCCTCCGCCGATGCGATCACATCGTGGCTCGGCGCGACGATCGAAGAACGCGCGGCGCGATTGAACGATTTGGAAACCGCGCTTTTCGTGCAGAAGGGCGATCCGCGCGCGCTCAAATCGCTGGAAAAGCTCGATGACGGCTACGCTTTCGCCGCCAATCGGGTGCGACAATCGGTAGACGTGGTTCGCGCCTTGCAGAAAGCATTGGCATTGGTCGAATGGCTCGCCCCCGCGCTGCGTATCGGGCGGCGGTTTGCGCTGCGGTGGGAAGCGGCGAAGGAACGCGAAGGGCTTATCGATTTCGACGATCAGATCCGCCGCGCCGCCGCTTTATTGTCGCGCGCGGACGTTGCGGACTGGATTAGGTACAAGCTGGATCGGCAATTCGACCACATTTTGATCGATGAAGCCCAGGACACCAACGAAGCGCAATGGTCGATAATCCGCGCGCTGACCGATGACTTTTTCGTCGGCAAGGGGCAGCGCGATGGCAAGTTGCGCACGATCTTCGTGGTCGGTGATTACAAACAGGCGATCTTTCGTTTTCAGGGCACGAGCCCCGAGAATTTCGAAATCGCTCGAAAGCATTTCCGCGAACAGATGGCCGATGCCGCTGCGAATGCCGCCAAATTGCGCGAGCCTGTTCGTGCGCGCGAATTGCGCAGTCTGGGGCTTGGCCGATCGTTCCGAACTGCGCAACCCGTGCTGGATTTCGTGGACGCAGCCATCGCGCGCGTCGGACCGGAAAATTTCGGCCTGGTCGACGATCCCGAGCCGCATATCGGTGACGACCGCCCCGGCGAAGTCGTGCTATGGCAACCCGTCGACAGTCGGCAGGATGATGCCGACAACGCCGACCATTCGAACGATGCCGAAGACGCGGAAACCTGGATTTCAGAGCCGGAGCGGCGAATGGCGGACCGAATTGCCGCTCAGGTGTCCGAATGGCTTCGCGATGGCTATCCTTTAGCCAAGGGCAAGGCGCGCAATGCCGGGCCGGGCGACATTATGGTGCTGGTGCGCAAACGCCGCGAACTGGCGGGTCTGATCGTCGCGCGCCTGCACGCTGTCGGTGTTCCGGTTGCCGGAGTGGACCGGCTGAGGCTGGGTGCGCCGCTGGCGGTTAAAGACCTGATGGCGGGCATTCGCTTTGTCGCGCAGCCGCTCGACGATCTGACGCTTGCCAATTTACTTGTATCGCCGCTGATCGGATGGGCGCAGCAGGACTTGCTCGATCATGGCTTTCGCGACGCGAATACACGCCTGTGGGATCATCTGCGCAAGAACGAGAATGCATTCGTTCGCGATACCGCTGACCGATTGCGGGACCTGCTGCGCATCGCGGATTACGAACCGCCGCATGCGCTGTTGCATTGGATACTGATCGGGCCGTGGCAGGGCCGCAAAAAGCTGATCGCGCGTTTGGGGCGGGAAGCGAACGATCCGATCGATGAATTGTTGAATGCCGCCTTTGCCTTTGCCGCATCGCACACGCCCAGCCTGCAGGAGTTCATCCGCTGGTTCGACGCTGGTGAGGGGGAACTGAAGCGGGAGGCCGGCGCAGCCGAGGGGCTGGTTCGCGTGATGACCGTGCACGGTTCCAAGGGCCTGCAGGCACCCATCGTCATATTGGCCGATGCGACGGGCGATCCGGATGCGGCCCGAACGCGCGGTGTTACACTACCGGATAGCGATCCGGCCGGGGGTATCGCGCATGATCGAGCAATTCCGATCCCTGCCTTGCGCAACGCGGAAAAAATCACGCCGATAATCGAAGCAGAAGCCGCCGCCGCATTCGAGGAACGACAGGAACATTGGCGGTTGCTGTATGTCGCCATGACCCGTGCGGAGGAAGCGCTGTTTATCGGCGGCGCGTTGGGCAAGCGGGAGGAGGAGCCGGCAGCCGATAGCTGGTATGCGCGATTGAAACCGCTGATGGACGACCCTGCGCAAACGGACGAACATTTCGGCGAACGGCACGTTTGGGGGCAGCGTCCGCCGCCGGTTGTTCAGGAGCGCGCGGCCTCGAACATAGACCGTGAGGATACGATGCCGAAATGGGCAACGACACCGATCGGCCCCGAACCGCGCCCCCCGCGTCCACTCGCGCCGTCCGCCGCCGGAGAAGATCTGTCAGCCGACCCGCCGATGCAGCCTGGCGATGCAGGCTTCGCGGCGCAGCGCGGTGTATGGATCCACGCATTGCTCGAACGGCTGCCCGATATCATTCCCGGAGATCGCGCTGCGCGGGCACATGAATGGTTGCAACGACGAGCCGACATGCTTTCTGAAAGTCAGCGCGCGGAAATGATTACGTCCGCCCTTACCGTGTTGAATGAGCCGGAGTTTGCCGCGATCTTCGGCCCCGATGCCTTGGCTGAGGTGCCATTGGCGGCGACGGTTGATGGGCAGGTGATCGCTGGCGTCGCGGATCGGCTGCTGATTACCGACGACCGAATGATGGTGGTCGATTTCAAGACCGCTCGCCGCCCACCCACCGCTCTGTCGGAAGTGCCGCCCACAACCGTACGCCAGATGGCAGCCTATGTCGCGGCGCTCTCGCAGATCTACCCGGATCGAGCGATCGAGGCCGCGCTGCTCTATACCCACACCCCGCAACTCATCGCGATTCCATCGGCGTTGTTGAAAACGAGCAAACCGCGATTGTCGGACACGCAGGAAAGGTTTGCCCGTTCACCCGTTGAGTGAACCGACAGCCGCCTTAGATAGGTGGGCAACAATAGGAGATATAATATGGCCACGATCAACGTCACCGACGCGACTTTTCAAAACGAAGTGCTGGATGCGGACAAGCCGGTACTGGTGGATTTCTGGGCCGAATGGTGCGGGCCGTGTAAAATGATCGGACCGTCGTTGGAAGAAATCAGCGACGAGATGGCGGATCAGGTCACTATCGCGAAGATGGATATTATGGAGAACACCGATACGCCAGGAAAATTGGGCGTACAGGGTATTCCGTTCCTCGCTTTGTATAAGAACGGCGAAAAGACGGCGGAACTGCAGGGCGCACGTCCGAAGAACCAATTGAAGCAGTGGCTCGAAGGCGAATTGTAACTTAATCGGCGGCGGGCATGTAGCCTGCCGCCAGCAATCGTTCGGCCAGTTCATCGAACAGATCGCGATCAGCTGCGCCGATCATGCCTTTGCGCCCACTATCGACGGTATAGGGCGAACCATCGGGGCGTAGACACACACCGCCCGCTTCATTCAGAAACAATGCCCCGGCCGCGTGGTCCCACGGCAAAGTCCGTTCGTAAATTGCCAGATCGTGTTTGCCAAGTACGGTTAGCGGATATTGTTCCGCCGCACAGCCCGGTGCGTCGGCCAATTCATAATGCGGCGCGATTTCCGCCTCGAACAGGGCGCGTTGTGGGGTTTGCATATATCGCGTCATCGCCGCCAATCGAGGCGGCTGCGCACCGCTCGATCTGGCAAAAACCGGCTCGCCGTCGATAAACGCGCCGATACCGCGACTTGCATGGCACAGACGATCGCGACGGGGGTCGTATATCCATCCATCCTGCGCCAATCCCCCTTCGGCGCGGGCTATCATTATGGCGAAATGGCCGATGCCTTTAGCGAAATTCGTGGTGCCGTCGATCGGGTCGATAATCCAGCAATCGCGCGACAATCGATCCATAATGGCCGGATCATCATGCGCCGCTTCTTCACCGACGATGGCGAGATCGGGCGACAGGCGCGCCAGTCCTTCGCTCAGCATTTCCTCCGCCTCTCGATCGGCGATGGTGACGAAATCGTCCTTGGCCTTCTCGCTGACATCCTCTTCGCGCAGATTACGGTAGCGCGGCATGATGGCCATGCGCGCGACATGGCGCATTAAAGCCAGCATTTCGCGGTTCAACGCGCTCACGACCGATAGTCCGCATTGATCGCGATGTAACCATGCGTGAGGTCGCACGTCCAAACGGTCGCGCGGCCCGTTCCAATACCCAGATCGACTTGCACGGACGCTTCTTGCCCGCGCAGATGTGCGACCAGCGGGGCTTCGTCGAAATCTGCAATCGCCCGACCATCGCGCGCTGCCCAATGGCCGCCGAAGCCGATGGAGAGCGTATCCCGGTCCGCCGGTTCGCCCGCTTTACCCACGGCCATGACGATACGGCCCCAATTCGCATCCTCCCCCGCGATGGCAGTTTTCACAAGAGGGGAATTGGCAATGGACAGCGCGACGATGCGGGCGCTTGCATCGTCCTTCGCGCCGGTCACGGCGATCTCGATGAACTTTTGCGCCCCTTCGCCATCGCGCACGACCATCTGCGCAAGCTGACGGCAGACGTCGTGCAAGGCGGCGGCGAAGGCGTCCGCGCCGGGATCGTCGAACGATGTAAGGCGGGCATTGCCTGCTTTGCCTGTCGCAAAAGCCAGCACCGTGTCGCTCGTCGAGGTGTCACTGTCCACGGTGATACAGGAAAAAGTCTTCGCATTCGCCTGCGCCAAAAGTGTCTGAAGGAAGGCCGGATCGATAGCAGCGTTGGTAAATATGTATCCCAGCATCGTCGCCATATCGGGCGCGATCATGCCGCTGCCCTTGATAATCGCGCAAAAATGCACGGTCGTGTCGCCTAGCACAGCGGAAGAAGTCGCACCCTTCGTAAAAGTGTCGGTCGTTCCGATAGCCTTCGCGGCATCCTCCCACCCGCACGGCTTGGCGGTAAAGGCCTTGGCCACACCTTCGCGTGCTTTATCTTTCGGCAAAGGCACCCCGATCACGCCGGTGGAGGATACGAACACATCCTGCGGCGCGCACCCTAGATGATCGCCGACCTGCGCAACGATCTGATCGACTGCCTCACGCCCTTCCTGCCCGGTAAAGGCGTTGGAATTGCCCGCATTGACGATCAATGCCCGTGCCGTGCCGTTCGCCAAACTGGCGCGTCCCATCTCCACCTCTGCCGATGGGCAGGCGCTTTGCGTAAACACGCCCGCTACCGTGGTACCCTTGCAAAGTTCGATATATGTAAGATCGCAGCGATCCCAATTTTTATAACCCGCCCGCGCAACACAAAGCGTAACCCCGTCGATCGTCGGCATCTCAGGAAATGGATAAGCGAGAGGAGAGCGTGCAAGGTCCATACGCCCCGATATGATAC
Source organism: Pontixanthobacter sp. (assembly GCA_049682975.1). Lineage (GTDB taxonomy): Bacteria > Pseudomonadota > Alphaproteobacteria > Sphingomonadales > Sphingomonadaceae > Pontixanthobacter. The sequence continues at coordinate 14,295 of JBAUIN010000300.1, read as the reverse complement.
GCCGTTTGGAGCGGCAAGAGTTATGCGGACTTTACATTCGTTACCGCATCCGCAAACTCATCGGAATGCATCGCACACGATTTTTGTCCGCCATCTTACCGCTCCTTTTATTCGCCACCTCGTCCAATGCGCAGGACGGCGATACCGAACCATCGGAGGCGTTGGAACCCACGCCGATCGGCAGCCCGGGATTATGGGCGTCATCCAAGGATTATCCTCCTTCTGCCTTACGAGAAGATCGCGAGGGCATCAGCCGTTTCTCTCTGGTCGTGGATGCCTCCGGATCGGCGACCGAATGCGCTATCACAGAAAGCAGCGGATCCGTCGATCTCGACGAAACTACATGCAAACTACTTCTACAACGCGCGAAATTCGAACCCGCGCGGGGCGTTGACGGTGCCCCTGTCGAAAGCACATGGGACAATGCAGTTCGATGGCAAATTCCAAACCGGCAACCTGGACCGGGATCTTACGAAAGTACAATTACCGTCATATACGAGAAAGATGGTTCAGTATCGTTCTGTAAACTTTCGCAAACCAATCTGTCTGCGTCCGAAGAACAAGATTACTGCTTATATGTGCTAGATTCGAGGATTGAACCTTACACAAACGATTTTGGCGAACCGGTGCGCAAGCAAGTGGTGCAAAAGTCGATTACGACGGTCGAAGACGTTCCGCCGGAATAAGCGAACGTCTTCGAAACCGCCACGTTCGAGGTTTACCTTGCAGCGCGGAATACTTATGTGATGGCCATGCGGCGTCTGCTTACATTTCTTGCTTTGTTATCGGGCTTCCTCGCGTCCGGGGCTTCGTTAGAAGCCGCGCAGTTCGAGCAGGTTTGCGAAAAAGCGTCTTCCGATGGTTGTTGCACGCCCGTAAACAATGTCGTGACCCATAACGGTGTTACCTGCGCTATCTCAGCTGCCGCCGATAATGCCGATTACGCAATCTCCGCAGCCGACATTCAGTCGCACACGGCGCTTACTGTATGGCTTCGTGCCGATCGCGCATTGGAATAGAGAACGCGCCTGCAGGTTCGCTTCAAACCGCACTTAGACACGCGCGATGCTTTAGCGATGATCGCAAAGACCGCAGTTAAAACTCATATTTTCCGAAAGCCCTTTCATGTTCAATGCACTCGTCAAATCTGTTTTTGGTTCGGCCAATGATCGCTACATCAAATCGCTCGGCAAGATCGTCGCCCAGATCAACGATCTAGAGCCGCAAATTCAGGCGCTCAGCGACGAGGAATTGCAGGCGCAGACCGACAAGTTTCGTGCCGCGCTAAACGATGGGCAGACCCTCGACGATATTCTGCCCGAAGCTTTCGCCACCGTGCGCGAGGCTTCCGTGCGCGTTCTGGGAATGCGGCATTTCGATGTGCAGATGGTCGGCGGCATCGTATTGCATCGCGGGGAAATCTCCGAAATGCGTACGGGTGAAGGTAAGACGCTGGTCGCCACGCTCGCGACCTATCTTAACGCGGTCGAGGGGAAGGGTGTCCATGTCGTTACCGTCAATGATTACCTCGCCAGTCGCGATGCGGAATGGATGGGGCAGCTCTATCGCTGGATGGGCCTGAGTGTCGGCGTAATCGTGCCCAATTTGGGTGAATATGAGCGGCGCGAGGCTTACGGGTCCGACATAACCTACGGCACCAACAACGAATTCGGCTTCGACTACCTGCGCGACAATATGAAGCACGATAAGAAACAGATGGTGCAGCGCCCCTTCAATTACGCGATCGTCGATGAGGTCGATTCCATCCTGATCGATGAAGCGCGTACACCGCTGATTATCTCGGGCCCGACAGAGGATAAGACCGATCTGTATGTCGCGATCGACGCCATCGTGAAGGAAATCCCCGAAGACTGGTACGACAAGGATGAAAAGACCAAGAATATCGGTCTGACGGAAGACGGCACGGAGGAAATCGAGAAGCTGCTTATCGAACGCGGCTTACTCGAAACCGATAATCTCTACGACGTTGAGAATACGCAGATCGTGCATCATCTGGACCAGTCGCTGAAGGCGGTTCACATGTTCAAACGCGATACCGATTACATCGTGAAGGACGAGAAAGTCGTCATCATCGATGAATTTACCGGACGCATGATGGACGGCCGCCGCTGGTCGAACGGATTGCACCAGGCGGCGGAGGCCAAGGAAGGCGTCAAGATCGAGCCCGAGAACCAGACGATGGCCTCGATCACGTTCCAGAACTATTTCCGCATGTATCCCAAACTGTCCGGCATGACCGGTACCGCCGCGACCGAAGCGTCCGAGTTCTGGGACATCTACAAAATGAATGTCGTGGAGATACCGACGAACAAACCCGTTCGCCGGATCGACGAAGACGACGAATTTTACAAGAATACGCAGGATAAGTTCAAGGCGATCGCCGCGGCCATTCGGGAAAAGAACGAGATCGGTCAGCCGGTCCTTGTCGGTACGGTATCGATCGAGAAATCCGAATTGCTCGCCCAATTTCTCGACAAGGAAGGCGTCAAGCACGAGGTCTTGAACGCTCGTTTCCATGAACGAGAGGCGCATATCGTAGCACAGGCGGGGCGGCTGGGTGCGGTAACGATCGCGACCAACATGGCCGGTCGAGGCACCGATATTCAGCTCGGCGGCAACGTCGAATTTCGCACCGAGGACGAAGTAGGAGATATGGCCGATGGGCCGGAGCGGGATGCGGCGATCGCACGCATCGAGGAAGAAGTCGCCGCCGAACGCGAGAAAGTGAAGGAAGCTGGCGGCCTATTCGTTCTGGCTACCGAACGCCATGAAAGCCGCCGGATCGACAACCAGTTACGCGGGCGCTCCGGGCGTCAGGGCGATCCGGGTCTCAGCCGGTTCTACCTATGTCTCGAAGACGATTTGCTGCGCATTTTTGGCCCGGACACATTGTTCAGCCGCATGATGAACTCCAACCTTGAAGATGGCGAAGCGATCGGCTCCAAATGGCTGTCGAAAGCCATCGAAACGGCGCAGAAGAAGGTGGAAGCGCGCAATTACGACGTGCGCAAACAGGTCGTCGAATATGATGACGTGATGAACGACCAGCGCAAAGTCATCTACGAACAGCGTGCGGAAATCATGGACAGCGAGGCGGTCGGCGATGTCGTCGTCGATATGCGGCACGATACGATCAATGCGATCGTGACCGAAGCGTGCCCACCCGGATCGTATCCCGAACAATGGGACATCGCCGGTTTGAAGGAACGCGTCACGGAAGTGCTCGGGCTGAACGTGCCGATCGACGCATGGCTGGAAGAGGATACGGTCGAACCGGAAATTATCGAAGAGCGCCTGATCGAACAGTCCAGCGCCATTATGGACCGCAAGATGGCGGAAGCCGATCCGGCAATCTGGACGCGTGTAGAAAAGTCCATCCTGCTCGAACGGTTGGACCATCACTGGAAAGAACATCTCGCCACGCTGGATGCTCTGCGTCAGGTGGTTTTCCTGCGCGCGCACGCGCAAAAACAGCCGATCAACGAATATAAGCAGGAAGCATTCGGCCTGTTCGGTCAGATGCTTGACACGCTGCGGGAAGATATCACGAGCATTCTGCTCAAAAGCGAATTGCGCACGCAGCAGCCTGCCAAGCCGCAATTGCCGGATTTGCCCGATTTTCTGACGGGGCATATCGATCCGCTGACCGGGCTCGACAATTCGAACGATGGCGACGGTTCGTCGCGCCAGGCGGAAACCTTCGGCTCGCTCGCCGGGAGCCCGCGCGCGGCGGCTAGTCCGGGAGGGGTAAATCAGGACAATCCCTATGCCAGACAGGACATCAGCCGGAATGCGCCATGCCCCTGCGGTTCGGGCAGCAAATATAAGCATTGTCACGGGGCGGCGCGGTAAGCGGCAGCGTCGGCGGACCATACGAAAAAGGCGCGGGAGACAATCCCGCGCCATTCGCATGTTCGCACATGAAGAAAAGGTGGCTCCCCGAGTTGGATTCGAACCAACGGCCAAGTGATTAACAGTCACCTACTCTACCGCTGAGCTATCGGGGAACAGCCCTTACGCCGTGAAGCCTCACGACAGAAATGCGCGTATATTCGGCGCGCATTTGTTTGGCAAGCCTCGCGTTGCATTGCCGATACCGGTCAGATGACGAATTGTTCCGACACGATGCGTTCGTCCAGCGAATGGCCGGGATCGAATAACAGGGTCAATGTCTGGTCGCTGGCAATTTCGACGCTGACATCGGCTATGTCGCGAACTTCCTTCTGATCCGCCACGGCGGCAACAGGGCGCTTAGATGGCTCGTTCACGCGAAAACGGATAGTAGACCGATCGGGCAGGATCGCACCGCGCCATCGGCGGGGGCGGAACGCACTGATGGGTGTAAGCGCCAACAATTGCGAATCCAGCGGCAGGATCGGGCCGTTGGCCGAAAGGTTGTAGGCCGTCGATCCGGCGGGCGTCGCCACTAATACTCCATCACCGACCAGTTCTTTTATCCGAACGCGATCGTCGACCAGCACCTCCAGCTTCGCCGTCTGCCGCGTTTCACGTAACAAAGACACTTCATTGATAGCGCATTCGACATGCCGTTCCCCGTCCTGCGTCACGGCTTCCATGCGCAGCGGAGCTATTGCAATGCGCCGCGTCCGATTGATCTTTTCGAGCAGTTTTACGCCGGAGCGGTAGCGGTTCATCAGAAATCCGACCGTGCCACGATTGATGCCATATGTGGGGATGATGCGCCCCGCGTCGAGCATCGCGTGCAGCGTGTGCAGCATGAAACCATCGCCGCCCAAGGCTACAACCGCGTCGGCCTCCTCCACCGCGACCCAATCATGCGCGTCGCGGAGTTCTTTCGCAGTATCCTGCGCCTGCGCCGTGTCCGAAATTGCCAGAGCAAGTTTCTTTAAGCCGTGATTGGCCTGCAAACCACTTCCCCCATAATCGCTGCGGAGGGATGGGTGTCTTTATCCCCAATATCCCGCAGCTTCCATTTCCGTGCTGTGGGGTTCTATTGGTGGCTGTGCCATTTGGCAACGCATGGTATCAGGCGTCATTGATGACGGCGAAATTCGCTTAAGGAACCCTATGCCCGATGTTGTGAATTTCGAAAGCCGCGGAGGACGGGACGGGCTAACGGGGTTGGTCGGTCCCGATGCCGTGCATACGGCATTGTCCGCATGGCAAGCGGATGCGCAGGGGCAGGGCGAGAATGCCCCCGTGCATGTCATGTTGTTGGGGCTGGGGCGGTTCGACACAGTCAATTTGGCGTACGGTCAGGCCGCCGGCGACGGCGCATTGACAGTAATTGCGCAGCGCATTCAGCATTTCGCGCAGGATGAATTGGAAGATAGCGAAAGGCTGGTGGCCAGGTTGGGTGGGGGAAAGTTCCTGCTTGCCGCGCATGAGGCCTGTAGCCGCGAACGCTGGCAGTGGTTGGCGGAGGCACTGGCCGACGCCATCGCGCTTCCGATCGCGGAACTGGGCATCGCAAACATGGTGCGCCTGTGGCCTCGCATTGCGATGATGCAGCCGACCGGCGGCGAAAGTTCGTCGCTTATTCTCGACCGGCTGGCCGAAACGCTGGAACAGGGTCAAGGACAGCATAGCCGCCGGGTATTGTGGGCCGATGATAGCCTGACGGTTCCGGGAAAGCGCAGCGCGATGGTTGATGCCGACCTGCTGGCTGCGATCGATCGGGACGAAATCGAAATTTTCTTACAGCCGCAAATTGCGCTGAAGGATGAAGCATGGATCGGTGCGGAAGCTTTGGCGAGATGGCAACATCCCGAGCTTGGTTTGATCGGGGCGAAGCAGCTATTCATTATTGCCGACCGGACGGACCATGTCGCGCAGCTTTCCCGACATATCGCCGCCAAAGCGTTGGCGACGGCGGCAAGTTGGCCGCCATATCTGCGCCTTTCGATCAATGTCACCCCCGCCGATCTCGCCGCGCCGAGTTTCGGGCGCGAGATGCTTGCGCTGATCGAATGTAGCGGTTTCGATGCGACCCGTGTTACTCTGGAAATTACCGAGCATGTTCTACTCGACGATCTGACGGCGGCGGCATCACAGTTACAGATTTTAAGGGACACCGGCGTCCGTATTGCACTCGATGATTTCGGGGCCGGTTTCTGCAATTTCAGCTACCTTAAACTGCTACCGTTGGATGCAATCAAGCTCGACCGGTCGATGGTGAACGGTATCGCGGGCGATGTACGCGATCTTGCAATCTTGCGCGCCATCATCGCCATGGCGGGGGCGCTCGATCTGGCGACAATCGCGGAGGGCGTCGAAAGCGAGGAACAGCATGCTGTTTTACTACAAGAAAACGTGCAGTTCTATCAGGGATTTCTATGCGCCAAACCTTTGTCGCCGCAGGAATTTGCCGAACGGCTAGCCGACTGACGCCTTTTGCTTTTTCTGCGTGCGTTTCGCAACGTTACTTAGACCTTTTGTCAGTTGGAATAGACCATTGAGGCGCGATTGCGGATCGTTCCAAACGCGGTCGATTACCAGTTTCATATCCGGCCTTAACCGCGCCGTTCCTTTAAGCCGATCGACATAGGCAATAAGGCCAGGACCATCAGGGAAATCGTCCTTGTGAAAACTGACAAGCGTGCCCCGCGCACCGACATCGATCTTGGCGATGTTGGCGGCAATGGCCTGATGCTTGATCTCGATTAGGCGGACGAGATTGGCGGTCGCGTCGGGCAAGGGGCCGAAGCGGTCGATCATTTCGGCCGCCATCGCCTCGATCTCGGCCTTGTCGCGCGCATCGTTGAGACGGCGATAGAGCGCCATGCGAACGGCGAGGTCGGGCACGTAATCTTCGGGAATCATAATAGGCGCATCGACGGTGATTTGTGGGCTGACCGTTTCCGGCTTCGCTTCCAGCCCCATCTCGCCCGCTTTTGCCGCCAGGATCGCATCCTCGAGCATGGATTGGTAAAGTTCGAAACCGACTTCGCGAATATGGCCGGATTGCTCGTCACCCAGCAGATTGCCCGCGCCGCGAATGTCTAGATCATGGCTGGCGAGCTGGAACCCCGCGCCCAGACTGTCGAGATCGCCAAGGACTTTCAGACGCTTCTCCGCAATCTCCGACAATTGCTGATTTCGCGGATAGGTGAGGTAAGAGTAGGCGCGCAATTTCGATCGCCCGACACGGCCGCGAAGCTGGTATAGCTGCGCCAGACCGAACCGGTCGGCACGGTGGATAATGATCGTATTCGCGCTGGGAATATCGAGCCCGCTTTCGACGATGGTGGTCGACAGAAGAACTTCGTATTTCCCTTCGTAAAAGGCGCTCATGCGTTCTTCGACTTCGGTCGGGGACATTTGACCATGCGCGCTGATGAACTTCACCTCCGGCACGAATTCCTTCAGCCATTCTTCCAGATCCGGCATATCGGCGATGCGGGGAACGACGATGAAGCTTTGCCCGCCGCGATGATGTTCCCGCAGCAAGGCCTCGCGCATGACCATATCGTCCCATTCCATGACGTAAGTCCGCACGGCCAGCCGGTCGACCGGTGGCGTCTGGATGGTCGACAATTCGCGCAGGCCGGTCATCGCCATTTGCAACGTACGGGGAATGGGCGTGGCGGTCAGGGTGAGCATATGCACATCGGCGCGCAGCTGTTTCAGCTTCTCCTTATGCGTTACGCCGAACCGCTGTTCCTCATCCACGATGACGAGGCCCAGATCCTTGAACTGCGTATTTTTCGACAGGATCGCATGCGTGCCGACCACGATATCCATCGTGCCTGCCTCCAACGCCTCGCGAGTTTCTTTCGCCTCTTTTGGCGGGACGAGGCGCGAAAGACGACCGACCTCGAGCGGGAACCCGGCAAAGCGGTCGCTAAAATTCGTAAAATGCTGCCGGGCCAGCAAAGTGGTCGGCGCAACGATCGCCACCTGTTGCCCGTTCATCGCGGCGACGAAGGCTGCGCGTAGCGCCACTTCCGTCTTGCCGAAGCCAACATCGCCGCAGACCAGGCGGTCCATCGGTCTCCCGCTTTCAAGATCGCGCAACACATCGGATATCGCGCGATCCTGATCGTCCGTCTCCGACCACGGAAATTTGTCGACGAACTGGTTGTAGGCGGAGCCGTCCGCTTCCAGAACCGGCGCTTTCTTCAACGCGCGCTCGGCCGCGACCTTCATCAATTCGCCCGCGATCGCGCGAATGCGTTCCTTCAAACGCGAGCGACGTTTCTGCCAGGCTTCGCCGCCCAACCGATCGAGCTGAACCGCCTCTTCCGAAGAGCCGTAGCGTGTCAGAACGTCGATATTCTCGACCGGAATATACAACTTATCGCCGCCGTGATATTCCAGCATGACGCAATCGTGTTGGCTCCTGCCGACGGTGATCGGTTCCAGCCCGAGATATTTGCCGATGCCATGTTCGGTATGTACGACCAAATCGCCGCGTCCGAGCGCCTGCAATTCGGCCAGAAACGCATCGGCATCCTTGCGCCGCTTCTTCCGGCGGACGAGCCGGTCGCCCAGAATATCCTGTTCGGTAACAAGATCAATCTCTTCATTCGTAAAACCGCTGTCGAGGGGTAATACCATGGCAGCCGTCTGGCCTTTGGCCGCGATGCCCAGTGCTTCCTGCCAGCTTTCCGCCATACCGACTTTGGCGCCCGCTTCGCTCAGAACGGATACGATGCGCGACCGGCTGCCTTCGGAATAGGTCGCAAGAAGGGATTTTTTCTTTTTTGCGGAAACTGCCCGAAAATGCGTCTCGGCGGCTTCGTATACATTATCGCCGCGCGCACGCTCGGCTGAAAAATCGCGGGCGGATTGAAAACCGAAATCGATCGACGTCGGACTTTCGGGTTCCGCGAAAATACCCACTCGGTGGATCGGCCATTCCCAAATACGGTCATCGAATTCGTCGCGTGTGACATAAAGCGCATTGGCGCCGAGCGGACGATAGTTTCCAGCCGCCTGTCCTGCGGCATGCTGGCGGGCCTGATGATAGTCCGTAATATCCTTCAGCCGCTCCTCGACCGCTTTGAACGCGCCGCTATCGGCAAGCACGAGATCGTCGTCGCCGAGATGTTCGAACAGCGCAACGAGGCGGTCTTCGAACAGAGGGAGCCAATGTTCCATGCCCGCCAGCCTCCGCCCCTCGCTCACCGCCTCGTAAAGCGGGTCCTGCGTCGCGGTCGCGCCGAACATTTCGCGATAGCGTCCGCGGAAGCGTTTGATGCTGTCATCGTCCAGCAATGCCTCGCTGGCCGGGAGCAGCAGATGCGACTTCAAAATGCCCGTGCTGGTTTGCGTCGATGGATCGAAGGTCCGCAAACTTTCCAGTTCGTCACCGAAGAAGTCCAGCCGCAGGCCCTGTTCCAGACCGGACGGAAAAATGTCCACGATCGAACCGCGCACGGCATATTCGCCTGCATCCACCACCGTGTCTGCGCGGGAATAGCCCTGCCGCTGCAACAACGCGGCCAGGCTCTCTCGATCGATCTCGAACCCAGGTTTGAAGGCACGCACGGATTCGCGAATGCGGAACGGCGTCAATACGCGTTGCAACATGGCATTGGCGGTCGTGACGATCAGCTGCGATCCGACTTTGCCCGCTTGCATACGATGCAGCGCGGCAAGGCGCTGTGCACTGATTGAGAGGGCGGGGCTGGCGCGATCGTACGGCAAGCAATCCCATGCGGGGAATTCGATGATCTCCAGCTCGGGCGCAAAATACTGCGCGGCGTCGGCGACGGCCCGCATCGAGGTGTCATCGGGTGCGATGAATACGGCGCGCCCAGTGGATGCACGGGCCAGATCGGCAAGCACCAGCGGCTGAGCGCCGCGCGCCACCGATGTCAGTGTGAGCGATTGTTCGGCGGCGAGTATCTTGTGGAGATCGGGCATTATCGGGTCAAACCCTGCAAAGGGTCAAAGTTCCGCAGCATTCGGGTGTCAGCGCGGAATATCGACGTAATCGAGTTTCTGCATCGCCGCCATGTGCGATCCGGCGAATTCGGACGGCACGACCTGTGTTTGCAAAGCCCATGCCATGACATCCACATCGTCTTCATCCAGAAGGTTTTCGAACCAGATCAAATCGCCTTCCGACCAGCTGCCATGATAGCGATCGAAGAAGCCGCCGATCATATAATCCGCCTCCCGCGTGCCGCGATGCCAGGCGCGATATTTGGCGCGGGCGAAACGTGGCGCAAGATCGGAAGCAGGTGCAGCGGCATCGGGCATGGAAGGGCGGTTAGGGCACTCGCCAAGCGCGCGCAAGAAGCTATAGGTTGCCAATATGCGACCGGAAGTTTTGAACCCTCTATTTGCCGAAGTAGAAACGCTGGACGGGGTCGGTCCGAAATTGAAGAAGCCGCTCGACAAGCTTGGGCTGTCACGGCTGCGCGATCTGGCGTTCCATTTGCCCGACCGGTTCGTAACCCGGCGGGCGATTGCCGATCTGGACGAGGCGAGCGTGGGCGAACAGGTGGTCGTGCCGCTGACGCCGACCGAACATCGTGCGTCACGCGGACGCGGGCCGCATCGTGTGTTGGCGCAGGATGGGGCCGGCAATATCTGTTCTCTCGCCTTCTTCGGACGCGCTGCCTATTCGGCGAAGAAACAACTGCCGATTGGGCAGCAACGCTGGATCGCAGGGCGGATCGATCAGTATGATCAGATGCTGCAGATCGTGCATCCCGACCACATTATGACGGACGGCGGCAACCAAGCGGCGCGATTATGCGAACCGGTGTATCCGTTGTCGGAAGGGCTTACGCAGCCGCGCATGGCGGGTTTGGTTCGGCAGGCGCTGGCGAAGTTGCCAGACCTCGCCGAATGGATCGAACCAACGCAGTTCGAGGCAGCACAATGGCCCGCCTGGCGCGATGCGTTGCATTTGGCGCATCAGGGCGAGCATGCCGCTGCATCGGATCGCGTCGCGTATGACGAATTGCTGGCCAACAGCCTCGCACTGCTGCTCGTTCGCGCCGACAATCGACAGCGGAAGGGACAAAGTCTGCAAGGGGACGGTCGGCTGCATGATCGATTACAGCTGCCCTTTGCGCTGACGGGCGCCCAGGACCGGTCGGTTGCGGAGATCGAAGGCGATCTGGCGCAGGAGGCGCCGATGCTGCGTCTGCTTCAAGGGGATGTCGGAGCGGGCAAGACCGTCGTGGCGCTGAAGGCGATGCTGATCGCCAACGAGGCCGGTCGCCAAGCCGCATTGCTTGCGCCAACCGAAATATTGGCGCGCCAACATTTCGAAACTTTGCGGACGATGGCACGGCCAACGGGTGTGGAGATCGCGCTTCTAACGGGCCGAGATAAGGGTCGTTCGCGCGAATCTATTCTGATGGGGCTGCTGGATGGCAGCATCGATATCGTTGTGGGCACTCATGCGATCTTTCAGGATACGGTCGCATACAAGGATCTGGCGCTGGTGGTGGTGGACGAACAGCATCGGTTCGGCGTTGCACAGCGGTTGATGTTGGCAAGCAAAGGCCGCCGGACACCGCATACGTTGGCCATGACCGCCACGCCAATCCCGCGCACGCTGACATTGGCGCAATATGGGGAGATGGATGTTTCCAGGCTCGACGAAATGCCCCCGGGTCGCCAGCCGATCGACACCCGTGTGGTCGCGCAGGATCGGATGGACGATGTTGTAGCGGGCGTCGCGCGGCACCTGGAAGGCGGGCAGCAAGCCTATTGGGTATGCCCGATGGTTTTCGAGAACGAGAACGCGGACCTCGCCGCGGCGGAGGCGCGTTATGCTGCGCTGAAAGAGCAATTCGGCGATGATGTCGTTCTGGTCCACGGGCAATTGAAACCGGAATTGAAAGACGCCGCGATGCAACGCTTCGCCGGCGGCGGGGCCAAACTGCTGGTGGCAACGACGGTTATCGAAGTCGGCGTGGACGTGCCGTCCGCAACCCTAATGGTAATCGAACAGGCGGAGCGGTTCGGTCTCGCACAGTTGCACCAGTTGCGTGGACGGGTGGGGCGTGGATCGGAAAAAAGCACCTGTCTGCTGCTGCGCGGATCGGCCCTGTCGGAGAGTGGGCGCGAACGGCTTGCCCTCATGCGTCAGACGCAGGACGGATTTTTGCTGGCGGAGGAGGATCTCCGGCTGCGCGGCGGTGGCGAATTGCTCGGCACACGGCAATCGGGCGATACGCCGTTCCGAGTTGCGAGCCTGGAACAGATCAGCCGATTGCTTCCCACCGCGCATGACGATGCGCGGCTGTTGCTGGAACGCGACGGTGGCTTGACCGGACCACGCGGCGAAGCGGCACGCATGCTTTTATATCTGTTCGAACGCGATTGGGGTGTTCAGATGCTGCGCGGGGGATAGGTCATTACGCTAACTAAGTTTGCGAACCAGAGCCTTGGCCGCCGCGCTTACATCTTCCCATGTATCGGCAAAATGTTCTTCGCCATCATGATAGGGATCGGCGATGGCGGCTCCTTCGCGCCCGGCGACGTTATCCATCAATAACGCGATCTCGGTCGACGAACCCTGTGGTGCAAGCGCACGAATTTCCGCCAGGTTCGCATGATCCATCGCAAAGATGTGCGTGAACCGATCGAAGTCGTCGCGCTGCAATTGAGCGCCCTTATAATACGTAATGTCGACGCCGTGCTTCGCCGCTTCGGCGATACTGCGGGGATCGGGCGCGGCACCGATATGATAGTCGCCGGTGCCTGCGGACTCCGCATGAATGTCGAGACCTGCCTTCCCCGCCTCCTGCCGAAACGCCGCTTCCGCCAACGGTGACCGGCAGATATTGCCGAGACAGACGAACAGAATTGCGGGCACGCGCGAATGGGTCATACTTGGCCGGTCGCATTGGAAAGAATATCGCGCACCGGCACTTTGGCTTTCAACCGCGCGCATAGCAGCGCGGTGCCGCTGATTTTGCGCTGTACGAAAATGGTTTCGAAGGGGGGCAGATGCCAAGCCGTTTTGTCGGCAGCGATGACCATACCTTCATCGCGCAGCACCTCCACGAACGCTCGATCGCCGAAATCGAAATCACCTTCGCGTTCGAATTCCTGTAGGATAATGTCGGTCATCGCCTCCACGCTGCGCGCATGACGGTCGACCGTATCCTGTTTCATAAAACCGGCTGCCAGCGCCGCGTCGATTACCGCCGCGCGATCGCCACCAAGCGCCGCCGTAATCAAACCGCGATATGCCGATTGAATTGCGGGATCGACATCGCGCGTCGCACCGAAATCGAGAAGGACGATTGCGCCATCTTCCGGGCGATAGCGGTAATTGGCGAAATTGGGATCGGTCTGCATGACGCCGAAATCAAACAATTCGCGTGCGACAAGCCGGATGATCCGGTCCGCCACTTCGTTTCGCACAGTTTGCTCGGCAGTCTCCAGACTTTCGATGGCAACGCCCGGTTCGAAACTCATCGCCAGAATGCGACCACTTGAAAATTCATCGTCATAAGTGGGCACGACGAAGCGATCGTCATCTTTCAGTCGATCGCCATATAGCTGCATCTGACGGGCTTCGCGCCGGTAATCCGCCTCTTCATGCAGCTGCGCCTTGGCCGCATCGAGGAATGGTGTCAGATCGAGTTGCGGCGGGATCATGCGCGACAAATTCAGCAGCGCCGCGACATTATCGACATCGGCATCGATGCTACCCTGGATACCCGGATACTGCACTTTGATCGCAAGCGTGCGTCCGTCATGCGTTACCGCCTTATGGACCTGTCCGATCGAAGCCGCCGCGATTGGCTGCGCACGAAATGCTTTGAAACGCTTGCGCCAATTTTCGCCCCATTCCGCCTTCAGTACTTGCTGAAGCTGGCGCGGGGGCATGTAATTGGCATTGTCGCGCAGGCCGGCCAAAATCCCCGCCAGCTCGGCCGGCAACAAATCGCCCGCGTCCATCGAAATCATCTGGCCCAGCTTCATCGCCGCACCGCGCAGATGCGAAAGGCGATCAGCCAGCCGCATGGCGTTGCCTGGCGTCAGGATCATATCGTTCAGGCGAGGGCGCTCACCCGAAGCGAGCCGCCGCGCCCCTTCCGCCACCATTCCACCTGCAACACCGCCGGCTAAGCGCCCGAACCCCGTCAATCGCGACAGGCGTGAACTGGGAACCGACCGATGGTGCGCACGCTTCCGATCGTCGAACCCCTGTTCTGCGGGCGCTTCATCTTTGGTATCATCGTTATGGGGCATTGGGTTTGAATTGACCTTTACGTAGCATCGCCCGATCATCGGTCGATGCCAAACAACCATAACAAATACGGGCTGTAATTTGACCAACGATAGCACTTCGAACGCGTTCCGCCATGT
>JBAUIN010000299.1:0-7984 GCA_049682975.1 Pontixanthobacter sp. | reverse complement strand
GTATGCACCTACACGCTGTGTTCGGTAGACGAACCCCCCAAGGTCCTGTCGGAAATGCGGCGCATATTGAAGCCGGGCGGCAGGCTCCTGTACCTCGAACATGGCCGCGCGCCCGATGCGCCGGTGGCGCGCTGGCAACGGCGGATCGAACCGGTCTGGAAACGGGCCATGGGCGGCTGTCACCTCAGCCGCCCCGTCGGCGAGAGCATAACGGGCGCAGGCTTCCAAACCGAGCCCGTGGGCATGCGCTATCTGCCGCGCGTGCCGCGCTGGGTCGGCTGGATGGAATGGGGCGCGGCGGTACGATGAGCCGCGACCGTCAGCGCCAACCGATTATCCCGTGACCTGCATGGCAATCAGAGAACCTGCAATTCCAAGCACGACGAGTCCGGCAATTATGATTGGTAGGCGGTTGTTTTCGCGCAATCGGGCGACATAGCGATTGATGATTGAATCGGTCATATTGCCGGTCCATGCCCAGGCTATCAGCGCAAACCAGAGCAGGAACGAAAGAAATGTAAGCGGACACAATTTGTAGATCAGGCGCCGCTCGGGGTGACGCCGGATGAGTGCGATAATACCCGGTACGGCCATGAAAAGAATCAGGCCGGTCAGTACGGCGGCGAGTAACCACAATTTGTCGTCCATCACCTACCCCCCTACGTATCAGCGAGTTTTGTGCTCCCCTTTAATCCACCGGACGGTCCCGGAACTGGCCCGCATGACTACGCTGTCGGTCGTCATCGTGCCGTTGCGGCGTTGCTTTACGCCATCGAGCAGTGATCCGCTGGTGACGCCGGTGGCAGCGAAGATACAGTCGCCTTTCGCCAGCTCCTCCAGCTTGTAGATACGGTCGAAATCCTCGTCCGCGATGCCCCATTTGCGGGCACGGTCCCGCTCTTCCTCGTTGCGGAAGACCAGCCGACCGTTGAACTGCCCGCCGACGCAGCGCAGGGCGGCTGCCGCCAGCACGCCTTCGGGTGCGCCGCCCTGGCCCATATACATATCGATCGTGGTGTCTTCGTCCGTCACCGCGATCACGCCCGCGACATCGCCGTCGGGGATGAGGTGGATGCCGCAACCGATGCCGCGCAATTCGGCGATGATATCGGCATGACGGTCGCGCTCGAGCACGCAGACGGTGATTTCAGCGGGTTTCACACCCTTGGCTTTTGCGACCGCCTCAACATTTTCGGTCACGCTTTTGGACAGGCTGATGACGCCTTCGGGATAGCCGGGGCCAACCGCCAGCTTGTCCATATAGGTGTCGGGCGCATTCAGCAGGCAACCTTCTTCGGCTGCGGCCAGCACGGCCAGCGCATTGGGCCCGGCATTGGCGGTGATCGTAGTGCCTTCCAGCGGATCGAGCGCGATGTCGATCTTCGGCCCCTTACTCGGCGCGCCGCCGACCTTTTCGCCGATATAGAGCATCGGTGCTTCATCCCGCTCACCCTCGCCGATGACGACGGTGCCATCCATGTAGAGTTCGTCGAACGCCTTGCGCATCGCTTCCACTGCGGCGGCGTCGGCCGCCTTTTCATCGCCGCGCCCGATCAACTTGGATGCCGCGACCGCCGCCGCCTCCGTCACGCGCACCATTTCGAGGACAAGAACGCGATCGAGAACGTCGCTGCGGGAGGTTTCGCCGGAAGTCGAAGAGGAAGTGTTCATAGGAAATTCAGTCCCTTTGGGGTGGTTGGTGCCGGTTGATCGGCGCAAATAATCGTTGCGCGGCGATTAACCGGAGGGGCTTTCAATGTCGAGATACAGCGCGCGCCCTTCCCGATATGCGACATGGGCGGCGCTCATACTGGTCGGCGGAGCACCGGTGGTGGCGCAAGGAGCGCCGCCGCGAACGGCGGAAACGGTGATCCGGGAAGCCAAGGCGGCGTACGGTCCACCACCACCCAAGCCCCAATGCGCGCCTAGCGTCGGCGATGAAATCGTGGTTTGCGCGGAAGAGCAGGAGCAATCGCAGTTTCGCGTTCAATCGTCGAGCGCCCTCGATCCCGAATCGGAAGAGGCGTTGAACGATGGTTTGCCGCGCGCGCCGGACGTGGCGGGGCCGGGCATATTTCATGGACCCGCGACTGGTGGCTCGTTCTGCGTTCCGGGCTTACAAAAATGTCCGCCGCCGCCCGCGTTGATTATCGATGTGACCGCCTTGCCCGAAGCGCCGCCCGGATCGGATGCAGACCGTATTGGGAGGGGTTTGGCCCCACGGGGAAACGACACCGGCGCAGAATCCGTCGATCCGGCCGACATCCCCGATCCCTAATTGTCCAATATTTTCATAGCCAGAGGCGGCGCGGTCAGACTTTCCGAATGAGCCAGCAATTCGACAGCTTTGGCGACGGAGCTCTGCGGACCTTCATGTGTCACCATCGCGACCAGCACTTCGCCGCCATCGACTGCGCGGCCTTTTTGAATGAGACTTTCGATCGAAACTTCCGCATCGCGCAGGGCGGCGGTGATTTCCGCCAGCACGCCCGGACGATCGGCGACGGCGAATCGCAGATAAGTCCGACCGATACGATAGCCGGCATCGGCCGGACCGATTTCCGCCATTGCCTCGTACGGAACGGAGAACGGTGCCCTGCCCACCCCACCACGAGCAATGTCGATCACATCGGCGACGACGGCGCTGGCTGTCGGGCCTTCGCCCGCGCCGGCACCCTGAAACAGCAGGCGTCCTGAAAAATTGCCTTCCGCCACGACCGCATTGGTCGCGCCGGTAACATGGGCGAGCGGATGGCTTTTGGGGACGAGGCACGGTTTGACCTCCTGTAGCAAAGCACGCTTTCCGCTCTTGGCCGCCTCCATATCCGCCATCGCAATCAGGCGGATGACATATCCCAGCGCATCGGCCTGAGCGATGTCGGCTGCACGGATATGGGCGATGCCCTCACATGCAACCGCCGGGAAATCGATCCGACTTCCGAACGCAATGCAGGCCAGAATTGCCAGTTTGTGCGCCGCATCGACGCCTTCGATATCGAATGCGGGATCGGCCTCGGCATAGCCCAATTCCTGCGCGTCTTTCAACGTCGCGGCGAAATCCGCCCCGGTCGATTCCATCGCGGATAGGATGTAATTGGCCGTTCCATTGAGGATGCCGTAGATCCGCTCGACCGCATTCGCCGCCGCTCCTTCGCGGAGCCCCTTGACGATCGGAATGCCGCCCGCAACCGCCGCTTCGAATTTCAGCGCAGCGCCGGTGCCGTCCGCTACTTCGGCCAGTTCCATTCCATGGTGAGCGACCATCGCCTTATTGGCGGTAACGAAACCTTTGCCCGACGACAGCGTCCGCCGCGCCAATGCAAGCGCCGGACCGTCCGACCCACCGACCAGCTCGACCACCAAATCTACATCGTCGCGGTCGGCCAGAGCGGCCATATCGTCGACCCAATCATAGGCGGACAGATCGACCCCGCGATCCCGATTGCGGTCTCGCGCGCTGACTGCCACGACTTCGATAGGTCGGCCCGCGCGGGCTGCAACCAGGTCGGTGTTCGTTTCCAGCAATTGCAACACGCCAGTGCCCACCGTGCCCAATCCGGCAAGTCCGATTTTCAGCGGTTGGGTCATGCACCTTCTCCCGTCGTGGCGTGCCCCAGCAGTTCACGCAGCGATGCCGGTAGTGGCTGCGGCATTCCGCTGGCGAGATCGACATGGACATTGACCAGTTCGATCTCCGCCCGCAAATCGTCGTTGCCCCCCATCCCATGCAATTCGATCCGCGTGGTCATACTGGTGTTCCCAAGGCGCGTCGTCCGAGCGCGCCCCTCGATCTCTTCTTCGGCACGGATCGGTTTGCGGAAATCCACCGCCGCATGCGCGACATGAAATTCCAGCGCGTCGGGACCGCTGAACCGCAATCCGCTTTGCCGCCAATATTCGCTGACTATCAAGTCGGCATATTCCAGATAACGCGCGTTGAACACGACACCCTGTGGATCGAGTTCGGCGTAACGTACGCGGAACCTATGGGTAAAAGGCGGGTGAAATGCCGAAGGGGGTGACAGTGATGACATAATGTCCCCCTATGCCGACCAACCGGCTTGAGGAAACCAATAATTCTTGGGGGTACGATCAACCTGTCTTCGGCGCTGCGTGCACTCGCCTGGCAATCAGGCCGGAAAGCTTATTATCGATTGCGAACACATTCGCCCAAAGCCGCCCGAACGAAAGCGTAATCTTCCCGCGTGCGTTCGATAGATGCCGCATCGCGCGCCAGGATCGCATCGTCAGGTAGGGTTGTCGGCAGGAAACAGGCAAGGCGATACCATTCCAGCGTATCGGGGCGTGGCGGACGGGCGGCCTGATCGACAATCTCCGTCCAAGATACGCCCCATTCCGGCTGCTGCCCCGGGGCGCGACGAATGTTGATCGAAACCGGATCGTTGTTGCGCGTCGCCAAAAATATCTGCGTTTCGGATTCCCCCGCCAGATTGCCTTCGATCGACAATGCATCGCGGATGCCGATCACCTTCGCGGGTGTATCCGCCGCGACTAGCGCCGCCAAAATAGGTCGCAACCGCTGTTCGAGATCGGGCGACCATAGTAATTGGGACGACGGACCGCTCAATTGCACTTCGCCGGGCTGCCCTGGAACTGCACGGCCGAAAAGTAGCACGTCGCGCTTTTTCAGTTTGGGTACCCTGCCCTTCGCGGTCAAAGGAACGTCGACTAGATATTTAAGCGATTCCCCCACCGGCACATCGCCACTCAGCAATGCCTCGGTCCGCGCTTCTATATATACCCGCGCATGGCCCGGGGCGAGGCCGGGCGCGCGTTCCGGCTTGACCGTCGCCTGCTTGCGAATCTGCGCTTTTACGACGATCTGTGCGGGGTCGGCATAGTCGACAAGGTCGGCATAGGTGGGCTGTACACCATCCGCCATTTCCTGTGCATGCGCCGGAAGAGGGGCCGCGAACGATACGAGCCAGGCGGTGCTTACAAGGCCTGCCCACTGTAATTTACGCTTTGCATTATTAAACGTTTTCAACGCCAAACTCCCACCAATTCGGTCTACCTGAATATGGTCTTTCACATTCACCTAATCGTAACACCCGTGAATTGGGCGTGAACCCGGCCCCTGTCGATAAAGCAATTGCGCGGCCTGTTTATCCTGTCTAAAGGTCGAAGGTGTTGGGGACAGAACATAATAAAATCCCTGGCCGAATCCCGTCCCGATCGCATGATCCGGCGGGAATTCGCCATCCGTTTTTCGGATCGGGTGGCAGATAGAGAAAACACTCTGGCGGCCGATGCCGCTTTAGGGACGAGCAGCCGGATCGGATGATCCGGCGTAATACGATGGAGTGAAGCGACTGAATGGCTTACGCTGATCAACAGATGAGCGGCAATAAAATTGCCGCGATAGTCTTGGTGGCCTTGATCCATATTGGAATTGGTTATCTGCTCATTTCCGGACTCGCCTATTCGGCGTTCCAGGAAGTGGTCGAGACTACGACGACTTTCGATATCGATGAACCGGAACCCGAGCCCGAACCGGAAGAAGAACCACCGCCCCCGCCCGAAGAAGTGCCGGAGACCGTACCGCCTCCCTTCGTGCCACCGCCGGTGCAGCAAATCCCGCAACAGCGGCAGATGCAGCGTTCGCAGGAACAAATTCCGACCAATA
This sequence comes from Pontixanthobacter sp., assembly GCA_049682975.1. Lineage (GTDB taxonomy): Bacteria > Pseudomonadota > Alphaproteobacteria > Sphingomonadales > Sphingomonadaceae > Pontixanthobacter. The sequence goes on along the minus strand of JBAUIN010000299.1, from coordinate 2,337 downwards.
CGGAAGTCGATCGTCGTCCTTCGACGAAGCGTTGCGCAGATGGTCGTGTTGTCGGCGCGGATGTCGCCTGTGGTCCTCCCACGAAGACCTGCCCGAACGGACGGACCTACCCGATCACGGCGGTTTGTCCGCGGCCCGAACCAGAGCCTGAACCCGAACCACGGTTCACGCCGAAAGATCCGGCGCCACGGGGCAACCCCGGCAGCTGGGCCAGTGCGCGGGATTATCCCTCGCGCGCACTTCGTGAAGAGCGTGAAGGCGTTACCCGTTTCCGCGTCAATGTCGGTACGAATGGCCGTGTGACGAACTGTACGGTAACCGGCTCGAGCGGACATTCCGATCTGGATCAAGAAACGTGTAAGCTGGTGACACGCCGCGCGCGCTTCAATCCGGCAACGAATGGCCAAGGCAATGAAGTCGCCGGCACATGGTCGAATGCCGTTAGGTGGCAAATACCGGAATAAGGGCAGTGTTATCGGTATCGGTCGATATTATTCAGTTGGCCGATACCAACCAAATTTTGAAAAGCTTCTTTCTGAGAGGAAACCCGCAATGATTACTCAATTACTCGCAGTCGCATCTACAGATGCAGCACCGGTCAACCAGTTCGGCTTCTGGGAAGCGATGAACCAAGGCGGTGCCATCGCCTGGTCGATTTTCGGCGTTCTCGTTATTATGTCGGTGGGATCGTTCTACATTCTCATCACCAAATTGCTAGAACAGCAAAAGATCATGAAACAGTATAACGACGTCCGCGGCAGTTTCTGGCGGGCCAACAGCCTTTCCGAAGGCGCGACGAAGCTGGAAAAAAATTCCGCTTGGCGTCAGCTGGTCGACGACGCGCTGGCCGCCGACGCTCAGCATGGCAAGATGAACGACAGCCTGGAAGCGCATGATTGGTTGCACGGAACGCTTGCGCGTTCGGAAGCATCGATCAATGCGAAGCTCGGCGGCGGTCTTCCGTTTCTCGCTTCGGTGGGCGCGACCGCTCCCTTCATCGGTTTGCTGGGTACGGTTATCGGTATCTATCGCGCACTCATCAACATCGGCCTTGCCGGTTCCGCATCGATCGACAAGGTTGCCGGTCCCGTGGGCGAGGCGCTGATCATGACGGCTATCGGATTGCTCGTGGCCGTTCCCGCCGTGCTTGCCTACAATTGGCTTTCCAGTCGGAACAAGCGGATTGCAGGTATGCTGACCGGTTTCTCGACCGACTTGCTTGCGAACCTGAATTCCAAAGGTACCGTGAAGCCAGTGGCCGCCTCGACAAAGGGTTCGGCGGCGAAACCGACATCATCCTCCGCAACTTCCGCATCGAAGACCGGCACGACGGCGAAAACTGGCACGACCAGCACTACGACTGCGACCACGACCGGCACATCGGCAAGTAATCCCGGTGGCACGACGACCGGCGGCGTGCGGCGTAAGCCCTGATTGGATCTGGGAGCGGGTAGAACATTCGACCCGCTCCGGTTTCCTGTCTCATAATCAGTTCAAGAATAAGGTGTAGCAATGGCAGTATCGATGGCTGGAGACGGCGACGAACCCATGTCGAACATCAACACCACGCCGATGGTCGACGTGATGTTGGTTCTTCTGATCATTTTCCTTATCGCTGTTCCAGTTGCGATCCAGACGATCGACCAGTTGAGGATCCCGATCCTGGAAACGCAAGAATCGAAAGATAAGGTCGAGAACCTGCTGTTGACGGTCAGTACCGCCGATGCGGCCGGCCGTAGTGCGGGCGATCCGGGTTATGAAGGCGCAAGTCGCGAAGGCGAATGCCGCGTATATTTCAATAATACAACGCCGGTAGATTCGCAGGAACTTTACGATCAGGCGTTCGAGCAATTGGACGCCATCGTACGTCGTGCCGGTGGTCCGGAAGCGATTGCCGAAAATCCCGATCAAATCCCGCAGGTGCACATTCGCGGCGATGTCAACGCGCCGTGGCGCTGCATCGCAGGTACGATCTACAACATTCAGCGGGCGGGTTATCCCACCGTTGGCTTCATCTCCAACCCGGTCGATCCGAACGCATAATCCCGTTCACCGACCCTACGATTTGAAGCGAAGTCAGGAGTAAAGCATTATGGCAATGTCAGGCGGTAGCGACGACGGCCAACCGATGATGGAAATGAATACGACGCCGCTTATCGACGTCATGCTCGTTCTCCTCATCATGTTCATCATCACCATTCCGGTGGCAACGCATTCGATCGACATCGATCTGCCGATACCGGACACCAACCCTCCACCGGCGGATCAAATCGACCCTATTCAGAATAAGATCGTTCTGTCTCAGGAAAATCAGATTTTTTGGAATGGCGACGAGAT
>JBAUIN010000298.1:0-8123 GCA_049682975.1 Pontixanthobacter sp. | reverse complement strand
CTGGGCGTCTATGCGCAGAACCATCGGGCGCTGGCATTCTACCGCAAGCAGGGCTTCCAATATATCGGATGGCGCCAGTTCGACGTAGGCGGCAATCTGTATGATGACGAGGTACTGGCTTTGAAACTTTCTGCGGACCATTCCCGCAAAGGTCGGAATGGCCAACAGTTATGAACGACACGCCTACACCCAGCACCGCCCAGTTCGTCAATATCGGCGAACGTACCAATGTCACTGGATCCGCCCGTTTCAAAAAGCTCATCATGGCGGACGACTACGCCACCGCTGTCGAAGTCGCACGCGATCAGGTGGAGAACGGGGCGCAGATCATCGATGTAAACATGGATGAGGGGCTGCTCGACGCCGTCCACGCCATGACGACGTTCCTTAAGTTGATCGCCGCTGAACCCGATATTGCGCGCGTTCCTGTGATGGTCGACAGTTCCAAATGGGATGTGATCGAAGCGGGCCTCAAATGCGTGAGCGGCAAGCCGATCGTCAATTCCATTTCCATGAAGGAAGGGGAGGCGCAGTTCCTCGAACAGGCACGTAAATGCATGGCTTACGGCGCGGCCACCGTCGTGATGGCGTTCGATGAAACCGGACAGGCCGATACGAAGGCGCGCAAGGTCGAGATATGCAAACGCGCCTATGATCTCCTGACCGGCATCGGTTTCCCACCGGAAGATATTATCTTCGATCCCAACATCTTCGCGGTCGCCACCGGTATCGAAGAACACGATCGCTACGGCCTCGATTTCCTGGAAGCGGTGCGCGAGATCAAGGCGGCGTGTCCCCATGCGAAAACCAGCGGCGGGCTGTCCAACTTATCCTTCAGTTTCCGTGGCAACGAGACGGTGCGCCGCGCGATGCATTCGGTGTTTCTCTATCACGCGATCCCCGCCGGGCTTGACATGGCGATCGTCAACGCCGGTCAGCTGGACGTGTACGACCAGATCGATCCGGTACTGCGCGAAGCGTGCGAGGATGTAATTCTGATGCGCCCTGTGGAGGGCGAAGAGTCGGCGACCGAACGTCTGATCGCGCTGGCCGAAAGCTATAAGGGCAAGGATCCCAAGGCCGAAAAGGAAGCCGCCGAATGGCGTGGCTGGCCGGTGGAAAAGCGCCTGGAGCATGCTTTGGTCAAAGGCATTGACGCGGATATCGTCGAGGATACCGAAGAAATGCGCGCCGCGACTGCCGAAGCCGGGGGGCGCCCGATCGAAGTGATCGAAGGCCCTCTGATGGACGGCATGAACGTCGTCGGCGACCTGTTCGGCAGCGGCAAGATGTTCCTGCCGCAGGTGGTCAAATCCGCCCGCGTGATGAAGAAGGCAGTCGCGCACCTCATCCCCTATATCGAGGCGGAAAAGGGGGAGAAAACCAAGGCCAAAGGCACGATCATCATGGCGACCGTGAAGGGCGACGTGCATGATATCGGCAAGAATATCGTCAGCGTGGTCCTGCAATGCAATGGCTATGAAGTCGTCGATCTGGGCGTGATGGTGCCATGGTCCACCATCCTCGACATCGCGAAGGAAAAACAGGTCGATATGATCGGGCTGTCGGGTCTCATCACACCATCGCTGGACGAGATGGTCACGGTGGCGGAGGAAATGCAGCGGGCGGATATGTCCATGCCGCTGCTTATCGGTGGCGCGACCACCAGCAAGGTGCATACCGCGCTCCGCATCGACGAGGCGTATAAGGGACCGGTCATTCATGTGCTCGACGCTAGCCGCGCAGTCGGAGTGGCGAGCAAGCTGCTGTCCGACACGCTGCGCGACGACTTCGTTAGCGAAACCGCCGGAGACTACGCCCATGTGCGTGACGTGCGCGCAGGCAAGGGGCAGAGCGAACTTCTCAGTTTGGAAGATGCGCGCGCCAATTTCTACGATCCCGTCTATGCCGACAAGCCGGGCAAGCCTGCCAAACCCGGACTGCATGTGTTCGACGACTGGTCGCTCGAAAATTTGCGCGAAACGATCGACTGGACCCCGTTCTTCCGCGCGTGGGAACTGCACGGCAATTATCCCGCAATCCTGCAAGACGATGTCGTCGGCGAAAGCGCGCGCAATCTGTGGGATGACGCGCAGGCGATGCTCGACCGGATCATCGAAGAACGCTGGCTGACTGCCAGAGGCGTATGCGGGTTGTGGCCGTGTGCGCGGGACGGCGATGACATCACGGTCCATCCACAGGACGAAGAGCACGTCGTTCTTCCCATGCTCCGCCAGCAAGTGAAGAAATCGCGCGACCGGGCCAATATGTGTCTTGCCGATTTCATCGATCCATCGGGCGATTGGATGGGTGGTTTCGCGGTCGGTGTTCACGGCATCGATCCGCACATCGCGCGGTTCAAAGCGGAGAATGACGATTATTCTGACATCCTCCTCAAGTCGCTGGCGGATCGGTTTGCGGAAGCGTTTGCGGAGCGATTGCATCAGCATGTCCGCACCGATCTGTGGGGGTATGCCCCTGGAGAACAGCTGACGAACGAGGCACTGATCAAGGAGCAATATCGCGGCATCCGTCCTGCGCCCGGCTATCCCGCCTGTCCCGATCACAGCCTGAAACCCCTGCTGTTCGACTTGCTGGACGCGCCGAAAAATGCCGGGCTGACTTTGACCGAAAGCTTCGCGATGTGGCCCACGGCGGCGGTCAGCGGGTTCTATTTCGGCCATCCCGAATCCGCCTATTTCGGCGTCGCCCGTATCGGCCGCGATCAGCTGGAAGATTATGCCGGTCGTCGCGATGTGGCCATGCAAACCGCCGAACGCTGGCTCAGGCCCAATCTGGATTAATTCATCCAAATAAGGCAGACATTACAGACAGTCACAGGATTTCGAACGGACACTAAGGCGGGAAACAATGAAGAACGCGGCAAATCATGCATGCGGCGAACAGAACGAGACACAGTTGCCCGAAGTGCCCGGCGATATTTCGAAAAGCACCCTGCAGAACCTGCCCTTCTCGCTCGTGATATCCGATGCCCGGGTCGAGGATCAACCGATCGCCTACGTCAACAAGGCGTTCGAACGCGTCACAGGCTATTCGAGAGAAAGGGTACTGGGCGAAAACTGCCGGTTTCTACAAGGCGAGGATACCGACGCAGCCGACCCCCGAATCATTCGCGAAGCGCTCGCCAACGAGAAGGAGGTGACGGTCGACATTCTCAATTACCGATCCGACGGCACGGAATTCGTCAACCGTTTGATGATAACCCCGCTCGAGACCGAAGATGGCGAAGTTACCCATTTCATGGGTATCCAGAGTGAAATTCCCGAAGATATCGACTTCGCCAATCGCGCCGCCCGTTTGGATGAGTCGCTGCGAGAGGTCCAGCATCGGGTCAAAAACCACCTTTCCATGCTGTTGTCGCTGATCCGGTTGGAGGCGAAGCAGGCGAATGATGTGCAGGCTTCTCTCGAAGTGCTGGCCAACCGGGTCGAAGCGCTGAACCTGCTTTATGATGAGTTTTCGTCCGGCAAACGGCAGGGCGCAACGCAAACGATCGGTTTGGGAGCCTATATCAGCCGGGTAGCGAGTGCGCTCAACATGCTGGACGGACAGCGCGACGTGATCGTCAATATCAATACCGAATCGCTGGATGCGGAAATAAACGCTGCGAGCCATGTCGGGCTGCTGGTTTCCGAATTGCTGACCAACGCGTTGCAGCATGCTTTCGAAGATGGCGAGAAAGGCCGGGTCGAGGTCAATCTGCGTGTGGAAGAGGATGGCAATTCCTTGCATCTCGAAGTGGCCGACGATGGCAGAGGTTTGCCCGAAGGGTCCAAATGGCCGGAAAAGGGCAATCTGGGGTCCCGGATCGTCCGCGATTTGACCAGACGTCTGAGCGCTGAACTGAGCGTCGAAAGTTCAGGCAAGGGTACGATCGTTGTGCTGACGATCCCCCGCTCTTCCATTCAAAGCGAGCCAACGGGACAATAACTACGTTTCGCGATTGACCGGGCTGCGCGAATCCCGCACAGTTTTCGTGTCGCCGGTAATCACATGATTTTCGGCCCTCGCGCGGGAGAGATCGTGGAGCCTAGGCTTCACGACACCGAAGGAGCAACCGCCCCGGAAACTCTCAGGTACACGGGACCGCGTGGGGGCAGACACTCTGGAAAGCGTTGCGGGAAGCCGCAGCCACCGAAGGGGTAGGCGCTCGGTTCGGGCCGCGCGTAAAACTCTCAGGTTTTCCCGACAGAGGGGGTGCATGGAACGACGCCGCAGACCGGCGCGTTCGCACCATTGACGGGAATTGACGATGAGCGACCAGAACCACGATATCCACCCCGACGATCTGCCGGAAAAGCAGGTGCTGCCACTGGACGGCTGGCATCGCGCGCAGGGCGGCAAGATGGTGCCCTTCGCAGGCTATGACATGCCGATCCAATACACCGGTGAAAATGGCGGGATCGTGGCCGAGCACGATTGGACGCGCAATTCCGCCAGCCTGTTCGATGTCAGCCATATGGGTCAACTGACGTTGAAGGGTGAAAATGCCGCACAGGCGCTGGAGGCGCTGTTGCCTGGCGATATTTCCAATCTTGGCGAAGGCAAGATGCGTTATTCGCTGTTGCTGAACGACGAAGGCGGCATTCTCGACGATCTGATCGTCACGAATGTAGGCGCCAGAGAACATGGACATTTGGCGCTGGTCGTCAACGGTGCGGTGAAATGGGACGATATTGCCCATCTTCGCGAACATCTGCCCGACGATGTGACGCTCACCCACCATGACGATCTGGCGCTGCTCGCGCTGCAGGGGCCGAAAGCCGGTGCGGTGCTGGAAGATCTGGTGCCCGGCACCGGGAAGCTCATTTTCATGACTGCCGCAGCGTTCGAATGGAACGGGATTCCATTATGGGTCAGTCGCGCAGGCTATACCGGCGAAGACGGCTTCGAAATTTCGCTTGCGGCCGACAAGGCGGAACTGCTGGCAAATGCGCTGATAGCGGACGATCGCGTGAACCCGGCGGGGCTGGGCGCGCGCGACAGTTTGCGCCTGGAGGCGGGGCTGCCGCTTTACGGTCACGATCTGTCCGACACGACCGATCCGGTTTCCGCCGGGTTGCTGTTCGCATTGACCAAATCGCGCCGTGAAACCGGTGGTTGGATGGGGCATGGCAAAGTCGCCGAAAAGCTGACCGGCGGTTCCGAAACGAAGCGGGTCGGGCTGAAACTGGACGGCCGTCTGCCAGCGCGTGAAGGATCGAAAGTGTTCGCCGGCGATACCGAAATCGGCACCGTGACCAGCGGCGGGTTTTCGCCCACGCTCGGCCATCCGATCGCGATGGCGTATGTCATGCGCGATCAGGCAAAAACCGACACCGAATTGCAAATCGAAGTGCGTGGCAAACGACTGAAAGCGGTCGTTACCCCCATGCCTTTCGTCCCCCAGAATTATTACCGAGGAGAATGAACCGATGGCCCGTTATTTCACCGATGAACATGAATGGATCGACGTGGAAGGCGACACCGCCACCGTCGGCATTACCGATTACGCGCAGGAACAGCTGGGCGACATCGTCTTCGTCGAACTGCCCGAAGTCGGCACGAATGTGGAAAAGGGCGGCGATGCGGCCGTAGTGGAATCGGTCAAGGCGGCTTCCGACGTTTACGCCCCGATCACCGGCGAGATCATGGAAGGCAACCCGGCGCTGGAGGAAGACCCGGCGCTGGTGAACACCTCGCCCGAAGAAGATGGCTGGTTCTTCAAGATGACCATCGGCGACAAAAGCGAGCTGGAAGGCCTGATGGACGCGAAAGCGTATGAGGCGTTCTGCGAAGAACTTTAGGCATTCAATCCCCCTCCCATTCAATGGCGGGGGTTAAGGATATCAATATGCGTTACCTACCCCTGACCCCATCCGATCGCGGCGATATGCTGGATGCAATCGGCGCAGCCTCCATCGACGATCTGTTCGTGGATGTGCCCGAAGTGGCGCGGCTGGACGGGCCGATCCGCGACCTGCCGATGCATGCAAGCGAGATGGCGGTTGAGCGGCATATGCGCCGCCTTTCGAAGAAGAATCTGGCGGCGGCGGATGCGGCGTTTTTCTTAGGCGCGGGGGCCTATCGCCATCATGTTCCGGCCAGCGTTGATACAGTCATTCAGCGCGGCGAGTTCCTCACCGCCTATACGCCCTACCAGCCGGAAATCGCGCAGGGCACGCTGCAGATGCTGTTCGAATTTCAGAGCCAGGTCGCACGCCTGTATGGCTGTGCGGTGGCGAATGCGAGCATGTATGACGGCTCCACCGCCTGCTGGGAAGCGATCAGCATGGCGGCGCGGGTTACTAAGAAACGCCGCGCGTTGTTGAGCCGGGGTTTGCATCCGCATTATGTGAAAGTCGCCGAAACGATGGCGAAATTTACCGGTGACACCATCGCCAGCGACTGGCCCCGGCTGGAAGCGGATTACGACGAGGACGCGCTGATCGCGCAGATCGACGACGATACTGGCTGCGTCGTGGTGCAATATCCCGACATTCTGGGCCGCATTCCCGACCTCGCCAAGATTGCCGAGGCGGCACATGCAAAGAAAGCACTGTTGATCGCGGTGAACACCGAACCGGTTGCGCTGGGCGCTATCCAATCGCCGGGCGAATTAGGCGCCGATATCGTCGTGGGCGAGGGGCAGGCGCTGGGCGTCGGCCTGCAATTCGGCGGACCGTATCTCGGCCTGTTCGCGGTGAGCGACCAAAAGCTCGTGCGGCAGATGCCCGGTCGCTTATGCGGCGAAACGGTGGACGCCGATGGCAAGCGTGGTTTCGTGTTGACGCTATCGACGCGCGAACAGCATATCCGCCGCGAGAAAGCCACGTCCAACATCTGCACCAATTCCGGCCTCTGCGCTCTGGCGTTCAGCGTCCACATGACGCTGCTGGGTGAGAAGGGCTTGCGGCAACTGGCGGCGGAGAACCACCGGCTGGCCAGTCTGGCGGCGGACCGCTTGGCGGACGTGCCGGGTGTCACTGTAATGAACACCAGCTTCTTCAACGAATTTACCGTGCTGCTCGATGGCGATGCTCGGCAGATCGTGCGCGATCTGGCGAAGGAGGATATGTTGGCGGGCGTCGCTTTGGGACGGCTCTATCCCGGACAATCCGAACTGGCGAATGCGATGCTGGTCGCGGTTACCGAAACGACGAGCGAGGAGGACATCGACACCCTCCGTGCCGCGCTGAAGGAGAAACTGGCATGAACGCCCCGAACAAATCAGGTTGGAAGCCAACCAGCCCGGCAGAAGGAGCCGGCAAGCACGGCGCGCCTGCCACCACCACCGGCAATTACGCGCTGATGCTGGAAGAGTCGCTGATCTTCGATATCGGCACCACCGAAACCACCGGTGTCGATCTACCTGAAATCGATACATCGGCCCCGAACCGCCTCGGTGGCATGGAACGCACGCAACCCATCGGGCTGCCGGGTCTGTCGGAGCCGGAGACGGTGCGGCATTATACCCGTCTCAGCCGCCAGAATTACGGTATCGATCTGGGGTTCTTCCCCTTGGGTTCCTGCACCATGAAGCACAATCCGCGTCTCAATGAAAAAATCGCGCGGATGCCGGGTTTCGCCGATGTGCATCCCTTGCAACCGACCGATACGGTGCAGGGCGCGCTGGGCGTGATCGACGAGCTGGCGCATTGGCTCATCACCCTGACCGGTATGCACGGCGTCGCGATGAGCCCCAAGGCGGGCGCGCATGGCGAATTATGCGGCATCCTGTGCATCCGCGCCGCTCTGGAAGCGCGCGGCGACGCCCGCGAAGTCGTGCTGGTGCCGGAAAGCGCGCATGGCACCAATCCCGCCACCGCCGCTTTCGCAGGGTATAAGGTAGAGGACATTCCCGCCAATGCCGATGGCCGCGTCGATCTCGATGCGCTGAAAGCCCGGCTCGGTCCGGACGTCGCGGCGGTGATGATTACCAATCCCAACACTTGCGGCCTGTTCGAACCCGATATGCGGGCGATATCGGATGCGGTGCATGAGGCGGGCGGCTTCGTCTATTGCGACGGCGCGAACTTCAACGCTATCGTCGGCCGCGTGCGCCCCGGCGATTTGGGCGTGGATGCGATGCATATCAATCTGCACAAGACCTTCTCCACCCC
>JBAUIN010000297.1:0-23634 GCA_049682975.1 Pontixanthobacter sp. | reverse complement strand
CCTATGCAACGGGTTTGATCCGTCGATTAAGGGGCGTCCGCATAAAGGGCAAGGGGGTCTAATCCCTCGGCAAACACATGCACGCAAGGTCCACTTACGCAGCGGGAAAAGCGGCAGCGATATGATCTAGTATCGCATTGTGCAACGGCGGCTCGAACGCGACGCCGACATAAGAATCCTCACGCCAACGGATCGTCGATACGATCGGACCGAACGGGCCAATTCGAATGGTGATCTGCGTATCAACACGCAGCTTTCCAAATTTATCGAAGAACCGACAACCGGAGCGCGATAGATCGAGTAACCGGACGTCCGTGGGACGGCCGGCCCCACGCCGATAACGGCCTGGTACCGCCACCAGATGGCGAGTTTCTCGACGATCGTCGCCTATCAATTCCTGCGATTGTCCCATCGACCTTCTCCCAGAGGACGATCGATAGGATTAAACGCAAAAGTTTAACATTTTCGGCAATCAAGCGTCGATCATCGCGCGATCCATATCGCCGGCATTGTTTTGTATGAAATTGAACCGATGTTCGGGATTGCGACCCATCAACTGGTCGACCAGTTCCTTAACCACAGCACGCTGTTCGAATTCGGGAGGCAAGGTGATGCGGACGAGACTTCGTGTTTCCGGGTTCATGGTCGTTTCACGAAGCTGTGCAGGGTTCATTTCCCCAAGACCTTTGAACCGTCCGACTTCCACTTTCTTGCCTTTGAAAACGGTGGCTTCCAATTCGGCGCGGTGTTCATCGTCGCGCGCATACTGGCTCTCCTTACCGGCAGTCAGTTTGTAAAGCGGTGGCTGCGCAAGGAACAGATGCCCCGTTTTTACGATCTCCGTCATTTCCTGAAAAAAGAATGTCATCAGCAATGTGGCAATATGCGCGCCATCGACATCGGCATCGGTCATAATAATGATCCGATCATATCGCAGGCTTTCCGGTTCGCAGTCTTTCCGCGTCCCGCATCCCATCGCCAGCATCAGATCGGCGATTTCCTGGTTGGCCCGGATCTTCTCGGCGCTGGCAGAGGCGACGTTCAATATCTTACCGCGTATCGGCAGAATTGCCTGCGTTTTCCGGTTGCGAGCCTGCTTCGCGCTACCACCCGCCGAATCGCCCTCGACGATAAACAGTTCGGTTTCATCGTCGGTCTCGCCCGAACAATCTGTCAGTTTTCCAGGCAGACGCAGTTTCTTCGCATTCGTCGCCGTCTTTCGCTTGATCTCGCGTTCCTGCTTGCGACGCAGGCGTTCATCCATCCGGTCCATAACCTGGCCGAGCAATGCTTTACCGCGATCCATATTATCGGTCAGAAAATGGTCGAAATGGTCGCGCATGGCGTTCTCGACCAAGCGCACGGCTTCGGGCGAGGTCAGGCGATCCTTCGTCTGGCTTTGGAATTGCGGGTCGCGGATAAATACCGACAACATGACTTCCCCGCCGGTCATCACATCGTCGGCGGTCAAGTCCTTCGCCCGCTTCGTTCCGGTCAGATCGCCGAAAGCACGTAGCCCTTTGACCAATGCTGCGCGCAACCCCTGTTCGTGAGTGCCGCCGTCAGGGGTGGGTACAGTGTTGCAATACCAGCTGGTCGAACCCTCTGAATAGAGCGGCCAGCCGCAGGCCCACTCGACGCGGCCCTGATCGTCGGCAAATTCCTGCGAGCCGGCGAACGGATTGGCCGTTACGCATTCGCGATCGCCGATCTGTTCGGCAAGGTGGTCGGCCAAGCCGCCCGGGAATTTGAATACCGCCTCGGAAGGCACCGCCTCGTCGGACAGACTTTCATCGCATTTCCAGCGAATTTCAACGCCAGCGAACAGATATGCTTTCGACCGGGCAAGTTTGAACAAACGACCCGGCTTGAACTGCCGATCGCCGAAAATTTCCGTATCCGGGGTGAAGCCGACGGTTGTTCCGCGGCGGTTGGGCGTGGGGCCTAGCTCTTCGATCGGCCCAAGCGTTTCACCCCGGGCGAAGCTTTGTGCATAGAGCTGCCGATCGCGCGCGACCTCGACACGGGTGTCGCTGGACAATGCGTTGACGACACTGACACCGACCCCATGCAATCCGCCGGAGGTGGCGTACGCTTTACCGGAAAACTTGCCGCCCGAATGAAGGGTCGACAGAATAACCTCCAGCGTAGATTTACCCGGATATTTCGGGTGTTCACCGACAGGGATGCCGCGCCCATTATCCGTAACCGTCAGTCGATTTCCGATCGCTAAATGAACTTCGATACGGGTAGCATGGCCGGCCACCGCCTCGTCCATGGCATTGTCGATGACTTCCGCAGCCAAGTGATGAAGCGCCCGATCATCGATACCGCCGATATACATACCGGGGCGCCGACGAACCGGTTCCAGTCCTTCCAAAACCTCGATCGACGATGCATCGTAATTGCCGCTATCGGCCGGGGTTCCGTCGAAAAGATCGTCAGCCATGCAACTCCTATCGTGCGCTTGATTTTTCAGCGCAAACCGTAACTGATTTCACGGAAATTTCGAAGGAGCCGGATCCACGATTTCCACCCCGCCATTTGTCACTTCGCGTACTTCCATCGACCTTTCCACTACCCCGTTGGGCATGAAGCGAAACACGCCGTCTAGACCTAGAAACCCGTCATCGTCGCGCAGTTGGCTTACCGGGAAAGTTTGGCCGACCTTCCAGTTCTGTGCCACGCGGAGGGTCAGCAGGACGCTGTCGTAACCGAGCGTCGCAATCCGAAATGGCTGCGTTCCGAACCGCGAACTGTAACTGTCGGAAAATCGTTTGAAGCGGCTGTCCGATACCGCGGAAAACAGCATGCCCCGCAGCGCGGAATTGCGCGTGATACTCGCTTCGCCGCTGAGCAGTTCCGTACCCATTAATTGCGCATTGCCACGCCCGGTCGGTTTCAGTTCCGCCGCAGCGAGGGCGGCCAGGCGTGCGCTGTCGGCGATCAGGACGGCATCATACCCGCCCTTTTGCTTCAGACGCTGCGCCGCGCTGATGATCGAGGTGTTACCGCGTGCATAGTTTTCAACCGTAACAAGCGAACCGCCGTATTGGCGCAAAGCATCGCGGGTGGCGTCTTCCGCCTGATCGCCGTAATCGCCAGCTGGCTTCAACACTGCGAAAGTGTTTGCGCCGCGACCGCGCGCGAATTCGACGGTGCGGGCAATGGATTGGCTTGGCACATGGCCCATGATGAACACATCGGGCCCGGCAACGCTCGCATCGTTGGAATACGATATTAACGGTATGTCGGCAGGGCGTGCTTCTGCCAGAACGGCGGAAACATTGTCGGCCATCAGCGGCCCGAGGATCAGCTTGTTACCATCACCCACCGCACGGCGTGCGGCTGCGCGTGCGCCGCGCGCCGTGTCGTAGGTCGTAATCCGTAAATTGTCGGCATTCGTATCGAGGATCGCCATGGTCGTGGCGTCTGCGATCGACTTGCCCACAGCGCCATTGTCTCCCGAAAGGGGCACCAATAGGGCCACCAGATGCCGCGTATCGTCCGTCGGAAGGCGATCCGCATCAGGCGTCGTCGGGCCGGTTTGCGGTGGTGGTGCCTGCGTGGTGGGGGCCGGACCATCGGGAATGACCTTACACCCCGCCATCAACAGAGATGCCCCTGCGATCATCCAATTGCGGCGATCCATGATTATGCGACCGAAAGTCATGCGCTTCTTCCTTGCGAACCGGGTACGGGTTGGCCAAATAAGTCGCGTGACCCGCGAACCTACCAAGCGCCCCTTGTCTGCCGGCCTGTATATCGTGGCGACGCCGATTGGCAATCTCGGCGATATCACTCTTCGCAGCGTAGAGACGCTTCGCGCCTGCGATTTGATCGCTTGCGAAGACACGCGTGTAACCGGAAAACTGTTGAAGCACCTTGGCGTAGATAAGCCGATGCGGCGGTATAACGACCATAGCGACGACGAGGCCCGGAACCGGTTGCTGGCTGAAATGCAAGATCGCGCCGTAGTGTTGGTAAGCGATGCGGGAACGCCGTTGATTTCCGATCCGGGCTATCGCCTCGTACGGGCCGCACGGGAAGCCAATATCGCTGTCACCAGCTTACCGGGTGCCTGCGCAGCGATTGCGGGGCTTACCATATCGGGCCTTCCCAGCGACCGCTTTTTCTTTGCCGGGTTTTTGCCGAGTAAGGATTTGGCGCGGCAGGAGGCGCTTCAAGAGATTGCCGAACTTAGGGCTACGACGATTTTTTATGAAACGGGTCCGCGACTGGTAAAATCCCTTCAGGCGTGCGCCGACATCCTTACCGGTCGCATATTTGCGGTGGCACGGGAACTGACCAAGCTGCATGAGGAGTGTCGCACTGGCACTGCCGCGGACCTTATCCAACATTACAGCGATGCGCCCCCCAAGGGTGAAATCGTGCTGCTGATCGGCGCGGCACCGGATATGGCGGTAGGCGATCAGGAAACCGACACTTTGCTTGTGGAGGCGCTGCGCCATTATAAATTGTCGCAAGCGGCCGCGGCGGTGGCGAAGGCGACCGGGCGTGACCGACAAATGTTATATGCCCGCGCATTGGAACTACGCGGCAAATGAAACGGCAGATCGCCGAACGCAGTGGCCGCGATGCGGAGTTGAAGGCAGCAGATTGGCTTGCGAAACAGGGCTGGCAGATATTAGCTTCGCGCGTGAGAACATCCGTCGGGGAAACCGATCTTATCGCGCGGAACGACAAAATTGTTGCGTTCATCGAGGTTAAATGGCGGCATGATCCAGCGGAACTCGATCATGCGATCGACGAACGGCGCTTACGTCGGGTGGCCGCAGCTGCAGAGAGTATCGCGCATGATTACGTGCAGCCGGGTGAGGACTATCGTATCGATGTCATCCTGCTAACGCCGGGTCGACAGCCAAGGCACATCGTGAACGCCTGGCAACCTTGAACGCCGAAGGATATTCGAATGAAAACCCGCGCCGCATTCCAGATGGACCCGATGGACTCCATTAATATCAATGGCGATTCCAGTTTTGCGCTGATGATGCGCGCGCAGGATCGCGGCATGGATGTCTGGCACTACGATGTGCGCACTTTGGCGTATTCCACGAATGCTGAGGGCGGGGGCGCGCTGACCGCCCATGCCGCACCGGTTACCGTGCAAGCAGTGAAAGGCGATCATTACACTATCGGTGAGAGGCGGCGCATCGATCTGGCGGAAGATGTCGATGTAATCCTGATGCGGCAGGACCCGCCGTTCGATTTGGGATATATCAGCGCCGCGTTGATGCTCGACCGGCTGAAGGGTCGCACGATGGTTACCAACGATCCGCGAGAAGTCATTAATGCGCCGGAAAAAATGTTCGTTCTGGATTTTGCCCGGTTCATGCCGCCGACGCTGATCGCCCGCGAGCTGGCGGATGTCCACGCATTTCAAGAAGAACATGGTAGTGTCGTGGTGAAGCCGCTGCACGGTAATGGCGGCAAAGCGATCTTCAAACTGAGTGACGATCGGACCAATACATCGGCCTTGTTTGAAATGTTCAATCAAACCTGGCCCGAAGCGCACATGGTGCAGCCGTTCCTTCCCGAAGTGTCGGAGGGGGATAAGCGCATCGTGCTGATCGACGGAGAGTTCGCCGGTGCAATCAACCGTAAACCGGGTGCAGGGGAGTTCCGGTCGAACTTGGCGCAGGGCGGTTATGCGGAAGCTGCCGATCTAACCGCAACCGAAGAAGAAATCTGTGCCGCAATGGGGCCGGAACTGAAGAAACGCGGTCTGCTATTCGTCGGCATTGACGTGATCGGCGGCAAATGGCTGACGGAGATCAACGTGACCTCGCCTACCGGCATCGTGGCGATCGATAAATTCAACGGGACCGATACGGCTGGCAAGATCTGGGACGCGATCGAGCGGCGCTTAAATCGCTAGTCTCCTTTCGTCCTTAGTCCTTTTCGCGCGGGTGGGCGGAACGGTAGGTATCCAATAAGGTCGCGGTATCGACCTTCGTATAAATCTGCGTGCTGCCGAGACTGACATGACCAAGCAATTCCTGCAGACTACGCAGATCGGCACCGGCCCCCAGCAAATGCGTCGCAAAGCTATGTCGTAGCGCGTGCGGCGTGGCAGTGGGCGACAAACCCAGGGCAGTACGCGCTCGAGCAACCGCTTTCTGCACCATGCCTTGATTTAATGGGCCACCCTTTTGACCCAAGAACAAGAGAGTGCCGGAATTGATCGGCCAAGGACACTGGCCGCAATATTCGTCTACCGCTTGCGCGATAATTGGCAATATCGGAACCACACGCTGCTTTTGCCCTTTGCCGGTGATCGTTAAAGTAGTGCTAATCGGGACATCGGCGCCGGTAAGCGACAGCGCCTCCGCAATACGCAGGCCGGCGCCATACAGCAGCAGAAGTACCGCCCGATCGCGCGCGCCGATCCAATCCTGGTCTGCCACATCGCGGACCATATCGGCCATATTGATCGCGTCGTCCGGCGTAACCGGGCGGGGCAGACCCTTCTTCAAGCGCGGTCCTTTTAATTTAGGGGCAGCGGTATCGGCCATTCCCGCGCACTCGCGGGCGAAAACGATGAAAGCTCTTAAACCCGAAAGTTCTCGCGCGACGGAAGCATTACCCAACCCATCGGCACGCCGTTCGGCAAGAAATTGCCGGATCGTCGCGGTCGTTACATGCGCTAGGTCCGCCCAGCTTCGTGAATCCGTTCGGTCCAGAAAAGTCGAGGCCACCGCGCAGTAAGCGCGAACGGTATGCGGCGATCGTCGGCGGTTGCGGGTCAGATGCTCACGCCACTCGTCGAGCAGTTCCGCCTTGCTCACGCGCCCACCAACTCGTCATGTATCAATTCGGCCAATATTGCGTTCAAAACGGGCATACCCTGTTCGGTTGCGCCGATATTATTGCCCTGCCGCCAAACAAAGCCCATCCGTCGCAAACGTTCGAACGCCGCATGGTCGTGCAGATCGGCTTCGCCCAGTCCAAACCGGTCGGTAAAGCGATCGAGATCCAATCCTTCACGCAGCCGCAAATTCATCAGCAGCGCTTCCGACACCTGTTCTTTCTGGGCAATCGCGCGTTCTTCTTGCAGGCCGTTGCCGCCGCGTGCAATCGAAGCAAGCCAATTTTCGGGTTTCTTGTGCCGAATCGTCGCGACACCCCCGCGTCGGCCATGCGCGCCCGGACCGATCCCGCAATAATCCAGGTATCGCCAATAGGTCAGATTATGGCGGCTTTCCTGATTGGGCCGGGAATGGTTGCTAATCTCATAAGCGGGCAGGCCATGGGCTTGCGTCAAGTCGCGGGTCAATGCGAACAGATCGGCGGCCGGATCGTCGTCCAGCGGATCGAACACGCCGCGCCGAACATCCGTAGCGAAGCGCGTACCGGGTTCGATCGTCAACTGGTACAAGGACATATGATCCGTCCCGAAGGACAAAGCGCGTGTCAGTTCGGTATGCCAATCCGCCTCGCTTTGGTTCGGGCGGGCGTAAATCAGATCGATACTGACGCGGCCGAACACAGTTTGCGCGATCTTTAGGGCAGCAAGACTTTCGCTTACGCTATGCAAGCGCCCTAGGAATTGCAGATCGTCGTCATTCAGCGCCTGCAACCCCAAAGAAACTCGGTTCACCCCGGCAGAAGCGAGATCGGCGAAGTTCGCCGCTTCGACAGATGACGGGTTCGCTTCCAGCGTTATCTCGATGTCCTTCGCAAAGCCCCATAGGCGCTCGGCTTCTCGCAGCAACGCCGCAACAAGAACGGGCGGCATCAATGAGGGGGTTCCACCCCCGAAAAAGATCGATGTCAGCGGGCCTTCGTTCGAAAGCTGCGCCTCGTGCTGCATGTCGCTGATGAGGGCGCGCCGCCACAAATCATGGTCTACCGTATTGCGCACATGGCTGTTGAAATCGCAATAGGGGCATTTGCGCGCGCAGAACGGCCAATGGATGTAAAGCGCGCGTGCCATGCGGATGTGTTAGCCGCCGAATTGCTCCGCGACCAGCTTCGCAAACGCATCGGCGCGGTGGCTGATCGCGTGTTTCCGATCGGGGTCGATCTCGGCAAAGGTACGATCGGCACCGTTCGGCACGAATACCGGATCGTAACCGAAACCCAGCCGGCCGCGTGGGGGCCAAATCAAATTACCGTCGATCCGGCCTTCATATGTCGCATATTCGCCGTCCGGCCAGGCAAGGGCGAGAACGCAGCTGAACCATGCGTCGCGCGGCGTGTCCAAACCCTTCTCGGCCAGCATACCCTCGACTTTGCCCATCGCCATATACCAATCGCGCCCGGCCTCGCCCTCGAACCATTGGCGTTCGGCCCAATCGGCCGTGTACACGCCCGGTTTTGCGTCGAGAGCGGCCACCGATAGCCCGCTATCATCCGCCAGCGATACGATGCCCGATGCCTCCGCCGCCGCTCTTGCTTTAATCAGCGCGTTTTCGACAAATGTCGTTCCCGTCTCGGCGGGCTCTGGCAGACCCAGCGAACCTGCGGAAATACAGTCGGCACCATACGGTTCGAGCAAAGCTGAAATTTCTTTCAGCTTACCCGCATTGTGGGTGGCGATGACGAGAGAACCGGAACCGAGGCGGCGCGTCACGTTGCGTACCTACTTTACCGCATCACGTTGCGCATTGAAAATTCCATTGCACCCGATGTTCGCAAGGCGGAGAAGGCGCATCAAACCTTCTTCGTCATAGGTCGCGCCCTCTGCCGTCGCTTGCACCTCGGCGATCCGGCCGCCTTCGATGAGAACGAAATTCGCATCGGCATCGGCATTGCTGTCCTCATCGTAATCCAGATCGAGAACCGGCGTACCTTTATATATACCGCAGCTAATCGCTGCGACCTGTGCGGTGATCGGATCGGTTTTGATCTCGCCCGCTTCCATCAAACCGTTCACGGCTAAACGTAATGCGACCCAAGCGCCCGAAATCGAGGCGGTCCGCGTACCGCCATCCGCCTGAATGACGTCACAATCGAGAGTGATTTGCCGTTCGCCCAACTTTTTTAGATCGACGACCGCTCGTAAGCTACGACCGATAAGACGCTGGATTTCCTGGGTTCGACCGCTTTGCTTGCCACGTGCAGCCTCACGACTGCCGCGCGTATGGGTGGCGCGGGGCAGCATGGAATACTCTCCGGTTACCCACCCTTCGCCCTTACCGCGCAACCACGGCGGAATGCGTTCTTCAACGCTCGCTGTGCACAGGACACGCGTATCGCCGCAGCTGATGAGGCACGATCCTTCCGCATGTTTGGTGAACCCGGTTTCCATGGTGATCGTGCGCATTTCGTCGGGCGCTCTGCCGGATGGTCTCATTGTAAAATAATCCTTCGCTGTTCGCATATTCCGGTTGGTCGCCGCGATAGGCGCATCGACCTTGACGCCGCAAGGGGCTTGAGGCTGCATGCCCGATGATTAGAATGCTGGTATGCCCGAAGCGCCCCTTACCGAAATGACGGAACGTGCCCGTGCGATCTTTCAACTGGTCGTGGAAGGTTACCTGTCCGATGGGCAATCGGTCGGATCGAAAATGCTCGCGAGCGACGAGCGGATAAATCTGTCGCCTGCATCCATCCGATCCGTCCTCGCCGATCTCGAACGGTTGGGACTGTTGGCCGCACCGCATACCAGCGCCGCGCGGCTACCGACCGAATCCGGTTTGCGCCTGTTTGTCGATGGCATGATGCAGATGTCGGAACCGAGCGCCGCCGAACGAGCGGCGATAGAGGACCGAATGGGCGAATTCGGCCCGATCGAAGAGGCATTGGAGGCGACGAGCGCATTGTTGTCTGACATTTCCGGTGCAGCTGGAATGGTTACGGTTCCGCGCCGGCAAACGCGGCTTCGACAACTGAACCTCGTTCCCCTTTCCGATACACAGGTTCTCGCGGTGCTTGTCGGAACCGATGGGCAGGTCGAAAACCGCATCGTCCCGCTTGCTTATCCAGCCGATCGCAGTGCGTTGGAGCAAGCGGCCAATTTCATTACGGAGAAAATGAGCGGAAAAACTCTCAGCGAAGCGGCACAGGCACTGGATGGTGATATCGCTGCGGAACGCCATGCCCTGAGCGCCGCCAGTCGTGATCTGGTTGAACGCGGTATCGCCGTATGGACGCAGGATCCTGCGGATCGCCCGATCCTGATCGTTCGGGGCCAGGCCAATCTGCTTGACGACGGCGCGTTGAAGGATTTGGAGCGCGTGCGGTCCCTGTTGGACGATCTTGAAAACAAACGCTCCGTGGCGGAGCTGCTGGAGGGCGCCAGAGACGCGGAAGCGACACGCATATTTATCGGTTCGGAAAATCGTTTATTTTCGCTTTCCGGTTCGTCGGTCATCGCGTCACCCTATCGCGACGATAGCGGAAAAGTGGTCGGTGTGCTGGGTGTGATCGGTCCCACGCGGTTGAATTACGCGCGGCTTGTCCCCATGGTTGATTTCACCGCAAAATCGCTGGGCCGTTCGCTCGGCAAATTAATCGGATGAAGATTTCACATGACTGACGAAACACAGCCGCACGGGGACGATGCGAAAGCCACCGACCATGCGGTGGAAAGCGAATTGAAAGGCGTACCGAAGGAATTTCTCGAAGGAGAGGGCACGCTCGAATCAGAAGACAATTCCGAAGACGAGGCTGGCGAGAACGATGCAATGGCTTCCCTTCGCGACGATCTGGAAACGGCAAAGCAGGAAACGCTATATGCCAAAGCGGAGACGCAAAATGTCCGTCGCCGAATGGAAAAGGACGTTGCCGATGCGCGGGCATACGCCGCAACGGGCTTCGCACGCGATATTCTTTCGGTCGCCGATAATTTGGCACGCGGTATCGATGCCATTCCCGAAGATCTGCGTGAGGACAGTAAGTTCAAAGGGCTGGTAACCGGCATTCAAGCAACGCAGCGCGAATTGGACAAGGTCTTCGCCCAACACGGCATCAGCCGCATCGCCGCCATGGGCCTCCCGTTGGACCCCAACCAGCATCAGGCGATGATGGAAGTGCCGACCGATAAGGAAGAACCTGGCATTGTGGTGCAGGAAATGCAGGCCGGCTACATGATCAAGGATCGGTTGCTGCGTCCGGCGATGGTCGGTGTGGCGAAGAAACCGGATTGATCGAGAACAATTGGCGATTGGCGGCTTCATTACTGAATTCGGAATGATCCGCTTATTCAGAATTGCGTAAGTGCGCGCAGTT
Source organism: Pontixanthobacter sp. (assembly GCA_049682975.1). Lineage (GTDB taxonomy): Bacteria > Pseudomonadota > Alphaproteobacteria > Sphingomonadales > Sphingomonadaceae > Pontixanthobacter. The sequence continues at coordinate 12,438 of JBAUIN010000297.1, read as the reverse complement.
GATCAGTATTCTTTGTCCGAAGGAGAACTACGATGCATATACGTAAATTGTTAATGCCCATGGCTCTGGCATTCAGCATTCCACTCGCCGGTTGCGCGGGTAATTACGCCGTTGAAGGCGCAGGTTTGGGTGCGGCTGCCGGCGCGGCCGTGGCAGCCGTAACAGGCGAAGACATCGTAACATACGCTGCGGCCGGCGCGGCTGTCGGTGGGATTGCCGGTTATTTCAAAGACAAAGATGACGATTGCGATGGCTTCGTAAACGACAACGATCGTTATCTCGACGATGACTGTCGCGACGATCCGCGTTTCGCCAACTATTTCTAGGGCCAACTATTATTAGGGCCAGCTATTTCTAGGATAGTCTGTTTGGGCTGGTTGGTTTCGCGACATGCACCGGTCAGCCCAAACATTTCGACACATTCATGTGCGATTGATATTCAAGTCGTGCCGATTTCGCTCATCATCGACCCGCACCCGGAAATCTCACCAACCGATCGAAAACACGCGCGTCGCCAATTCCCGCGATCATCCCGCCGTTCCGCGTTACAAATGCGTGCCGCACTATTTCCGCCTGCTGCTCTATTCCATAACGGTTGAGCGGCCAGCCAGGTTGAATGGTATAGTCATACCTGGCCCATGGCACTCGGTTGAACACCAACCACCAGCTCCCCTTTTCTTGCGCTTGCCAGACATGCGTCATTTCATGGATGAAATGGCCTTGCTTGCTCAGCGCCGCTGTCGAAAAGTCGTCGCAGTAATTCGGGCCATCGGGGTGAAAATGCATATGGCCACGCGGGGCCATGGTGACATTGCGCGGATGGAAGGCAAACCATTTGCGTCGGCGCAGGCGCACCGGTTCGTAATCGATCGCCGTTCCGAATACGCTGCGGGCTAGCGCAATCTCGCCGTCGGTAAGGCCTCGCTCACCCTCTGCAGGACAGCTTTGTGCCGATGCCACACCTCTTTCCAGAACTAGCGTTCGTCGCCGGCCGATCGAATATCCGCGACGACCGAAGTCTTGTCGCCATTATCCAGAATGATCGTCACCTGGGTGTTGCCACCGGCAGCCAATTCGTCCGACAGGCCCATCGCCATCACATGCTTGCCGCCGGGTTCGAAAGCAATGTTGGAACCATCGGTCAACGGCACCGGGTCGAGCGGGATCATCTGTACCGTCAGATCCTTTTCCCCATATTGATGCAGCATCGTGTCCTTCGCGCCTTCTACAGCGACGGCGCTCAGCAAGACGTCCTCCTCGCCTTCATAAGAAACGTTGAAATAGACTGCCGCCGGATTGCCGGATACGGCGGGCAGAACCATGCGCGCGTTGGTAACGGAAAGGCCGGGTGCGCCTTCCGGTGCCTGTTCGACTTGCTCCGTTTCCTGACCGCATGCGGTCAAAATCAGTGCAGGCAAGGCCAGCGTAGCCGCCATCAAAAATATGCGTGTCATCGTAAATTCCCTGTAAATTGTTCGACCTGTGAACTAGCGCGCAACGTCCCTTGTGCCAATAGAAAGCGCACCTATATCGCCCCCACAAATCGAGCTGCCGATGTGCCTTGCCAATAACGGAAGGCAGAAAGCGCAGCGTCCAACAGCAAAGCTAAAGTGGGGAAACCATGGCTAAAGTAATCGGTATCGACCTCGGCACGACGAACTCCTGTGTCGCAGTAATGGACGGCGGAAAACCTAAGGTCGTCGAAAATGCGGAAGGCGCGCGCACGACACCTTCCATTGTCGCTTTCACAAAAGATAACGAGCGTCTGATTGGGCAACCAGCCAAGCGTCAGGCAGTAACGAACCCGGACAACACGTTGTTCGCTATCAAACGCCTGATCGGTCGGCGGTTTGACGATCCAATGACGAAGAAGGATATGGGCCTCGTTCCGTATGAAATCGTCAAGGGCAAGAACGGCGATGCCTGGGTCAAGGCGGGCGAAGAACAGTACAGCCCGTCGCAGGTTTCCGCCTTCATCCTTCAGAAGATGAAGGAAACCGCCGAGAGTTATCTGGGCGAAACCGTATCGCAGGCGGTCATTACCGTCCCGGCCTATTTCAATGACGCGCAGCGCCAGGCGACGAAAGATGCCGGCCAGATCGCTGGGTTGGAAGTGCTTCGAATTATCAACGAGCCAACGGCTGCTGCGCTGGCCTATGGCATGGACAAGGACGACGGCAAAACCATCGCCGTCTATGACCTTGGCGGCGGTACGTTCGACGTTTCCGTTCTGGAAATCGGCGACGGCGTGTTCGAAGTGAAGTCGACCAATGGCGACACATTCCTGGGCGGCGAAGATTTCGACAATGCGATCGTCGAACATCTAGCCACCGCCTTCAATAAGAAGGAGAACATGGACCTTCGCACGGACAAGTTGGCTCTGCAGCGTCTGAAGGAAGCTGCCGAAAAGGCGAAGATCGAGCTATCCAGCTCCCAGACTACCGAAGTGAACCTGCCGTTCATTACCGCCCGTATGGAGGGTGGTTCGTCCACGCCGCTGCACCTCGTCGAAACGATCAGCCGCTCCGATCTGGAAAAGATGGTCGGCGACCTCATCAAGCGTACGCTGGAACCTTGTAAGAAGGCATTGGCCGATGCGGGCATGGATAAGGGGGGCATTGACGAAGTCATTTTGGTCGGCGGGATGACCCGCATGCCGAAAGTCCGCGAGGTCGTGGAAGAATTCTTTGGCAAGAAACCGCATACGGGCGTGAATCCGGATGAAGTCGTCGCGATGGGCGCCGCCATTCAGGCAGGTGTTCTTCAGGGCGACGTGAAGGACGTGCTGCTTCTCGATGTAACGCCTTTGTCGTTGGGTATCGAAACGCTCGGTGGGGTCTTCACGCGCATGATCGATCGCAATACCACGATCCCGACGAAGAAGTCGCAGACCTATTCGACGGCCGAGGACAATCAGCAGGCCGTTACCATTCGTGTATTCCAGGGCGAGCGCGAAATGGCGGCGGACAACAAGATGCTTGGCCAGTTCGATCTGGTCGGCATTCCTGCAGCGCAACGCGGCGTTCCCCAGATCGAGGTGACGTTCGATATCGATGCTAACGGCATCGTAAACGTGTCGGCGAAAGACAAGGGTACGGGTAAAGAACAGCAAATCCGTATCCAGGCTTCGGGTGGATTGAACGAATCCGATATCGAACAGATGGTACAGGATGCCGAGAAGTTCGCGGATGAAGACAAGAAACGCCGCGAACAGGCCGAAACGCGAAATCAGGCCGACAGCCTGGTCCATTCGACGGAAAAGCAACTTGAGGAACATGGCGAGAAGATCAGCCCCGATCTAAAGACGGAAGTCGAAGGTGCGTTGGCTGAAACCAAGACCGCGCTCGAAGGCGACGATCTGTCCGTGATCGAGGAAAAGGTGAAAGCCTTGACCGAGGTCGCGATGAAGATGGGCCAGGAAATCTATCAGCAAGAACAGGCCGCCGGTGGGGCGGAAGGTGACGCAGGTGAGAGCGCCGATGCTGCCGGTTCGTCCGATGAAGACGATGTGGTCGATGCTGAGTTTTCCGAAGTGAATGAAGACGAAAACAAGGGCTAAGCCCCAACCTAAAAACCGATAGCCGCCGCTGGTGCACCATGCATCGGTGGCGGTTACAGTTTGGAAATTGCAGCTATGTCTTCGACCGAAATCGATTTTTACGAATTGCTGGAAGTGTCCCGCGATGCGGATGGAGCGGCGCTCAAGTCTGCCTATCGCAAGCTCGCCATGAAATACCACCCGGATCGCAATCCGGGTGACAAGGATGCGGAAGCGCGTTTCAAAGCGGTGGGTTCGGCATATGAATGCCTCAAAGACCCGCAGAAACGCGCGGCATACGATCGATACGGACATGCTGCGTTCGAGCAGGGTATGGGCGGCGGCGGGGGCGCGCATCAGGGCTTCGGCGACGTCGGCGATATCTTCGAAACGATATTCGGAAGTGCATTCGGCGGCGGTGCCGGTGGCGGTCATGCTCAAAACCGGCGCGGTGCCGATCTGCGTTACGATATGCAGATTGATCTCGATGATGCCTTTCATGGCAAAAGCACACAGATCGAGATTGAAGTTTCGCAAAGCTGCGACACTTGTCAGGGATCCGGTGCCGAACCGGGCACAGGTACGCGCGGGTGCAATCTGTGTCACGGTCATGGAAAAGTGCGCGCAAAACAGGGCTTTTTCGTAGTCGAACGCCCCTGTCCCAATTGTGATGGGCGCGGTGAAGTAATCGAAAAACCATGTCGCGACTGTCGTGGCGAAGGGCGTATCGACGTTCCCCAAAGTCTGGACGTTGAAATTCCGCCCGGCGTCGATACCGGTACGCGAATTCGACTATCGGGCAAAGGCGAGGCTGGGCCGCGCGGCGCGCCATCGGGCGATCTGTATATTTTTGTGCATGTAAAAGAACATTCGGTGTTCGTGCGCGACAGCACAACTCTGCTGACGCGCGTACCGATCAGTTTTACCACTGCCGCGCTTGGCGGTAGTGTCGAGATACCTGATCTAGGCGGCGAGGCGAATGTCGTTGATATTCCTGCCGGTATCCAATCGGGCAAGCAATTGCGTGTGCGCGGTGCGGGCATGCCGGTTCTACAGGGCCGCGGTCGCGGCGATCTTGTGGTCGAAATCTCCGTCGAAACCCCGACCAAATTGTCCCGCGATCAAAAAGAGTTGCTTAAACAGTTTCGCAATACCGAAACTGGAGACGAGTGCCCCGAAAGCCGCGGGTTTTTCGATAAGGTGAAGAGCGCTTTCGGATAATCGACTGGTTGACGCCCCGCCTCCAATGGCCGAACGAATTGCTACACGCCGTTGAGGGGCTATTTTATGAATTACCGTATGTCGCTTGTGATGCTGACAGCTTTGTCGTTAGCAAGTCCTGCCTTCGCGCAGCGCGATCTGTCCGATGTCGAGATACGCGCAGAAACCATCGCACCCGGTATCGCGGTATTGTTCGGTGCCGGTGGTAATATCGGTGTCAGTTACGGCGAAGACGGCACGATCTTGGTTGACGACCAGTTCGCCGAACTGACCGAGAAAATCCGGTCCGCGATCGCCGAACTTGGCGCGACGCCCGTGGAATATCTTATCAATACCCACTGGCATGGCGACCATGCTGGTGGCAACGCGAACTTCGCAGACGACGGCGCAACGATCTTTGCGCATGAAAACGTACGATTGCGCCTTGCGACCGGACGCCCCGAGGGCGAACGTCCGATACCACCTGCCCCCGCCAAAGCGCTCCCGATCGTAACCTTCGATCAGGGCGTAACGCTGCATGCAAATGGCGACAGGGTCGATGTGATTTTTCTGGGTGGCGGACATACCGATGGTGATAGCGTCGTCTATTGGCAGCAGGACAACGTCATTCACATGGGCGATCTGTATTTCAAGATAGGCGGCTATCCTTTCATCGATGTCGCGTCCGGCGGAAATATCGTGAATGCCATCAATTCGCTCGATGCGGTAATTCGCATGATCGACGGCGATACGAAAGTGATCCCGGGACATGGCCCGATGTCGAACAAGGCGGAACTGGTTGCCTATCGCGCCATGATCGGGCGGGCTGTGGAACTCGTCGGAGAATTGAAGAATGATGGTATGACGCTGCAACAGACCGTCGGTGCCAAACCGTTAGAAGGCTTTGATCGCGGGGAGGGGTTCATCAGCGCGGACCAGTTCGTCGAAGCGGTGTACCGCACGATTCCTTGATTATACGACGCGGGCGTTCACTTCTGCGCGAATGCGTTTTAGAAGATCGGGATCGGCCGTCAATCTCGTTGTCTCTTCATCCAGCACCGCCAGGAAAGCCCGACGTTTGAAGGACACCAGATCGGCAGGGCGCAGTGGCTCGTCGACGGTCGATCCGATCAAATCGATCATACGTTCCGCCCCATGCAGCCGGCCCCATAGATAATCGTTTTCCCGATAAGCCCGACTGAAGAATGCCCCGAAATTGTAAAACTCGACACCGCGCAGGGTCGCGGCTGTTCCGCCTTCACGTATCGACAGAGCATCGTCGGGCGATATGCGATCTACCTTGATAGGATTAAATTCCGTTAGTCCCCGATCGCGCATTAGTGTGAGGGTCGAAATGTCGTAGTAGGGAAAGCCAAGATACGTCAAAAGCATACGCCGCCGCAGATTTTCCGGCATGCTCTGCAATGCATCGGACAGCATCGTCTCGGCGGCACGATCCACTTGTGGCAACAGTCGCCGCACAGCTAAATGGTCCAGAGCTTTGCCGGGGCGTGCCATAACGTCCTGCGCCAGCGCATCGAATTCGTCGCCCAGATTGTTCGCGTCGTCCTGTTCGAAATACAGTGCAAGAATAGCGTAAATCGCCTTGCGGGCGGCCTCCAGCGCGTCATCCGGAATGTCAGGATCGGCTTCCCAATCGCGGGCCAGCCGCCGGGCAAGCAGACGCAACCGCCGGATTCGAAAGCCCAAATCATGCGCGCGGAAGAACGCGATCGCGTCGTCGCTCGCGCCGCCCGCCGGCTTCGACAACATGTTCATTTCACGCCGTTCCATCTCCGCGAAGAATGCATTGGCGATCGGGCCATGGCCGGGAAGCCCCAATTCAGGCGCTCGGGCGAAGGTTATTCGCGCAAGATCGTCTACGATACTGGCGAATTTTGCTTGAGCGTAGGAATTGAAAGCGAAACCGGCCGAAACAGCGGCTTCTTGCTGTGCTTTGGTGCGCCAGGCAATCAGCCTTTTGGGACTTGGCTTGTTCAGGAACAGCGTGCGGCCGAACAGCTTGTCGACATTGCGTTCGACCTCGGGACGCAGGCTCGTGACCATACGCTGCAAAGCGCGTGCCTCTCGCGATTGTTCTTCCAGATATTCCAGATTGTCGCGGATTGGTTGTTCGCGCGGAATGGTAGAGATGGAACCGAAGATGGCGCTGAAGAACCCGATTTCGTCCCGCACACGCTCCTGCTTGATGCCGAATTTATCGGGGCGCGGATCGATATAGACGAACCGGCGATCGACCTCACGTTGGGCAGGTCGCCCCTTCAGTGCTTTCGCAGCGGCCCCGAATGGTGCGTTCACCAGTACGGAGCCATCGATCAACGAAACGTCGTTCACCGATCCGGCGCGCACGTGAACCGACATAATCCGTTGCAGAAAGGCATCGCGCCCGGACCACGAAGAATTGTGTTCATCCGCAAGCCTATCGATCTCTTCCACCTGAAGTGGAGGAAAGGCACCGGGAAAGCTGGCCGTGGCGCGGGCCGCGAAAGTAAGCTCGAGCGGATCGGCCAGATCGATGCCGCCCTGTTCAGGAGTTTGAGCCCGAAAGCCGATAGGCATGCGATGTTCGCTCTCGCGCACGATGGGCGGACTGTTGAGGCGTAGCAATTCGACATGACCGCGAAAATCGGTCGCGGTTACCAGAAGATCGATCGGATGATTGCCCGGCAGTAACGGTCCGGTCGCAGGCGAAGAAGCCATCGAACGGAACGCCTGGTGCAGTAATTTGGAAAATCCGATCCCTGAAAAGGGAGGCTGGAACCAGCGCCCCCGCACAAGCGCAGAAACCTTTCGCCGCACTTCCTTACGTGTTTCGGGTGCAACCGTTTCGGAAACGACATTGCCCGGCCGCTTCAATATCCACCGCGCCACCGGCTGCGCCCAGAATTTGGCGAAGCGCCAGACAGGCCGGGCATCGGGATCGACCAGCTGATCGACATCCGCGCATTCCAACCACATATCCGTCAACGGTTCCAGCGACTGGCCCGAATGAATCGCCTGCGCCAGAAATACCGCATTGATGCCGCCTGCGCTCGCCCCGGTAAGAATGTCGGGCAGAACGCGCAGTTTCAATGCATGGTCTGCCTCGATCGCCTTGAGCAATTCCCGGTACACACCCTCCACGCCGTCATGGTTCGTATCGCCAGAATGGAAATCGCGGCTCGCACGGGCCAGTTTCCAGATCTCCTTCGTGACCCCATGCATATAAACCGCCAGACTGACCCCGCCATAACAGACGAGCGCGATGCGGAGTTCTTTCTGCCTCATCGGCGTATAGTGCCGAGCGATGCGCGCTTTGGCAATTGCGTTCCGCCTATGTTCCAGTTAATCGCTAGCCTATGGCGAAACCCAAGAAACGATACATTTGTCAGGCCTGCGGATCGGTATCACATCGCTGGCAGGGGCAATGTCCGGATTGCGCCGAATGGAATACACTGGTCGAAGACGCACCGGCGACTGTCTTTTCTCAAAAGCACGATCTGTCGAGCGGCGGTAGGGCTGTCGAATTCGTGAATTTGGATGCGCCGAGCGAGCCTTTGGTACGACAGGAAACCGGGCTGGAGGAATTCGACCGGGCTTTGGGCGGGGGGCTAGTTCCGGGCTCGGCAATTCTGATGGGTGGCGATCCTGGGATCGGCAAATCCACGCTACTTTTGCAGGCTGCGGCGAAAATCGCGAAGGAAGGGCGCAATACCGTCTATGTCAGCGGGGAGGAAGCATCGGCACAGGTGCGTATGCGTGCCACCCGGCTCGGTCTTGCCGATGCGCCGATCAAACTGGCGGCGGCGACATCGGTCCGTGATATTCTCACCACATTGCAAAGCATGGATACGCCCGCTTTTCTGGTCATTGATTCTATACAAACCATGCATTCCGATACGATCGAGGGTGCGCCGGGAACGGTCAGTCAGGTGCGCGGCTGCGCATTCGAATTGATCCGTTATGCCAAGCAGAATGGCGTCGCGCTCGTTTTGGTCGGTCACGTTACCAAGGACGGCAGCATCGCCGGTCCGCGCGTGCTGGAACACATGGTCGACGTGGTGATGAGCTTCGAGGGGGAGCGTAGTCACCAATATCGCATTCTCCGCGCATTGAAAAACCGGTTCGGCGCAGTCGACGAGATCGGCGTATTCGCAATGGCGGGCCAGGGGCTGGAGGAAGTGGCGAACCCATCGATGCTGTTCCTTTCGGGTCGCGACATCCCGTTGGCGGGTAGCGCGGTATTTCCGGCTTTGGAGGGCACACGCCCGGTGCTGATCGAAGTGCAGGCGCTGATCGTTCGCCTGCAATCGGGTGCGACACCGCGCCGGGCGGTGGTCGGCTGGGACAATGGGCGGCTGGCGATGTTGCTCGCGGTTCTGGAATCGCGTTGCGGCCTCAATTTCAGTTCGGCGGAAGTTTATTTGAATGTGGCCGGAGGATACAGGCTATCCGATCCCGCGGCCGATCTGGCGGTGGCCGCCGCGCTCGTATCGGCATTGGCCGACAAGGCGTTACCCCAACGCAGCATCTGGTTCGGCGAAGTGTCGCTCGCTGGCGAAATCCGACCCGTTGCGCATGCCGGACTGCGCCTACGCGAAGCGGCAAAGCTCGGTTTCGAAAGCGGCAGCGGACCGACGGACGTGGAAAGTTCACACGGATTTAACTACCGCGCCCTTAAACAGCTTTCCAACCTCGTTGACCAGATAATGGCGTCACAATAGTAACCGCGCATGATGAGCAGCTTCGATATTGTCGTTTTGATTATCGTCGGTGTCGCGGCGGTAGGCGGTTTTACGCGTGGTTTGGTGCAGGAGGTGCTGTCGCTGGCCGCATGGGTACTCGCAATGTTTGCGATCCACTATCTGCACGGCCTGCTTTACGATTTCCTGAAAGGCTTCATCGCACCGGGGCCGCCAGTGGCCATTCTCGCCTTCGTTCTGTTGTTGCTTATCCCCTATGCAGCGATGAAACTTATTGCCCGAAACGACGACGATAAAGGCGGCAAACCGATACTTGGCCCGATCGACCGCGTATTGGGTTTCGGTTTTGGCGCGATCAAAGGTGCGTTGATCGTGGTGCTGGCGTTTTCACTGCTGGTTCTGGGTTTCGACGATGGTTGGGGTGTAACCGGGCGACCGACCTGGATGACGACGGCGCGAACCTATCCAGTCATAAGTGCCAGTACCGATTCGCTCGTACCGATGATCCATCAACGGCGAGCACGATTGCGGACTGCGGAAGAATAGGCCACGTGGACACGGCGGCGAAACTTTATACCTCCGAAATTCTCGCGCTGGCCATCGAACTGGCGGAATTTCCGCTACATTCGAATCTTCCGCTACAATCGACGGCCACGTCGCGGTCTTGCGGAAGCTTGGTCACTATCGGACTAGAATTGAACGCAAGCGGCAAAATCGTCCGTTGTGGCGTTCAAACCACGGCTTGCGCTATCGGACAGGCAGCCACCGCCATCTTCGCGCGAAACGTCCTCGGAACCAATGATGCACAAGTGCATGAGGCGGAAATGAAGATTGCTTGTTGGTTGAAGGATCGCGGCCCATTACCGGACTGGCCGCGGCTTGGCATCCTCGACGAAGCGCGCGCCTATCCTTCGCGGCACGATGCCATCCTGCTTCCGTGGAGAGCCGCAACTGCCGCGCTCTCCAAGCAAGATGCGCAAAGTTAAGGCTGTGCCTACACGGTAAGACTGTGCAAAGGCAGGACTAAGAAGACTGCGGGCAGGGGATATTCGATATGAGCGAAGCACAGGCGCTTCACGATCATCAACCGACGGATAAAGAAATTAAACTGGTTATTGCGGCATCCTCTGCCGGGACGATCTTCGAATGGTACGACTTTTTCATCTACGGCACACTCGCCGGCCTGATCGGTGCGGCATTTTTTCCATCCGACAATGCGACGCTGCAGGTGTTACTGGTATGGGCGGGCTTTGCCGTCGGGTTCGGCTTTCGACCCTTGGGCGCAGTGCTGTTCGGGTTTCTGGGCGACCGCCTTGGACGGAAATATACGTTTCTGGTGACCGTCACGCTGATGGGCATCGCCACGGCGGGGGTAGGGCTGATCCCAGAGGCGGCGACTATCGGTATTGCGGCGCCTATCATCGTGATTGGGCTGCGTATCGTTCAAGGGCTTGCGCTCGGCGGCGAATATGGCGGCGCGGCCATCTATGTGGCCGAACACGCACCACCTGAAAAACGCGGGTTCTATACCAGTTTCATTCAGGCCAGCGTCGTCGGCGGCTTCGTTCTGTCGATCGCGGTCGTGCTGTTGTGCCGCGCATTGATTCCACCGGAAGACTTTGCCGCATGGGGTTGGCGGGTGCCGTTCCTGTTGTCGATCATTCTGCTGCTGATTTCGCTCTGGATGCGGCTGAAATTATCGGAAAGCCCGGTGTTTAAAGCGATGAAAGCGTCGGGCCAAATGGCGTCGAACCCGTTCGTGGAAAGCTTCACCTATTCCGGTAACAAGAAACGTATTTTTGTCGCCCTTTTCGGGGTCGCCGTCGGGCTGACGGTCATCTGGTACACGGCGTTCTTTTCGACATTGTCGTTTTTAAAGGGGCCCATGCGGGTCGATCCGCAATTGACCGAAATCATCATCTTCGTTGCCGGATTGTTGGCAATGGGTTTCTTCGTTCTTGTGGGCCGATGGTCGGATAAGGTCGGGCGCAAGAAACCGATCCTGATCGGCAATATTCTCACGCTTATCCTATTATTCCCATGTTTCTGGGCGCTGGGACATTTTGCAAATCCCGGTATCAATGAATCGTCGCAATCCGCGCCAATTACCGTTGCGGGGCCGGCCTGTGTCTATGATCCGTTCGCGGAAAATCAGGCCACTCGATGCGGCAAGCTATTAGAGGATTTGACCGACGCGGGGGTGCCTTATTCACTGGTGGAAGGAAGTGCGCTGCGATTGCGCGTCGGCGCATCCGACGTTCCGTTGGGCGCCTATATTTGGGATGATCCTAGCTCGCGCCGGATGGCACTGGAAAGCGCGCTTGCCATATACGGATATGATTTCGAAAGCCAACGCCCGCCGATCGGCAATATCATTGGCATCGTCGTGGTGCTGCTGGTGCTAGGCTGCCTTTCCGCGCTCACTTACGGTTCGGTAGCCGCCTTGCTTTCCGAAATGTTTCCTGCGCGCATCCGGTATAGCTCCATGTCGATCCCCTATCATTTGGGCGCCGGTTATTTTGGCGGGTTTTTGCCGTTGATTGCCGGATATATCGTAGCCAAAAGCGGCGATGCCTATGCAGGGCTCTGGTACACGTGGGTCTTTACCGCGATTGCGCTAATCGTGGCGTGGTGGGGGTTGCCCGATGGGCCGCCCCGCGATTTCTCCGACGCGCATTCCTGAAGTCCGCTTCATGACTGATATGTTCGCTCCGAAGCCGTTGCGTTTACGCGTCAATGGTGCAGCCATTGCGGAGAATTGGCGCACGTTGGACAATCTATCGGGAAAGAGCACAGCGTGTGGCGCGGCGGTTAAGGCGGACGGTTACGGTTTGGGAGCGTGCGAAGTTGTCGAGGCCTTGCAGACGGCGGGCTGCCGCGATTTCTTCGTTGCAACCTGGCAAGAGGCCGCCGAAATTGTCGAGGTTGCAAAGTACGCGAACATTACGGTCCTGAACGGAGTAATGCCGGACGACATGCCGTTCGCGACGCAGCTCC
>JBAUIN010000296.1:0-4588 GCA_049682975.1 Pontixanthobacter sp. | reverse complement strand
TAGCCAGCGCGTGCGGTCGCCGCGTTCGAACAATGCTCCGCTGACCACCGCGGTAATGTCGGAAGACACGCCGTAGGACATTTCTGCGCTGGCACGCCATTCGCCGAAATCGCGCGGACGGATGAATCGCGGTGGCCGCACGCCCAGAAGGTTTTGATCCTTCTGTACCGCACCGATGCGATAGATTAGCTTGCCCGTCGGCAGTCGTCCGTCCCCCACGCTGATACGGCGCACCTCTTCGCTGCGCTGACCCTGTGGGCCGAAAAAGACGAGGCGAAAGACATTGAGGCCGAAATCGACCGGAATTTGCAAGAACTCGTAGCGTCCGTTCACCGCATCGCGGGTCGAACCGACGAGGATGTCGTTGCGGTATAGCTCCACCTCGAATCCGTCGGGCAGGACGCCCCGCAAATCGATGCGTTCGAAAACGGAGAATTCTTCGGGCGGGGTATTGGAGGCCGCGAAGCCGCGCCCGGTTACACTCCGCAAGCCGAGCGGCATGGACACGGTCGCCACATCCCCCACCGCAAAGGCGGTTGCGGAAAGCGGGCCGAGCAGGTCGGCATCGGGGTCCTGCCGCCCCAGCTTGATGAGCGATGTAGTTAGTCCGTTGCGCGTATCGGCGCTAAGGAACGTCTCCGCCGTCAAATATCCCAGATCGCCTGCGAATTGCAGATCAAGTTCGGCGCGCGCACCGAAAGTGGCATCCGATATCGCTCGCAGATCGACATCGCCAACCGGAACCGATGCGATCAGAAATGGCGTGTCCTGCCGTACAAACGCCGTTTCGACCGCGTTCGCGCCGCGATTGGCAAGCCGGGCGCGATCCGCCTCCCGCCGCATTCGTTCCTCGAAGGGAAAAGGCTCCAGCGTCGTCAGCGTCACGGTCTGCGCACGCAAATCGGTTTCGACCGTCAGCGGCAGAAATTGCGCAATGCGATCGGCAAGCAAATAGAGATCGCCATCGAACGCCACCGCCGCCCCCAACGGTAGATCGCTTTCTTCATTGCCGACTTTCAGAATATTCCGCCTGAGATCGATCGTGAGCGTGCGAGCTTGTTGCAGAACCCAGCCGCCCGCATAATTGCCATCGTCACTGACTGTGATCGCCAGATCGAGGATACGTGCCAATGTCCCGATCGGCAGATAGACCCCCTGCCGCGTACCGTAAGCCAGGATGGTGTCGCTGGCATTCACACCAGTCACCTGAATTTCCAGGATCAGTTCGTCCTGATAGCTGAGTGTCGGCGCTTCGTCCGAAACGGTGAAACCGCCGCTGCGATCGGGGCCAAGCGCAGTTGTGGTCCCGGCTACAGGCGTGGTTGCAGGTGCCCGGGCGGCTTGCGTAGGCCGATCCAGGCCCAGCGTCGTGCGCTTTCGCGGCGCTGGAACGAACGATGGTGGCGGGAAAGTTGCGGCAGAGGTTCGCGGCGGCTCCGGCGAAGGTGCAGCCGCTGCCACTGGCGGAAGGGTTTCGGGCAGGCGCAGGTTTCGTTCCGTACCCGATCGAACTGCCGGTTCCGCCACGTCGTTAGCCGCAATCGGCGTGCTGACGGGCACCGGCACAGGCTGCGCGGTGACCATCGGAATAGGTGCGCGCGCGGGCGGAACGATAACAGCTAAGGGCGGTGGCGCCGCTTCGATGGCAGCGGGCAGGGTGGCTGGCCATTCCACGGCAGGTTCGGAAGCTGCGGCGACGTTGTGGATCGTCGGCGATCGTGACTGCGCATCGACTTGTTCGACAACTACTTTGGCGGTCGCTGGCATTCTGTCAGGCGAGGCGCCAATCTGTTCGACATAGGTCGCCGTCTGGGTGACAGCCTCACGCGGAACGGAATCGGCGACAGGTAACGGCAATATGCGTCCGGGCATTGCCAGTGCGGGGAGGGGAACGTCCAGCGGCAGCAAATCGAATGTCGGCGCTTCGATAGTCGCGATATCGATCGTTTCACGCGGTCTGGTGATCGTGCGAAATTGCGAGCCGAATGCCGTCTCGGCTGGGGGAGCTGGCGCGAAATTCGAAATATCCGTGGGTTCGGCAGGTGTTTCGATCGCAGGCGCGACTGTGTCGGGCGCTCGCAACAAAGGCGTCCGACCGACCGAAGCGAGCAGATCGTCGCGCAATTTGGAAATCGTTGTATGATCCGCCTTTCTCGGTGCGGCGATCGGCGTTGCTATGCTTTCATCCGCAAAAGCCATGGGTCCGAAACCCGGCTGCGGCAGCGCGATTTTTCGATAATCGTTGTTCTGCCGCTGTCCAGGTTCTTCGAAAGACAAATTACCGGTTTGTGCGCGGTCGCCATCGGAATGCGAACAGCCTAAGCCGAGCAGGGCGGTTACGCCCAGCGCGCTCGCATTGCGGACATTGTGCGACCGCGTCACGGAATTACGAAGCTGAACCCTGCGAGTTTGGAGCCAGGCGCAAAATCATCGTCGGTATAGGTGATCGACAAAGTGCGACCGGCGCTTAGAAATTCGGGCGGTGTTTCAGGATCGATCGGAACCACGACCATGCGTTCGTCGAGTTCGGGATAGATGCCGACACCTTTGGTCAGCGCAACGGGATCATCCGCCCCGTTGGCGGTAATGACGATGTCGCCGAATGCCGAGCGCGTGCCTGTGCGGGTCATGATGATCGCAACGGCCTGCGACCCGTCCTGCGCGGTCATCAGCTTCGCATCGCGAATCCCGACATCCAGTGTGGTGTCGCCGACACGCACGATGATCGGAATGGAAATGCCGAAACGCGGCCGGATCGAGACGCCGATACCCTCCGCCTGCTGACCTTCCACCGCGTCGTCGATCGAGAAGCCTTCCTGCTGATCGCGCGGTACGGACACGACCATGAAGTGCGAGCGGTATTCGCCGGGAGGGAGATCGGACCCGCCGCGTGCCATGACGCGGATGATTTGGGATTCGCTGCCGTCCAACGTAACGCGGCGCGGCGAGTAACGCAGGAAGGGGCTGGCGGTGGCGACCTGTGCCTGCTCCGCTTCCGTCGCGCCATTGTCGAACGCCAGCAATTGTCCGTCGGACCGCATCGCCATGTCGACGACCGAGATCTCGTAATCGCCCGGATCGATCGTCTTGTTGTAAAGCCCGATGGTCGACACCTGTCGGCGGCCTTCGATTACGACGCGTTTGGGAAACAGATTGATATCGCCCATACCGCCGACCGAACCGGTAGGCGGGGCGGGAAGATCATTGACCGCATCGGCACTGGCTTGGGCACTGGCTTCGGGCGCGAATGTGGCACGCGCGGCGTCGTCGCTATCGTTAACGGGTTGCGCCAAGGCTGCAGCCGATGTCAACAAAGCCGTCGCGGCAAGCCCCCCAAGGACAGTCTGGCCGATATTGGAATGAATTGAAAAACGCATGAAGAACCCCATCGGAAATCCGTATAATTACGGATAATTGCTGGGTTGGAACGTTAACGCGTCATAGGTAAAAAATGGTTAACGGGTAGGTGCCCGTATAGCTGCCGACGGGCTGATCCGCGTCGATATTCAGGCGGCCGCCGACCAAAATGCCGGAATAGCCGTCATTGTCGAACTGACCGTAAGTGAACCCGGTGAACGGCCCGACGAACGCCGGTGTTGCCCAGTTCAAATTGTCTACCCGCATCGCTGACGCACCATCGCGAACGACAGTCTGTTGTGGCAGAAATACGATGAAGAAACGATTTGGGTCGCCGAATGCCGCCATGGCGCCAGGTCCGCGCCCATTCGTTTGCTGCGGCGTCGAAAGGGCATTGCCCACAACGCCGCCCTGTTCGGTTGCCGTACCATTCGGGGCGATCCGCAACGTGCCGTTCGTTTCCGGCTGAATAATTCGTCCGAACCGAAGATCCGTCACGTTCTGTACGCCGATCGGTTCGATAATTACCGCTTCGCTTGCCCCCGGGGTAGAGATAGTCTCGCCCGGTTCGGCCATTGCCTGACCGGCCGTCGCAAGCATTATAGCTGGCAGCAGACCGATAGCGGCGCGACGTAAATGACGCCGTCTCAAGATGAACGAAGGGTTGATGGCGGTCCGTTTCGGCATGTGCGTTTGGATTTGCGCAATTAATGAAAGTCGAAAGCTATGAGATGGGCCGGGCGGGCATATGTGCCCACCCGGCCCCATCACATTGTCGCAAGTAGGGCGCGGCGTCCTGAACTTAGTTGTAGGTTGCGGTCGCCGTGTAGCTGCCCGTGTATGCACCGGCTGCCTGATCGGCTGCAACGGTCAGCACGCCGCCGACCGTGAAGTTCGCATCACCCGAAGTTGCATTCAGCGTACCGGTGGCAGCCGAAGGCGACGTGGTGAAGGACATCGTGTCGGTACCCGATGTTACGGTGCCGTTTCCGGTCGAGATCGAGAAGCTGCGGCCTGCGTCGCCCGAAACGGTGAAGCTGTCCGCCGAGTTGGTCGAACCGGTCAGAAGCTTGGGGCCGGTTGCCGTTGCGGCACCGGCTGCGTTTACGGTTACGGTACCGGCAACGTCGGTTACCATCGTGCCGAAATCCAAAACGGCGTTCGCATCGTGGACGATGGAGATGGGTGCAACGATTTCGGCGGTTGCAACACCATCGGCGCTGTCCGTGTC
>JBAUIN010000295.1:0-2298 GCA_049682975.1 Pontixanthobacter sp. | reverse complement strand
TTCGCCATCGTGGTCGGCGCGCCCGTTACCGAAGAAATCGCCTTTCGTGGCTGGCTATCCGGGCGGCTGGGCCATGCGCTGGCTGCGCTGTTGCTGGCCATTGGTGTATTCGCAGTGCCGATGCTTGCGGGCGAAGAGCAGGCGGTGGTCGGTTTCACCGCCGCAATCGTGCTGATCGTGGCGGCGGGGGCGGCGATATTGTGGGGCCGAAGGCAAACCCCCATGCGCTGGTTCGCGCGGGAATTTCCGTTCATCTTCTGGGCGACTGCGGCAGTGTTCGCGCTGGTGCATCTCATCAATTTCGAACAGGCCAGTCTGATCGTGCTTTTACCTCTGGTGCTGCCGCAATTCGTGGCGGGGCTGATGTTCGGGTATGTTCGGGTCCATTACGGATTATGGGCGGCGATGCTGTTGCATGCCTTGCACAACGGTACGGCGATCGCGGTCGTTTCGAGCGCGGAGGTCCTAGCATATACGGGGCTCGGCGTGTGACCGGTAACTTGGTGGTACCACCCGAAAACACCAAGATGTTTCGCCCGCGGCAACGGCGAAATTCCCTTCATGCGCCGGAATAGTCGGACGTTCGAGGATTACTGAGGCTCCGCCTCTTGGAAAGCCATCTTGGCGTCTTTGCGTGGGCAATCAGAACACAACTTATCCATTCACGATGATCCCACCGTTGGGATGCAGCACTTGCCCCGACATGTAGGACGCATCTTCGCAAGCGAGGAACAGGAATGCGGGGGCCACTTCATTGGGCTGCCCCGCCCGCCCCATCGGCGTGCTTTCACCGAAATCCGGAATGTTTTCCTCCGGTTGTCCTCCGAACGGATTGAGCGGTGTCCAAATCGGTCCCGGCGCTACGGCATTAACCCGAATGCCGTCCTCTATGAGACTTTCCGATAGCGATCGGGTAAATGCGGTAATCGCGCCTTTCGTCGCGCTGTAATCCAGCAGAATGCCAGCGCCTTTATACATCGTCACACTGGTGCAATTCACGATCGCTGCGCCTTTCTTCAAATGCGGGCGAGCGGCCTGAACCAGATAGAATTGCGAAAAGATATTGCTTTGGAACGTGCGTTGCAGCTGTTCCGCCGTAATGTCGGCAATGTCCTGATCGGGATGTTGCTCACCCGCATTGTTGATAAGCACATCCAGTTTGCCGAATTGTTCGATCGTCTTGTCGACCAGCGCCTGCCCAACCTCCGGCTTGCCCAGATCGCCGCGATGGGTGAACGCTTTCGCACCCTCCGCCTCGCAAAGTTCTTTCGTCTTTTCGGCGTCGTCGTCCTCGGTGAGATATGCAATAGCGACATCTGCTCCTTCCCGCGCGAACAGCACCGCCACGGCGCGGCCGATACCGCTATCCGCACCGGTTACGATCGCGGACTTGCCCTTTAGCCGCCCGGAAGCCGGGAAACGCGGCTGCCATTCCGGCTTGTTTTTCATATCCGCCTCGTGCCCCGGCATACGCGGTTCTTCGGCGATGGGTTCGATGAATTTGGCTTGCGATTTGCCTTTGGAAGTTTCGGTCATGCTCGTTCTCGCGTTTGAAAATGCTATGTCATTTCAATCGCGAACGAGGCGGACCGGTTCCCGCTATTCCAGACCGAGCGCGTTCTTGTAGGTATCCAGCACCATTTCCATCTCGCTGCGATCGTCGGGCTTCATTTTGCGCAGGCGGACGACCTGCCGCATGATTTTTGGATCGTATCCCACTGCCTTCGCTTCGGCATAGACGTCGCGAATGTCGTCCGCGATGCCCTTCTTCTCTTCTTCCAGCCGTTCGATACGTTCGATCAGCAAGCGCAGGCGGTCGTCGGTGGCTTCGGCCATGATAATTGCTCCAATAATTCGTGAATCGGTTGGCGGCGCGTTAGCCAGCCAAGCGCGCGGGGTGAAGATGCAGCGGCCTCAATCCTGTGCGTTCTTTGCCACGCTTGCGTCCATCCGGGCCAGTTGTTCGTCGGTTGCCGGGGTCTGCCGGGTGGCCTTCCATTCGTCCATTGGCATGCCGTGAATGAGTTCGCGCGCTGCGGCCTTGTCGCCGTCATAGCCCGCATCGCGGATCCAGTCGGCCAGGCAGTTGCGGCAAAAGCCGGACAGCCCCATCAGATCTATATTCTGCGCATCGTGGCGATGCTGCAAATGCCGCACCAGTCGTCGGAATGCGGCGGCGGCTATATCTTCAGGCAAGTCGTTGATCGTATTTGCGGGCATAGGTATCGGTCCTTCATAATCGGTAATTGTGTTGCAACCCCGCTGTGTCATAGGGTGCCGTCATGGCCAAGACCGATC
>JBAUIN010000294.1:0-8635 GCA_049682975.1 Pontixanthobacter sp. | reverse complement strand
GATGATATCGGGATCGATGGCTGGGCGATCGAAAACCGCGTCTATGCCGAAGACCCCTATCGTGGCTTCCTGCCCAGTATCGGGCGTCTCGTTCATTACGATCCGCCGGTCGAACCATGGGCGCAGGACGATACCGCGAATGGCCGTCGCGGCGTCGATGGGGTGCGGGTCGACGACGGCGTTTACGAAGGCGGCGAAGTATCGATGTTCTACGATCCCATGATTGCCAAACTGGTGACCTGGGGTGAAACGCGCGACGAAGCGGCCGACTTGCAGGTGCAGGCGCTGGACGCATTCCGCATTGAGGGGCTGGGGCACAATATCGATTTCCTCAGCGCGATCATGCAGCATCCGCGCTTCCGATCCGGCGAATTGACCACCGGCTTCATCGCGGAAGAATACCCCGATGGTTTCACCGGCGCAGCGGCATCGGATGAACTTTCCGTGTGGTTGGCTGCAATCGGCGGTGTCCTGGCCACTATAGACAGCGATCGCGCAAGGCGTGTCGATCAGCAATTGGGCGAACGATCGCATCCGACGGGCGATTGGGTCGTGCGCTTGAACGATACCGATTACGCGGTTTCGATGGCGGAGGATGCCGTGACCGTGAATGACGATCCGGTCGCGCTCGATATGGAATATGCCCCCGGCGACCGGATGATCGATGTGAGCGTCGATGACGATACGTTGACCGTTCAGGTCGCGCATACGCGGACGGGTCTGGATATTACGACCCGCGGTGCCACGCATCGTTTGCGCATTTTGCCTGCGCATATCGCCACGCTTGCCCATCATATGATCGAAAAGGTACCACCCGACCTCAGCAAGTTCCTCATCTGTCCGATGCCGGGCCTGCTGGTGAAACTGCACGTGGGCGAGGGGGAAGAGGTACAGCCCGGACAGCCGCTTGCGACGGTGGAGGCGATGAAGATGGAAAATATTCTTCGCGCCGAGAAACAGGGCGTGATCGGCAAGGTGAACGCTGAAGAGGGCGAGAGTTTGGCTGTGGATGCAGTGATCCTGGAACTGGAATAGATGCACGTTACGCATGCGTCCGATGCACCGGCTGCGGAGATGATCGGGTTCGGCGATTTCACGAAGGTCGATATTCGTATCGGCACGGTTCTGACGGCAGACGAGTTTCCCGAAGCGCGCAACCCCGCATATCAGCTGACGATCGATTTTGGGTTAGCGATCGGCACGAAGAAAAGCTGCGCGCAGATCACGGCGAATTACACGCGCGAGGAACTGGTCGGCAGACAGGTGGCAGCCGTCGTCAACTTTCCACCGCGCCAAATCGGGCCGGCCATGTCCGAGGTGCTGACACTCGGCTTTGCGGACAGGAAAGGCGAAGTCGTTCTGTTCGCGCCCGATAAGGACGTACCCGATGGCGCCCGGCTGTTCTGATTAATGCGCCTGTAACTGCTCGTCCAGAAACGCGGTCACGTCGTCCAGCGCAACCGACCGGTCGACGAACGCTTCGCCGATCCTGCGAAGCAGAATGAAGGGCAATGTCCCGCTTGCCATCTTCTTATCGTTGCGCATATGCCGCACGAGCGCGGCACCGTTTGCCTTCATTCCCAGCGTGGAAATCTCGCTGCGCATTCCCGCCTTTTCAAAGGCTTCGGCGACACGTTGCGTATCGGCAATAGAAAGATGGCCGAGCCGTTCGGAATAGCGTGCGGCCAGAACCGTGCCCAGCGCAACCGCCTCGCCATGCAGCAATTCATCCGAGAACCCGCACTCCGCCTCCAATGCGTGGCCGAACGTGTGACCCAGGTTGAGTAGCGCGCGGACATCGTCCGTTTCGCGCTCGTCCATGGCCACGATGCGCGCCTTGGCCGCAACGCTGTGGGCGATGGCGGTTTCCAGCAAACCATTATCGCCGGTCAGTAATGTCGGGCCGTTCGCCTCGCACCATGCAAAAAACTCGCTGTCGCCTAATAGCCCGTATTTGACGACCTCGGCATAGCCGGCCTGTAATTGCCGCTTCGGCAACGTCGCCAAGGTGGCGATGTCGGCCAGCACGAGCGAAGGTTGATGAAACGCTCCGATCAGATTTTTGCCGGCAGCGGTGTTGATTGCGGTCTTTCCGCCAACCGAACTGTCGACTTGAGCAAGCAGGGTCGTGGGAATTTGCACGAACCCGCAACCGCGCTTCACCATGGAACAGGCAAATCCGGCAAGATCGCCGACGACCCCGCCACCCAAAGCGATCACATTATCCCCGCGTTCCACGCCTTCGGACAATAACCAATCGGTCAGCCGCTCCAGTTCGCCCCAGCATTTAGACGCTTCGCCGGACGGCACATCGAACCAATGCGCGGTCAGGCCCGCTTCCTTCAGCGAGGCAGCCAGATTGGCCCCATGCGCCGATCGCGCATTTACGTCGGCGACGATTGGAACGGTTGGCTTCGACAAAAACGAAGCGGCCAACTCCGCTATTTCGCTCAATATGCCGTGGCCAACGATCACATCATAAGCCCGCCCGGCAAGTTCGACACGAATTACAGCCATTGATCGACAGCCTTTATAATTGCTCTGGCGGTTTGTAGATGCGGTCCGTCATCGCTGGCGATGCGGATCGGCGCCTGCGCATAGAAGGGTTCGCGTTCTTTACGAAGCCGCGCCAGTATTTCGCGTGGGTCGCCATCGCGCAAAAGCGGGCGGGTGTCGCGGCGACCGGTGCGTTCGACCAGCGTATCGATATCGCAGTCGATCCATACGGCTATGGCACGATCGAGAATCGTTGTGCGCGTTGCAGGATCGATAAACGCACCGCCGCCGGTCGCGATTACTCCACTGCCATTCTGCATCAGCCGCGCGATAACGCGGCGTTCTCCATCGCGAAAATATTCTTCGCCGAACTGCTCGAAGATTTCGGGGATGGTGAGCTGTGCAGCTTCCGTAATTGCATCGTCGGCATCGGTGAACGGCAGATCGAGCAGCCGGGCCAGCTTGCGACCGACAGTCGATTTGCCCGTACCCATCAATCCAACCAATACGATAGGTCGGTCGATCCGGCTTGCGAGCGTGACAGATGGCGAATTCGATGCGCTGTTGCCCGAACCGCTTACCATGTCCTGTGTCGCCTTGCGGCCATCTTTGCGCATAGTCGGTTCGCCTTTGCCTTGGCTTTGCGCGTATAGATGGGCTAGGCGCTGCGCAACTGGCACCGCTTTCAGACTGTAGGATTATCGCTATGGCCGTCAAAACTTCCGGTTGGGTGTGGCGCATCGCCATCTGGGTGCTAATCGCTCTCGTCGGATTGGTAGTGATAGCCTGGATCGATGGAGGGGAGGAACCGTTGCGTACGATTGTGCAACCTGCCGATCTGCCCGGCAATCCCGCTGCAGGAGCGCCCGAATGAACCGCCGCTATCTTATCACTTGTGCGGCCATCGCTATGAGCTCGACATTGGTGGTCGCTCAGGATGCGCCGGAATCCCTGTTGCCGCCCGGTTTCGAAAATCCTGCACCGACGCCCACACCCGCGCCGACGCCACGCGCCGACCCGCGGCCGACCCCGTCGCCTACGCCCGCGCCGCGTCCATCGACGGGTTCCGGGCAGGGGGCCACGGTTCAACCCATACCGTCCTCGCCACCGCCGCCCCCTGTGTCCTCGCGTTCGTCATCGATCTCGCGCGATATACCGGACGGGCTGCCGTCTCTGCGCGAACTGGAGAATCTCGATCCGGATGAGCTGGATCGGTTGCTGGGGCTCAAACCGAAATTCGATATTCCCCCGGCTGCGCGTCGATCGCTAAGCGAGATCGGCATCTTGGCACCGGACGAAGGCGGCCTGCCGACTGGATCGCTGGGCAATCAACCGGCCATTCTGGTGCGCGCATCGCTGGCCGGTATCAAAGGGCCGCTCGTGTCGCGATGGGGTCATATCCTGTTGCGCCGCGCGATGGTCAGTCGGCTGGACGCGCCGGGGGAAATGGATCCGGTCGAGTTCGCCGCTTTGCGCGTTGCCGGGCTGAACCGGATGGGTGAACACGCCGCTGCTCGCGCGGTTGCGCAGGATGTGGATACGGCGAATTGGAACGCCGATTTGCTGACCGCCGCGCTGGATGCGTATCTCGCCACATCGGATATCGTCGGGGCATGTCCGGCGGTTCAGGTGAAGGGCGATCTCATCGACACGCCGCAATGGAACCTGGTGAAGGACATCTGTTACGCGTTCACCGGCCAGAATGGGCGGTCGCAGGCCAATCTCAACCGCGCTTTCCGCGGCGATGCGATACCCGATATCGACGTGCTGCTGGCGCAGCGTTACGCCGGTACGGCGGGCCGCGGACGACGCGCGATCAATCTGGAATGGGACGATGTCGACGAACTCACCCCGTGGCGTTTCGGTCTCGCCAATGCGTTGGGGGCGGAATTACCGGATGGACTGCTCGACGATATGCGGCCCTATTACGCGAATATCGCTGCCACTGCCCCCATGCTCGATCTTTCGCAGCGGGCGCGCAATGCAGATGTAAGCGCTCAGCGCGGCAATCTTTCGGCGACGGCGATGGTCGATCTGTATAGCCAATTGCACGTTGCGGGCGGAGCCGACACAGAATTGGCGCGAACCGCGTCGCGTCTGCGGCAGGCTTACGTCGCGCCGAATGCTGCCGATCGCGTCGCAGCCATTCGGGATGTGTGGGGCGGATCGGATCGCGATTACGCGCGTCTCGTGCTTACTGCCTACGCCGCCGCCCGTGTCACGCCGAACGCGGCGCTGGCGGAGCATGCCGATGATCTCATCGCCTCGATGCTGACAGCCGGTTTGGATGCCGATGCGCAAAGCTGGGCAAATGTCGTTTCGGAAGGTTCAATTGCTTGGGCGCTGCTTGCGCTATCCAACCCGCAATCCGGTGCAGTAGTCGACGAAGGGGACGTCGACGACTTCATCGATAATGACGGGAGTGGCAATCGGCTTAAATCGAAGTTCCTGGTCGCCGGACTGGCCGGTTTGGGCCGGTTGGATGACGCCGCACGGGCCGATTTATCCGACACGGTCGGAACCGATCTTGTGCGTCGCACCAAATGGAGCCGATTGATTGAACGCGCGGCGCAGGTTCGCAATCAACCGCTTGTCGCTTATCTGGCGGCAGTGGGCATGCAGGGCAGTGACTGGGATCGCATGACACCCCGTCACCTCTATCATATCGTATCTGCGCTCAACCGAGTGGGCCTAAACGCCGAAGCTCGAATGATCGCCGCCGAAGCGGTCGCGCGGGGGTGATGCGCCGCCTGCCGGGTTCAGTATTTCGGTCGCCGTAATGATCGAGGAATTTCTCGCTATGCTGGCGGCGGAACGGGGTGCGGCGGCGAATACGATTGCCTCCTATCGTCGTGATCTTGAAGGGGCGGAGGTAGTTGTCGGACCGCTTGCCAAGTCGAACGCCGCCGCCTTGCAGAAACTGACACATGCCTGGTCCGATCTCGCCCCGGCGACCGTCGCGCGCAAAAGCTCGGCGCTACGACAATTTTACGGTTTTCTTGTCGTCGAGAACATTCGGCAGGACGATCCTAGCGCCAGCCTGCCCAAGTTCAAAGCACAACGACCTCTTCCTAAATTACTGACACATCAACAGATTGCGAAGCTGTTCGCGTCGGCAGAAGAGGAGGCGGAGACGGGAAAACCGAATGCCATCCGTATGCTGGCGCTTCTCGAATTGCTTTACGGCTCAGGACTGCGCGCAACCGAACTCGTCGCGCTTCCCCTAACCGCGGTTCCACGCGACGCCCCACTCCTGACTCTAACGGGGAAGGGGGGCGCCGCGCGTATGGTTCCGATCAGTTCCAGGGCGAAAGCTGCAATCGCGCGATGGATCGAATTACGTCCGAAGGCACCCCATTTCCTCTTCCCATCGCGCGGCAAGCACCTGACCCGCATTCGCTTGTATCAGTTGCTGAAGGAATTGGCCGTTCGCGCCGATATTCCCCCCAATGCCATCAGCCCGCATGTTCTGCGCCATGCTTTTGCGACACATTTGTTGGAAGGGGGCGCCGATTTGCGCGTTTTGCAAACGATGTTAGGCCATGCCGATATTGCGACGACGCAAATCTACACCCACGTCGACAGCGCGCGGTTGGTTGCATTGGTGAATGAGAGGCATCCGCTTGCGCAATGTGATAGACCGGTGCGGCAAAACCTTGCCGATGATGGTAGTTCGGCCTAGCGCGGCGTCATGATTTCCTATCTCGAATTCGAAAAGCCGGTCGCCGAGCTGGAAGCGCGCATCGCCGATCTTCGTGCGGCGTCGGATAATGACGAAGTGAATGTCACGGCAGAATTGGTGCGTCTGGAAGCCAAGAGCGCCGAATTGCTCAAGACAACGTATAATTCGCTGACTCCATGGCAGAAAACGCAGGTGGCCCGTCATCCGGCTCGGCCGCATCTGCGCGATTTCATTGAACGGATGTTCACGAACTTCATGCCACTCGCCGGGGACCGCAAATATAGCGAGGATGAAGCAATCGTAGGTGGCTTCGCCAAACTGGGTGAGCGCCGCGTGATGCTGATCGGTCATGAGAAGGGCAACAGCACGGAAACACGCATCCGTCATAATTTCGGCATGGGTAAGCCGGAAGGATATCGCAAGGCGGTGCGTCTGATGGAACTCGCCGATCGGTTCGGCTTGCCGGTGGTCACTCTGGTCGACACTTCGGGAGCCTTTCCGGGCGTCGAGGCGGAAGAACGCGGTCAGGCCGAAGCGATCGCGCGATCGACCGAAGCCTGCCTTGCGCTGAATGTCCCGATGGTGGCCACCATCGTCGGCGAAGGCGGATCGGGCGGGGCGGTGGCTCTGGCCAGTGCGGAACGTGTGCTGATGCTCGAACACGCTGTGTATTCGGTAATTTCCCCCGAAGGCTGTGCATCCATCCTCTGGCGTACTGCAGAAAAGGCGCCCGACGCGGCAGAGGCGATGAAAGTTACCGCGCAGCATCTGAAATCGCTTGGCGTGATCGACAGGATCGTGGCGGAGCCGATCGGCGGCGCGCATCGCAACCACGAAGAAATCTGTAATACGCTGGCGACTGCGATCGGCGAAGAACTGGATGTGCTGGATAAGCTGCCTGCCAATTCCATCCGGCGCCTGCGAGAGGAAAGATTTTTGCAGATAGGCGTCAGCTGACTTGTCTGCGCCATGTCGCCATACGGGGAACGAAGCGCGGTCGTGACGCATTATTCCTAGTGGTGGACCCGCAAGCGGGGAGTATTCATACATTACCGGAGAAAACAACATGCGTCGTCTGAACCCCATGAAGCTCGCATCCGTCGCATCATTATCCCTGATCGTCACCGGCTGTATGGGGGCGAACGTCCCTTCCGCCGACGCGCCGATTACTCAATCGGAGGCGCAGCAGGGCGCGGAATTCCACCCGAAATTATTGCAGGAATTCGGCGGCGTCTACACGGGTCCGCAATCCGCCTATGTCGAACAGGTCGGCAAGAACATCGCGGTGCAATCCGGTCTTGGCAACGCACGCGAATCTTTCACGGTTTCCCTGCTCGACAGCCCGGTGAACAATGCCTTCGCCGTGCCGGGCGGTTATATCTATTCGACCCGGCAATTGGTCGCTTTAATGAATAACGAGGCAGAACTTGCTGCGGTTCTCGGCCATGAGGTCGGCCATGTCGCGGCGCGCCATTCGCAGCGGAGGCAAAATGCGCAGCAGCAAAACACGTTGTTGGGCGCAGTCGGGGCGATCCTGTCCGGCGTAGTTCTCGGCGATACGCAGTTGGGCGATACCTTGTCACGTGGATTTCTGCAGGGGTCGCAGCTGCTGACGCTTAAGTTCTCGCGCAGCCAGGAAATTCAGGCCGACGAACTGGGTATTCAATATCTGAATAAGGCGGGTTACGATCCGCGTGCGATGGGAACGGTGTTGCAGAGCCTCGCGCTGCAAAATTCACTGGATGCCCGATTGCAGGGTCGAGACGATGCGCGCATTCCCGAATGGGCTTCGACCCACCCCAATCCGGCAAGTCGTGTCCAGACCGCTCTACAGAAAGCTGGTGCCGCAGGTGGCACGACCAATCGCGATACTTTCCTCACCCGGATCGACGGCATCACCTACGGCGATTCGCCTGCGCAGGGCGTGATCGAGGGGCGTCAGTTCATTCACCCCGAACTGCGTCTGGCCTTCACGGTCCCGCAGGGTTACTACATGGTCAACGGTACGCGCGCAGTCTCCATCAGTGGGCAAAGCGGGAAAGCGCAGTTCAGTACGGGCCCGTATAACGGCGATTTGAACAGCTATATCGGTGGCGTATTCAACTCGCTGAGCTCGCAGAATCAGCAGCTACGACCGACCAACATTCAGCGCACCACGGTAAACGGTTTGCAGGCGGCATATGGTACGGCGAAGGTCAATTCCGGCAATCAGACGGTCGATGTTGTCGTATTCGCATATGAATTCGACAACGACACCGCGTATCATTTCGCGACCATCAGTCAGGCAGGCCGGGCATCCGTGTTCTCACCGATGTTCAATTCACTCCGGCGTATCTCCGCCTCGCAAGCCGCCAATGTCGTTCCGCGCGTTATCGATGTAGTCACCGTGGGGCGCGGCGATAGCGTGCAATCGCTGTCGAACCGGATGGCTTACGAAAATGGCAAGGTCGAACGGTT
>JBAUIN010000293.1:0-2775 GCA_049682975.1 Pontixanthobacter sp. | reverse complement strand
CATTGTTTGCGGCACCGGGAACGACGGACAGGCCGCCCGCTTCCAGCGCAGCGGAAGCCGCCTGCAACGCTTCGATATCGGCGGCTTCGACCTGGATCGACAGGCTTTGCGTGGCTGCGTTGAAACCAACGGAACGCCATGACAGGACATCGCCGGATGCGCCCAAGGCAGAGCCTGCGCGGGTCAGTAGCGGCAGGAACTGGCCGGGCGGACCGACCGGCCCGGCGGGCATCATGGCGGCAGCGGTGACCGACAGATCGGCATCGACGGGGAAGGGTGGTTGTGCGTTCTGCGCCAATAAGCGGACCTCCGCCTCGCGTTCTTCGGCGATGTTATCGAGGGCGGCGACATCCGCGATGGCGATCGCGAGATGCGCAATCAGGCCGATTGCCAATATCGTCGCCAGTCGTTTGCGCAGGGGGTTCATCGCCCGACGCGGTGCCGCGTAAATGCCCTGTCGTAAATCGAGTGCGGGGGCCATCAACCGATCCGCCAGAGAGCTTTCCTGCAACAACAGATTGGCGGGCATTTCCCCATCATCACTTGCGTCGCTTCGGTGCATATGTGGCGGCAGCGGATCGCCGAATGCAACGCAGTCCGGTTCCCCGGCTGCTTTCCATGCCTGATCCATCAGCGCGACCGGCATCGCGAAGCCCGTACCGTCCGATGCGCGTACGCACGCCCGATCCCCCGCCTGATCCACTGCCCAACTGGCGAGCGCAGGGCGCGGCAAAGCAAGCGCATCGGGAACGAGCGATGCGTGAACCAGCTCTGCCTGCTCCAACTGCGCGATCCAGCGGCGCATCAGATCATGCCGCACGATCCCGACAAGAAAGACGTTGGGCGACAACTCCTCCCCCAAGGCGACATGCACTTTTTCCAGCGGTTCGGCGACGCGATCTTCGATGGCGAAGGGCAAGGCGGCACGGCGTTTCGCCGCACTGGCGATCGGCGGCAATTCCACCGTCAGGATCAGCACGTTTTCGGTATGCACCAGAACGACGCACGGCCCCTCGTCGAAATCCTCGACACTGGCAATGTGATCGTCCGCCAGCGACCAGATGCCGCTTTCGTTGCGGCGCTCGGCCGCCGCAATTTCCGGATCGGCCGTGGTTTGGGGCTGTGAATGTTCCATTTTACGGCCTATACAATAGGCAATATGTTTATGACCCGAAAGCCTCTTGTGCCCGACACACGAAATACGCCGGTCACGACGCCGCAGTCGCGCGACATTCCCATGCGGGAAGCGGGTCTGACCCTGATCGAGATATTGGTCGTGCTGGCGATTATTGCGGTGATGGCCTATCTGATCGTCCCCAACGTGATCGGTCGCCCGGATCAGGCGCGCGTCACCGTCGCGCAAACCGATCTGCGCACGATCTCCGCTGCGCTCAAGATGTATCGGCTGGACAATGGCGATTATCCCACGACCGGTCAGGGATTGTCTGCGCTGGTCGAACGCCCGACCTCCGGTCCGCAGCCGATCAACTGGTCGCCTGGCGGATATCTCGACCAATTGCCGCAGGATCCCTGGGGCCGCAGCTACGACTACACCGCCGACGCCGGACGCTTCCAGATCGTCAGCCTGGGGAAAGACGGCGCCGTGGGGGGCGATGAGGTCGATGCGGACATAACGCTCGCCGGGCAATAATCGCGATGGGGGGGATATCGACACGATGCGATACGCCGCCCACTACGCAATCTGCCGGTCTGACCTTGGTCGAAATGCTGGTGGTACTCGCAATCATTGCGGTCACCGCTTCCGTTTCGGTGCTGGCCCTTGGCGGCGACCGTAATTTTCGCGGGCTCGCGGAAGCCAGGCAGATCGAGGCGCGGCTGCAGCTTGCTGCGGATCAGACGATGATCGACGGTTTGCCGCGCGCGATATCGGTTACTGCGCGCGACTATCGCTTCTTGCAGTTCGATCTGGCGAGCGGCGGCTGGTTGCCTATTGTCGACCGGACCTTGGCCGAACCTTTCGAATTGCCCGGCGGGATGGGACTGCGCAGCGAACCGAATGCGGCGCTGTACCCTCTGGGCGCCGACGGGTCGGGGCAGCCTTTCGTACTGCATTTGGATGAAGGGGAGCGGCGTTGGTCGATCGCCTTCGACGGCGTAACCGCGCGCATGACGCAGCAGCAGGCTCTTGGGGCGAATGCACCATGAAGCG
This sequence comes from Pontixanthobacter sp., assembly GCA_049682975.1. Classification (GTDB taxonomy): domain Bacteria; phylum Pseudomonadota; class Alphaproteobacteria; order Sphingomonadales; family Sphingomonadaceae; genus Pontixanthobacter. The sequence continues at coordinate 605 of JBAUIN010000293.1, read as the reverse complement.
CGGTGCGAAGCCGCAGGAGGCGGGCTTTACGCTCATCGAATCGATGGTCGCGCTGGTCATTCTGGGCATCGCCGCGGTGGGCATCGTGCAGGCGGTGGAAGCGCATGTGGATCGGCTGCGCCAGCTGGATCAGCGTACTGCCGCCCGCTGGGTCGCCGAAAACGCACTCGCCGAAGCGCGCCTGCAGGGCGGCGGCAGCGACACCACGATCGAACGACAGATGCTGCAATATCGCTGGCGCGTGACGACCCGCTTGTCGCCGAGCGACGATCCCGATATGGACCTTGTTACGATCGAGGTGGCGCCTGCAAACAGTCCTGCGGGCACGGATGCTTCGATGGTCACCTTGCGCGGTTTTGTGGATAGCGGGACGATAACGCTGTGATGCCCAGAACGACGCGATTTCAGAACCTTACCTTCGAACAGAAGCGATTGGCCGTCGATATCATTGCGGCGCTAATCATTGCATCGATCGCATTGGCGCTCGCCAATCTTACCTGGCGTTTGCTGGGATATTCCGGCGTCGAACCGGTCGCCAGCCCGATCGCGTCCAGCTCCGCAGCCACCGATATCAATCCGCTGCTGGCGCTGGCCCCATTCGGCAT
>JBAUIN010000292.1:0-7598 GCA_049682975.1 Pontixanthobacter sp. | reverse complement strand
CCGTTATCGCCATCCTGATCGACATCGGCGAGGTTGCCGTCGCCGCTCTGATCGATGACACTGCTATTGTCGAAGCTGGCCAGAGTTTCGCCCTGTTCGCCGACGATGGCCCGGTTGTTATCGCCGGTCTGGTCGATATCGCTGTCGTTTCCGCTGCCGATCTGTTCGACCATCGCGACATTGCCGCCATTGGCGCTCGCCTGGAATACATCGCTGATATTGCCGTCACCGATCTGCGAAATGTCGGCCGAATTGGACGAGCGCGGTGGAATGTCGGAATCACCCTGTGTGATCGCGCTTTCGTTGTTGCTACCATCTTGGAACACGACCGCGTCGGAAAAATTGCTTCCACCGTTCTGGGCAATGTCGCTCTGGTTGCCGGTACCGAACTGAGTCACCGTTAATGTGTTGAAATTACCGTCTTGTGCTGAATCGGCGCGGTTGCCGTCACCGCTTTGCGAAACGGTGGCGCTGTCGCCGGCACCGACCTGTGCGATGGACGAGGTGTTGGTGTTACCGTCCTGCGTAAGCGTGGCGGTACCGTTATTGCCACGCTGCTGCACGTTTGCGGCGTTATCGTCTCCCAACTGACCGACATCGGCAGATTGGCCACTACGGTTGGGCGGGGGAAACGCATTCGTATCGCCCTGCGCCACGATCGCCGCGTTGCCTGCACCGTCCTGCGCAACGCTGGCTTCCTGTGAGAAGCCGGATGCCAGAACATTCATGCCATCCGATGCCTGCGAAATCGTCGCGGTGTTCGTCGCGCTTGTGCCGCTGCCATTGGCCTGATCGATCGAAGCCGACATATTCTCGCCGGTCTGATTGATTGTTGCTTCGTTTGTGGGGGTTGAGAAGTTCGCTTCGGTCGGCGGGGTATCGCTCTGCGTGATGGAAGCTTCGCTGTCGCTGGCGACGAAGCCGGCTTCGGTAGTACCCTGATTGATGGTGGCCGATCCTTCGACACCGCCGGTCTGATCGACGTTGGCGGTGTTCGCCGTGCCGTCCTGCGCGACGTTCGACTTGTTGGCCATCGCCGGTGCGGCAATCATGATGGCTGCGCTGGACGCAGCGGTCAAAAGTAGCTTCTTCATGGTATGTTTACTCCTACGTTTTACGAAAACGCTGCAGATGTGCCGCAGCGTACGATTCGACCGCGGATGCGATTGCCGGACGCGGTCGAGCCGTTGGCAATCGACGGGAAGGTAATAGGAGCGTTGGGAGTATTATCACGGCATCGAGACGGCGTTTTCATTGCCAAAGGCAAGGGTTTACGCCATACTCAATTACGTGAGATCATATCTCACAAGCTGGGCAGTGTTCCCGCGAACCTGTCCTTCCGGCCTGCCAGCGCTCTGACGCCAATCACATGCGCTGGTGGGCCACCTTTTCGCCCGATCGCCGCCTTTCGAATGGCGACCGGGTAAACTCTTATCTCACACCATCATCTCCCTGCCGTGAATTCTTGTTGGAAACTTTGGGTTCTGTCGATGCCGCGATCGGTTCGCTTGCCGGTATGGTTTGAACGACAGGCCGGGCAATATTGCGCGGTGTCTGTGCAGTCGTACGTTTCGCCTGCGATACTTGCGGTGCGACCGTTGTGCGTGGTCGGTTCGCTTGCGCGCTCCGGCATTGCCCGGTCACCGCCTGGCCATCGCTATCCAAAGGCAGGCTAACCTGTTTCTTGTCTGTACTGTCGCGATCGGCAATGTAGCGTTGCATCTGGTCCGCGGCATAATCGGCAGTGGTGTTGAAGCACCACAGGTCCTGCATCGAGCCTTCCATGATCAAAGCATAGATCGCCGCATCTATCGCCTGCTGCAGCGCCAGTTCGTCCGGTTCATTGTAGGTGATCCCCGATTCCAGCTCCAGCAATTCACGAAACGCGACATAGCGGAATGCACTGGCATTGACCGCGACCGAAGCTATCGATTTGCGTATGCTGACTGATGAAAGAACCTCGCCCGTCTTTACGCTGACAGCACGTAAATAGACGGTCACGGTGTCTTCGCGATACTGGGTTGACCCGCCGATACCGAGGAACCGCGAACCCGATCCACCGGTTTTGGTGTTGGTATCGTATCCCACGATGCCGCCTTCCAGCAGGACGCCGGCGAACAGCAGTGGTGGCAGAGCCTGTGGGTTCAAGGTTTTCTCGCCCAGATAGCTGGAGCGCATTTCACGGATGACCGCCCGTTCGCGCAGGACGTTGTCGATCTTCTCCCGTTCGATCACCGTGAACCAGCCACGCTGGCCCGCCTCGTGTAGCGATTTGACAAGGATGGACGTCGCACCCTGCGTCACCGCGCGGGATAATGTCTGCGCACCATCAGTCTGTTTGAACTGCCCCGTCTGATCGGTGAAACCATAAACCGCCACGGCCACTTTTTGACCGGCTGGGGGCAGTGCCCGCAACTTGTCTGTCGATACCGACGCCTTTGGGAATTTCGGGCGTTCCCACATATCGGGATTATGCGCCGCACATCCGCCGAGCAGGGCCATCGCCGCAAAGCTGCCGATGAACGATCTGAGGAAACTGGCCAACGCGTCAGCCCTCGTTCAGATCGGGGATGACGATTTCGGTCGTGGTCCCGTCTGCCGCGTTGAAGATCGTCAGCGTTACCCCATCGACACCGCGCACGAAGGATATTTCCTGATCGCCGAACTTGATGAACCCGGTATCTTGCGCGTTCTCCCCGAAAATCAGATCGGTAATCTGAGTCGCGAGGGAGGAAAGCAGGCGGCTTTGTAATGTGCGCAGAAATTGTGCAGCCGGGTCGCTACGATCGACCGCATCGGGGTCGCTCGTATTGTTCTGGGCATTCGCGATAGCCAAAAGATGCGGCGAATTGAACGGATTACCGCCGAAGGATGGATTGGTGAATTGGAACGTCAATTCGGATGCGGATGCAGGTGCTGGCGCCGCAAATATTGCGGCCGCCCCGACAAGTACCGATATTCTTGTGGCGTGTCCGATCATTCGTCGCCCCCTCCCAAATGAATGCGTCCTGCCGGTTGTGTGTCCCGGGTCGGACATATTGCCACCGCTTATGACGGTAGTACGATTTTCGCTCCTCACCCTTCCGGGGGATATGAACGAATTATAAAATAGGATGCGATTCCCGGCTGGTTGGCGGTGATATCACTCCGGTGCCGTCCGCTTAGCGTTCTGCCAGCGCTCCGATTGCGTGAAAAAAGAATTCGAAATTATATTTATCCCACAATGGGACAATCCACGTTAGATCGTCACACGTAATGTTTTTATCGTCTAATCCGTGCCGATAAACGGAAAGAAGAATTCCGCTTCGAGCAGAACAGAAGCCGGGTCGCACCGAACATTTGTAAATTCGCCTGAGCCAAGGCGAAGATGGGGCATGTGTGAGCGAACAGAATTTACCACGGTTTTACGTGATGGGGCCGCCGCGGTTCGAAACAGCTACGGGCCGGCGGGTTCCGATATCGAGTAAGAAAGGTTTGGCGCTTCTGGCGACGCTGGCGACGGCGGATCGCTTCGAACGCTCGCGCGTGTGGTTGCAGCAGGTGCTGTGGGGATCGCGCGCGCAGACACAGGCTCAGAGCAGTCTGCGCCGCGAATTGTCGAACCTTCGTACTATCTTCAATGCCCACGGGATTGACGTTCTGGACTGCGACCACCGCACGGTGACGCTGAAAGCCGAACGCATCCATGTCGACTTCGCCGAACCGCGTCAGGGCGCTGGGGGATACGAGTTTTGCGAAGGCATCGACCTGGTACAAGAGGAGGGGTTCGAGGATTGGCTGCGCGATATGCGCTCCGGCCTCACCGCCCCTGCTATGACATCGGATCGACCGATGGCTGCGGAGCGTTCCCGGGCGGTGCCGGCATCGCTTCTCGCGCAAATCGCGATCTCTCCTACCGAATTCGACCCGGCGGCGCCCCATGTCGAATGCCTCGCCCGGCGCACAGAATCGGCCCTGTTGCAATTACTGCCGCGGTTACGTTGGCTGCCCGTCGTCGCGCCAGAAATTACGAGGTCTTCCGATAAGCTCTCGGCAAACGTCGCCGCGCAAATGGATCGTTTGAATGCGCGCTACATCGTTCAGTCGCATATTATGGATACACACGACCAGCCGACCATTCGTTTCACCTTGCTCGAAATGCCGGAACGGATCATTCGCTGGACCGACACGCGTCGGATCGACGGCGATGGACGGTCCGACCAGTTCGACGCAGAAATCCCGCGTGCCGCGAATTGCATCGGCGCGTCGTTCGATATTTGCGAACAGCGCCACGCCAGCGAAGACGATTATTGCGAATTGGCGAATCCCGCCCGCCTCAACTGGCGCATTCGGTTTCACATCAATCAGTTTACATGCAAGTCTTTCGATCGCGCCGAAACGCTGATTGGCGAAGGCATGGCGCAGCATCCCGAAGACTGCGAACTGTTGATGCTTCGCGCGAACCTTGCATTATGGCGGCATTGGATAAGCCGATCCGATGACCGTACGTCCGCGCAGCTTGCCCCGCTCATTCATGCAGCGATGCGCGCGGATCCGTCCGATGCGCGTGGTCCGTTATTCCACGGGGTGCTGGATACATGGCACCGCCGCGATGCAACTGCGCTGCGCCATTTAAACCACGCCTGCGAGCTCGACCCCAGTCTGGCGCAGGCATTCGCCCATTTGGGTTCGGCGCACTATCTGATGGGCGACCCGCAATCCGCGATCGAACCGTTGCAACATGCCTTGTTCCTCGCGCCTTTGGATGCGAAGCGGTTCTTCCCGCTTGGCGAACTGGCTATGGCCTATTGGATGCTCGAACGCCATGACGATGCGATCGAACTGGCACAGCAGATACAGGCGACGCATCCCGGCTATGTGCTCGCCCACATTATCGAGACAGCGGCGCAGCATTCGGCTGGCCGGTTCGGCGAAGCGGCGCAAGCGCGTGCAAAGATGTTGGATCGCAAACCGGCGATCTATCGAGCGGTCCTTGATTGGTTGCCTTTCCGCGAAAAAAAATGGTCGGAAAAACTGCGCCAGGCAGTCGAATATGACCGTCGAAAAGCGCCACGCCTATTCGCTGTCGCGGATAATCGAACGTCGCTTTAGGCGGATCTAGGAACGTGTTTCAGCCGATCTGACTTCGAATAGCCAAATAGATCGTATCTAAGCACGTTTTCCTGTTGAAGGACCGGGATCGCTCGCCTGGATTAACCAGTGGGTTGGATTTGGGGCAGTATTAATGTGACGTTCGAATAGATAAGCTGGATTGCGGCCCGCCGTTCGATAATGCCGCGCCGCTTGATCTTGAAACGGTTGAAAAAGACCAAAACGCCAATCTTAAAATCGGCCGTGCCTTGCGGCACGCGTGTTATCTTTTCGGATCCGACTGCCGATGCGCGAACCTGGATGGATCGGTGAAGATGTGATCGGTCCACCTCATTGACGCCTTCAGGCAATAGGCGTAGGCGAGATCTTCGCGAACAATACGTTCGTCTATAGCGACCTTCGCGGGCGTCTTCGTCATTGCGCCTGCCATGCCGTATCGTCGCTATGGGTATTGTCCACCGCGTTTTCTGCGCGCTGCTGAATGGTTTCGCTGGTTTCGTGTCGGCCATCGTGACTCCAGCCGGGCGGTTTGATGAGATAGCGCAGCTTGTCGGACCATCGGTCAGCTGTTTTCATTTGACCGAAAAGCCATTGGAACCCGGCGGTCTGTATGTCCCATAAGCTTCGGCTTTCGAGCGGGACGACCAGACCGAAGCGGGGATACTCCTCCTCGCGCTGGAAGGTTCCGAACAAGCGGTCCCACAAGATCAACACTTGTCCGTAATTGCGATCCAGATACTTGGCGTCCGCACCGTGATGCACCCGGTGGTTGGATGGCGTGGCAAGGATATGTTCAAGCGGCCCCATTTTACCGACCAGCCGTGTGTGATTGAAAATACCCCACAAATTACCGAAAAATTTCACCGTCACGAACATCGCCAGTGGCACCCCGGCGAATGCCAGCAGAAAATTGGTAGGACGCATCGTTTCGCCGAGGTTGAACAGGTTTCCGCGATTGGCGACGAGAATGTTCATCTCGTTCGACGAGTGGTGCGTATGGTGGATAGCCCAGAAGAACCCCGTTCGATGTTCGATCCGGTGGCCGAGGTAATATGCAAAGTCGTTCATTAGCCACGCGACCAGAAATGCCCACAACGCTATCGGGAACGTGTAAACCCGCAAATATTCGAATATGAATGAATACACTGCCACGAAGATGACAGCGCCAACGAAAGGTTCGACGACAGCCATGAAAACGGAGTTCTTCACGTTGGCGATGGCATCACGTTCATCCCATTTGTGCCGAGACTGAAAGAGATACAGCACCCGTTCCAGCATCAGGATGCCCATGTAATAGCCAAACATGTAGAGGAAGCCCTGACCGGTCATCTGCGCATCGACCATGTTTCGGAAGAACGTGGCTATGCTTTCGAAAACGCTATCAGACATTGAAAGTCATCCTATCCTAAGCGCCTTAGCCAGCGCATTTTTTTGTTGTCATAAGGCGGATATCGCAGATCAGGGTCGCTACCCGTGCCGCGCCGAAGGATCGCTTTCGCATGGCTGAAAGTGCGGAAGCCGTGGATACCATGATAGGTGCCGTAGCCACTCGGCCCGATCCCGCCGAACGGCAGTGAACGCACCGCATGGTTCACGATCACGTCGTTACTTACGACAGCGCCCGTTCGGCATTCGCGTTCGAAACGCTCGAGCACGACTTTATCCTTCGCGAACGGATAGGCCGCCAACGGAGCGCCGCGCTCAAGAATGAAGGAGAGTGCTTCCGCGTCGTCGCCCACGCCGACTATGGGGAGAACGGGGCCAAAGATTTCGTCATGCAACAGGGCGCTTTCAGGCGCGGGGTCGGCAATAACCGTCGGTGCGATATAAAGGCTTTCCGGATCGGTTTCCCCACCTGCGACCAATCGGCCGCCCGCCGAAACTTTAAGGCTGGTAATACGATCGAAATGCCTGCGGTTGATGATCCTGGCGAAATCAGCAGATTCCGATGGCTCTTCGCCATAAAATTTCGTGATTGCGGCGATGGCGTCTTGTTCGAATTCGTCTTGAACCTTGCAATCGACCAATACATAATCGGGAGAGATGCAAACTTGCCCGGCGTTCATGAATTTCCCCCACACGATACGCCGCGCGGCAATCTTCACATTCGCGCTTTCGTGAACATAGGCCGGACATTTACCACCCAGCTCTAATGTGACGGGCGTCATATGCTCGGCCGCTGCCAGAGCGACCTTGCGGCCGATCGGGCCGCTGCCGGTATAGAAAATGTGATCCCAGGTCGTGGCGAGAAGGCTTTCGACGGCGCTTACCCCGCCCTCGACGATTTGCATGACCGAGTCGGGCATATATCGCGGTATCAGCCTGGCCAAGGCAGACACCATAGGGAAGGTTCCACGATCCGATGATCAGAACGCAGCCCTTGGGTTCGTATTGTATGCGCGCCCTTGCAGGCCATAATTTAAAAGGAACCGACGCCTTTTCCGGCCGGGCCCATTTATCGAGATTGGCGAGTGCATGGTGTGCCTCCCCCTCCACGGTGGTAAGCT
>JBAUIN010000291.1:0-5293 GCA_049682975.1 Pontixanthobacter sp. | reverse complement strand
CCCCGCCGCGACGATCGAGCAGGAGGCGGTGGCCGCATCGGGCGGCGGTTGCGATCTGACCGGAACGGTGGAGGATGTGCTGCAAGCCGATGCGGAGATCGAACGGGTCCTGCCATCGATCCGGCGGGATCGCCGATCGGTGGCCAACGCGCTCGCCCTATGGAAAGGCGAATGGGTCGAACCCGATCGGCGATTGCCGCCGGAGGCTTTGGCAGCGATCAAAACAGGTGTCGAACGAGCCGTTGCTGCTGCGCCCGGAGCATGTCGTCGCCAGATATTGCGCGGCCCACGGCTGCTGTATCTACCCGGCGAGGGCAAAACCACGGTGCTGGCAATGGGGTCGGGTGAATGGACCTGGCAAGCCGTGGCGGACGGCGTTTCAGCGGAGCGAGAGAGGGTTGTAAACACCTCCGACGACACGCGCCCCGACACGCAAAAACCACAGCCACGAACCCGGATGGAAAAGCTGCGAGATCGCATTTTCGGTAATTAATTGAAAAAGATAAATCCGTTTCGCGGGCCGGATCGTTCACTTTGTAGAAAGCTCGAAATGTCGCTTCGGCGATTGCGGGCGCAATTGAATGCGAAGTTCGTACGCTTAACAGGAGAAGACGCAATGAAAGCACATAGAAACAAATTGATCCTGGGTGCGGCGGCAGTCGCGCTGACCGGTCTGTCCGGAACCGCACTTCAGGCGTCCAGTCACCGCGAAGCGCCGGCGATCACCAAAACGCCGAAGATCGACAACACCGATGTCTATATCTTCCGCAGCTACGAACCCGGCCGCGAAGATTTCGTGACCATCATCGCCAATTATCAGCCCGCCCAATATCCCGGCGCCGGCCCCAACTATTTCACGATGGACCCGGACGCATTGTATGAACTGCACATCGACAATGACGGCGATGCGCAGGAAGATCTGACCTTTTCGTTCCAGTTCGACAACAATCTGACCGATGGCGGCATTTCGCTGAATATCGGCGGCAAGGACGTGACCGTTCCATTGCGCGCGGTCGGCCCGATCGACAGCCCGAACGACGACAATCTGAATGAAATGGAATCCTATCAGGTCACGTTGATCCGCGGTGACCGTCGCAGCGGGGATCGTTCGACCATCACGAACACGAATGGCGGCGCGGCGTTCATCAAGCCGCTCGACAATATCGGTAACAAAACCATTCCCGATTACGATTCCTACGCCAACAGCCTGGTATACACCGCCAGCGTTCCAGGATGCTCGGCGGGTAGCCGCGTGTTCGTCGGCCAGCGTGAAGAGGCCTTCGCGATCAATCTGGGCGAAACCTTCGATCTGGTGAATTACGTGCCCATCGAAGGGGATAGCGAAGCGTTTGAAAACGACGGCGGCGGGTTCCCCGGCGGCATAACGCAAAGCCGTGCGAATGACGATCTGGTCGGCAAGGCCAATGTGACGACCATCGCGATGGAAGTGCCGATTTCCTGCCTTGTCGGCGATGGCAACGGCGTGATTGGCGGTTGGGCGACGGCAAGTCTGCCACAGGCCCGACTGAACGATCCAAGCCCGACTTACGAAACGCCCACCGTCGATGGCGGTGCTTATGTGCAACTCTCTCGTCTGGGCATGCCGTTGGTCAACGAACTGGTCATCGGACTGGATCAAAAGAACCTGTTCAATCACGCGGAGCCTACGCAGGATGGCGCGCTTGCCGATTTCGTTACCAATCCGACTTTCCCGGCGATCCTGAACCAATTGTTCAACGGGCCGGTCAACGCCACGCTGGGCACCGATATCGACGATCTTGCACCCAGCAATTTTCCGCGTCAGGATCTGGTCGCGACCTTCCTTACCGGGATCAATACGTTGAACCGGCAGGAAAATGTGACGGCTTCGGAAATGATCCGGCTCAACACCGCGATCGCACCGACCGCGCGTGAAGACCAGAGCCGTTTCGGTGTCGTCGGCGACGATCTGGCCGGTTTCCCCAACGGTCGCCGTCCGGGCGACGATGCAACCGACATCGTGTTGCGTGTGGCGATGGGCCGTCTGTGCCATCCGGTGCCGATCAACGGTGAAGATACCGATCTGGGACTGTGCAGTCCGGAGGATGCGCCGGTCGGCCAAGTGCAATTTACCGACGGCGCGCCGATCTCCGCGCGCGATTTGCAAAATCGCTTCCCCTATCTCAATACGCCCATTCCCGGCTCTCCCGATGAGGCACGGAATGATCGGGCGCAGCGTACGGCACAGCCATGAGGGGAGGACATAGCATCATGACCAAACCACTCCTTAAAATAAGCGCATCGATCTTGCTTTTGGGATCGGTGGCGGCGTGTGGCGACAACGATACGCCGGACGATGTGGTGGTAAACCCACCGGAGCCGCCGCCTCCACCGCCACCGCCGCCTACCGGTGGAGATGACGATTTTGCGGATATGTTCGGAAGGGCGTTCGCGGTCATTTTTGATCGGGAGATTACCCAGGATCCCATCGACCCGCAGCAAAGCGACGTTCCGCCGCTTGCTCCGGCAAGCGACCCGATACAAAACGACGGTTAAGCACCGTTCGGCTGTAAGTGCGACAGCGGAGTATTACAAAGAGGGGTCTGGCGCTTCGAGAGGTGCCAGCCCCCTCCATCGTTTTAGCACCAGAACCTGCGGCCCGCCATCGCGCGATCGGCGATAGAGTAGGCTCGTCAATTGCTGGCGATCGCCGCCGATAGTTACTAAGCCCCGTGTCCAGAAGTAATTCGACGTGACGCTGGTGCCCTGCGGCGGAAAGATATTGAGCGCAACCATGTCTTCGCGCGTCAGCCCGTTACTTGCACCTGTACCGCCCGAACGACGCGGAACGTCGCGTTCCGCCAACAATACGCGGGCCTTCCCGGGATTGTTCAGCACGATAGCCGCCAGCGTTTCGGGTGCGGTGTTCAGATTGACGGCGGTCGGTTCGGGCAAGACCGTCGCGAGTTCGGCCAATTGCCGTAATTCCGCAAGCGATAGCCCCGCTTCGGTCAGATCGGTCATATTTGCGATGCCTTGCCGCGATTGCACCAGCTCGACGATGGGCGCGACCCTCTCGGCCGGCAGTCCGACGGCGGCAAGGATAGCCGCGAAATGGCCGCGGTTCAGCGTATCGCCGCGAATGAGGTTGTTGATGTTGAACCGGGCCTGCGCATCCGCGACGGTGAAAGTGAAACGCCCCCCGTCGATCGCCGCATCGTCGTCCTGAATAGCCGCCCAATCGTCGAGGTAGGAATCGCTATCGTTGCCCACCTTCAGATCGCGGCGAAGCGCCACGATGGCGGACGCTTCGCCCCCCGCCGCCACCGCGCGCGCCTGCGCCGCATTGTTCATGCGGATCGCCAGTTCGACGTCCGTGTCGTCACCCACGATCATCACCGACAATATCGCCGTGGCGAGCATGACGATGATCAGCACATTGATCAGGATCATGCCGCGTTCGCCGCGATCTGCGTTAGGTTTATGGAATAAGGGACTCACGGTTCGCCGGGCTCCCGTTCATCCGGCAGTTCGATGACACGGCGGACGGACCCCGCCGTTGTGCCAGGCCGGGGTGCCAGCTGCATGGTCAGTTCCAGCGCGCTCGGGCGGGCGGGATCTTCTTCCGTTAGGGGCGTTTGCGTCCACGCGCCGTTCTTGAAAAACCGCAATTGCATTCCAGATACGCCGTTTACGACCGGCAATTCGCGGCTGTCTACCGCGCGATACAGTGCGCCCCCGGCATAGCGATAGGATACCGGGTAATCGCCTGCCGCACTGCCGCGCGTGAACAGTAGCGTGCCGCCATCGACCAGGGGGCCGGTCGACAATTGTTCGATATCGGCACTGAGCAGATACAAAGCGCGCTCTATTTCGGACAGTCGCTCGGCCCGGTTTTCGGTGCGTTGCTGAACGCCGATGATCGTTTCGACCAAGCCAACACCGGCCAAGGAGATCAATGCGAACAGGAGAAGCGAAACAAGCAGCTCCACCAGAGTGAAGCCGCTTTCGCCACCGCCGCCTATGCGCGCTTCGCCCCGCATTCAGATCGGTTACCCAGCAACCTTCCTAATGGCGCGGTTGACCAGTTCCAAAATGACCAATTCGCGGGCCGCACTGCCATTTTCGCGGAACCGCACATTGCCGCATACACCGGCAAAGCCATTCGCAGACAGGAGCGCGGACCGGTCCAGCCCGCCCGTCAGCCGCATTGCGTTGACGATGTTCGATGCGTCAAAAGCGAGCGCAGCGATAAGGCCTGGGCGGGTGCCCATACGCTGTTCGAATGCGCGAACGAAGTTCTGGAAGCCGGTGGGGTCGGGCGCTGCGAGCCAGGTCCCTTCCATTTGGCCGACCATGTCGGGCGTCAGATCGAGTTCGGGCAATGCGGCCAGCGGTTGGATACGCTGTGCTGCCAATTGCGGGCCGAGTGCGGTAATCGCCGGGGCGCTGGCCATCAGCACCGCGTCGGGAAACCCGTCTTCCGATCCGGCGAAATTATTTGCCATGCCCTGCCCCATATCGGCGGGAAGCTGCCCGATCGTAATACCCAACGTCGCGCTTTCGGCCACAGCGGCCGCGCGCACTTGCGCCGCCCACGGGTCGTTCGCACCATCCACGGCCACCCGTCTCACCCCCCGGCTGGCGGCGTATTGCAAGATGCTGCGCACGCTTTGCCGTGCCGTGATGCCGAGCAGGAACGCCCCGCTTTCGCGCAATTGCGCATCGTTGCTGAAAGTCACCACCGGCATCGTTCCACCGGTTGCCCCCAGAACGGCAGGGACTTCCGCCGACCGCAACGGCCCAAGAATGATCGAAGCGCGTTTCTTGCGCGCCTGCGCCGCTGCGGCCGCTGCACCTTCTATCGTGCCGCCGGTATCGAACACCAAAAGTGCATCATCGTCATTTCCCGCTTGCGCCAGTATGGCCGCCCGTTCCATGCTGCGGCCCAATGCCGCGTGCGGTCCGGTTTGCGGGATCAGCAGCGCGGCGCGCATATCGTTTCGCGCGGCCCGGGCCGGTGCGGCAGCCAGGGGAAGTGACAATGCCAGCAGGAATGACGGCGAATATTGCAGCAGCTGACGTCGATCCAATGGCACGGCAGGACACTCCGGTACAATCGCGCGACATATCCCGCCGCACGGTGGTTTTCATCGTGACCGGGGTGGTAGCATATCTGATCGGGATGATCGCCCTAATTCCGGCCGCCGCGATTATCGATGAAAACGATCGGCTGGATGTCGGCGGTACGATTTGGGACGGCGCGGCGGTGGTCGGTTCCACAACGCGTTTCGATTGGGATTTCTCGCCCCTC
>JBAUIN010000290.1:0-14888 GCA_049682975.1 Pontixanthobacter sp. | reverse complement strand
GATCATCCATTCGGGGCGGTTGCCGGAATCGATGAAACTTTCGACGACTTTCAGCCGCTTGATGATCTTGGCAGGCTTCAGCTTGGATTTGGTGGTCGCGAGTTCCTCCATGAGGTCGTCGCGCTCCTGCTCCATGTCCAGATCCATGAGCATGATCTTGACCGCTTCCGCGCCGATCCCGGCGGTGAAGGCGTCTTCGCCATATTCGTCCTGCGCCTCGACCAGTTCATCTTCGGTCAGCAGCTGGAATTTTTCGAGCGGGGTCAGGCCCGGCTCGGTAACGATATAGGCTTCGAAATAAAGGACGCGCTCAAGCTGTTTGAGCTGCATGTCGAGCAGCAAGCCGATGCGCGAAGGCAGCGATTTCAGGAACCAGATATGCGCGACCGGTGCGGCCAGTTCGATATGGCCCATCCGCTCGCGGCGGACTTTGGTCACGGTTACTTCGACGCCGCATTTTTCGCAGACGACGCCCTTATATTTCATGCGCTTATATTTGCCGCACAGGCATTCGTAATCCTTCACCGGACCGAAGATGCGCGCGCAGAACAGGCCGTCGCGTTCGGGCTTGAACGTGCGGTAATTGATGGTTTCCGGCTTCTTGATTTCGCCGAAGGACCAGCTGCGGATGCGTTCCGGCGATGCCAGACCGATCTGGATCTGGTCGAAGGTTTCCGGCTTGGCCAGCTGGTTCGAAAATTTGGTCAGTTCGTTCATGTCTTTTTCCTCTGTCCCCCTACCGCTTACGGGAGGGGTTAGGGGTGGGTCTGTTCCGGGCGGGCCGCGCTGCTTGGCGCCCACGCCCGACCCCTCCCGCATGCGGGAGGGGGGAAGTGGCTATTCCGCTGCGATCTTCATGCCGTCATCATCCTCGTCTCCGTCGGAAAGCGAGGACAGTTCGACGTTCAGACCAAGGCTGCGCATTTCCTTCACGAGCACGTTGAAACTTTCCGGAATGCCGGCTTCGAACGTATCGTCGCCTTTGACGATCGCCTCGTAGACCTTGGTCCGTCCGATTACGTCGTCCGACTTGACCGTCAGCATTTCCTGCAACGTATAGGCGGCGCCGTAGGCCTGGAGTGCCCAGACCTCCATCTCGCCGAAACGCTGTCCGCCGAACTGCGCCTTACCACCCAGCGGCTGCTGCGTGACGAGGCTGTAGGGGCCGATCGAACGGGCGTGGATCTTGTCGTCCACCAAGTGATGCAGTTTGAGCATGTAAATATAGCCCACCGTTACCTGTCGGTCGAAACTGTCGCCGGTGCGCCCGTCGAACAAAGTGACCTGACCCGATCCGGGCAGACCCGCTTTTTCGAGCATGGTCGTCACATCCGCCTCGCGCGCGCCATCGAACACCGGCGTGCCCATCGGGACGCCGTCCTTCAGATTGCCCGCGAGTTCGACGATATCCGCGGTCGAGCGGCCTTCGATTTCCTCGTGATAATCTTCGCCATAAGCTTCCTTCAACCGGTCGACGACGGCGCTGGGCGGTGAAGCCTTCGCGTAATCTTCGGCGGCGTTGGGATTGGCTTCCTTCCATTCGACAAGCGCCTTCGTCACCTGTTGGCCAAGACCGCGCGCAGCCATGCCCAGATGGGTTTCGAAGATCTGCCCGACATTCATCCGGCTTGGCACACCTAGCGGGTTCAGCACGATATCGACCGGCGTTCCGTCTTCCAGGAACGGCATGTCTTCTTCGGGCAGGATGCGCGAAATTACACCCTTGTTACCGTGACGGCCGGCCATTTTGTCGCCCGGCTGCAGCTTGCGCTTCACCGCGACGAAAACCTTGACCATTTTGAGGACGCCCGGTGCCAGCTCGTCGCCGCGTTCCAGCTTTTCCTTACGGTCTTCGAACTTGTCTTTGATCCGCTTGGTGGATTCGTCATATTGCGACTTCACCGCTTCGATCTGGCTCTGGCGGCCATCGTCGGTCACGGCGAATTTGAACCATTCGTGCTTGTCTACACCGTCCAGCACATCGCCGGTGATCTCGGTGCCTTTCTTCACACCCTTCGGCGCTGCGGAGGCGGTCTGCCCCTCCAGCATATCGCGCAGACGGTTATACGTCGCCCGGTTGAGGATCGCGCGTTCGTCTTCGTTATCTTTGCGCAGACGTTCGATTTCCTCGTTCTGGATCGCCCGCGTACGGTCGTCGATCTCGATACCGTGGCGGTTGAACACGCGCACTTCTACCACCGTACCGGCAACGCCGGGCGGGAGGCGGAGCGAGGTGTCGCGCACGTCGCTGGCTTTCTCGCCGAAGATCGCACGCAGCAGCTTTTCTTCCGGCGTCATCGGGCTTTCGCCCTTGGGCGTGATCTTGCCCGCCAGAATGTCACCGGGATGCACTTCCGCACCGATATAGACGATGCCCGCTTCATCGAGATTGCGCAGCGCCTCTTCACCGACATTGGGGATGTCGCGCGTGATGTCCTCCGGCCCAAGCTTGGTGTCGCGGGCCATCACCTCGAATTCCTCGATATGGATCGAGGTGAACACATCGTCCTTCACGATGCGTTCGGAGATCAGAATACTGTCTTCATAATTGTAGCCGTTCCAGGGCATGAAAGCGACGAGGCTGTTCTTGCCCAGTGCCAGCTCACCCAGATCGGTCGAGGGACCATCCGCGATGATATCGCCCGGCTCCACCGTTTCACCTACCTTCACCAGCGGGCGCTGATTGATGCAGGTGTTCTGGTTCGACCGCTGGAATTTCTGCAGCGTGTAGATGTCGACGCCGCTCTGGCCTTCCTCGACATCGCCCTGCGCGCGGATCACGATACGGGTCGCATCGACCTGATCGACGATGCCGCCGCGCGTGGCGGAGATCGCCGCGCCGCTATCGCGGGCCACGGTCTCTTCCATGCCGGTACCCACGAAAGGCGCCTCCGCCTTTACCAGTGGCACGGCCTGACGCTGCATGTTCGATCCCATCAATGCGCGGTTCGCGTCATCGTTTTCCAAAAACGGAATGAGCGATGCGGCGACCGATACAAGCTGTTTGGGCGAAACGTCCATCAGCGTGATCTGATCGTTGGGCAGCATCACGAATTCGCCGGCCTGCCGTGCGGATACGAGATCTTCCACGAACGTACCGTCATCGTTCAGGGCGGCGGACGCCTGCGCGACCGCATGCTTCTGCTCCTCCATCGCGGAGAGGTAGGACACTTCGCCGGTGACCTTGCCATCCTTTACCGCGCGGTAAGGCGTTTCGATGAAGCCGTATTTGTTGACGCGGCTGAACGAGGCGAGGCTGTTGATGAGACCGATATTCGGCCCCTCCGGCGTCTCGATCGGACAGATGCGGCCATAATGCGTCGGGTGAACGTCGCGGACTTCGAACCCGGCGCGTTCGCGGGTCAGACCGCCTGGGCCGAGGGCTGAAACGCGGCGCTTATGCGTGACTTCGGACAACGGATTGGTCTGATCCATGAACTGCGACAGCTGCGACGATCCGAAGAATTCGCGCACGGCGGCGACCGCCGGTTTCGCGTTGATCAGATCGTTCGGCATCACGGTCGACACATCGACCGAGGACATGCGCTCCTTGACCGCACGCTCCATACGAAGAAGCCCGACGCGGTACTGGTTTTCCAGCAATTCGCCGACCGAACGCACACGGCGATTGCCGAGGTTGTCGATATCATCGACTTCGCCCTTGCCGTCCTTCAGATCGACCATTTCCTTGACCACCGCGAGGATGTCTTCCTTGCGCAGAGTGGTCACGGTGTCTTCGGCGTCCAGCTCCAGGCGCATGTTCAATTTCACACGACCGACTGCGGACAGATCGTATCGATCCGCGTCGAAGAACAAGCCTTCGAACAGGGCTTCGGCCGTTTCCTTGGTCGGCGGTTCGCCGGGGCGCATGACTTTGTAAATGGCTTCGAGGCCTTCGTCGCGGTTCTCCGCCTTGTCGGCGACAAGAGTGTTGCGCATCCAGGGGCCGGTATTGATCTCGTCGATATCGAGCAGTTCGAGCGATTTGATATTCGCATTATCGAGGGCTTCGAGATTGTCGGGCGTCACTTCATCGCCCGCCTCGATATAGATGCGACCGGTTTTTTCGTCGATCAGATCATGGGCGGCATAGCGCGCAAATACTTCTTCCGTCGGGATCAGCAATTCGGCAAGACCGTCCTTCGCAGCCTTGTTGGCGGCGCGGGGCGAGATTTTCTGGTTGGCGGCGAACACTTCTTCGCCGGTCTTGGCATCGACCAAGGCAAAGGCCGGCTTGGCATTGCGCCACTGATCGGCGACGAACGGCATTTTCCAGCCGCCTTCCGCCCCGCCCTTCGGCGCGACGCGATCCCAGGTCACGGTGTCGTAGAAATGGTCGAGAATGCCTTCCTGATCCAGACCCAGCGCGAATAGCAGGCTGGTGACCGGCAGCTTGCGCTTACGGTCGATACGGACATTCACGATGTCCTTCGCATCGAATTCGAAATCGAGCCACGACCCGCGATAGGGGATGACCCGCGCGGCGAACAGCAACTTGCCACTGGAATGCGTCTTGCCCCGGTCATGATCGAACAGCACGCCGGGCGAACGGTGCATCTGCGATACGATCACACGCTCGGTGCCGTTGATGATGAAAGTACCGTTGCCCGTCATCAAGGGCATGTCGCCCATATAGACATCCTGTTCCTTGATATCGAGAACGGAGCGGGTTTCGGTTTCCTGATCGACTTCGAACACGATGAGGCGCAACGTCACCTTCATCGGCGCAGCGTAGGTAATCCCCCGCTGGCGACATTCGGTGGTGTCGTATTTGGGCGGTTCGAGTTCGTAATGCACGAAATCCAGCTCGGCCGTGCCGGCGAAATCGCGAATCGGGAATACCGAACGCAGCGTCTTTTCCAGACCGGACACGTAATCGATCGTCGGGTCGGAGCGCAGGAACTGTTCGTAGCTTTCGCGCTGAACCTCGATCAGATTGGGCATCTGCGTGACTTCATGCACATCGCCGAAAATCTTGCGGATCCGCTTCTTCGCGGTGCCGGTGTTGGATTTCCGCTTGGGAGCCGATGCAGCTGGAGCTTTCGCTTTGGTCGCCATGAAAGAAGTTCGCCTGTTCTTTGATTGGGACCGAACCCGATTGGGGTCGATCGCAGAAGGAATATGTGTCTCGCGCGCCGAACACGCCATAGCCGTAAACGCACAACAGCCGCAGCGAATCGCACCCGTACCACCAGGGCTGCTGCAGCTTGCTTAAAAGCGTTGCGGGCTATGGAAACGCATCTTTCCGTTCCTGGACACAGGCCCCCGCGCAAGGACCGGTCACGCTCGAAAAATGCGGTTGACGGGCGATATAGGGGCGCGCCCGACGACCGTCAAGCGGCACATCGAACCGCAAACTGTTGACACATCTGACACCATAACGCGCCGATCAACGATATGGCACATATTGTTTTACGATATTATCGATTGACAATAAATCGACCCGTACTTATTGATTTTCGATATCGAACATATAGGAGATCGATAATGTCCAAAGCCACTCGAATTTTCGCAACTGTGTTTGCAGCCTGCCTTTTCACATTCGTCACGATCGCAGCGGCGGTTCAGATACCATCACCGCAATCGCAAATCGGCGGCGCATATCTGGTGATGCCATCGACGATCGCGTGATCGATTACTGCATTTGAGGAGAAGAATTGTGAACACCATCGTTAAAGACCCGCTGCTTGCAACCGGTCGTATCATCACCTTGATCGCTCAGGCGTTACTGGCGGTCGGGGCGCTAGGCTGCTTCGCCGCAGCTGTTGTAATTCCGTTTGCACGAGACTCCATCACCAGCGAACTGCGCGAGGAATTCGATAGCGCGTCGCTCGTTTTCCCGGCATCACAAGTTACCGGCCTGATGATCCTGGCAGTCGTCGTTCTCATACTCACATTCGTGTTCTTCAAAAGGTTGCGGGCCGTTATCGATACGGTTGGATTGGGCGACCCTTTCCAGCATGAAAACGCGCGGCGGTTGACCGACATGGCGTGGCTGATGCTGGCGGCGCAGATTATGAGCGCGATAGCGGCGTTTGTCGGCGTTCGCGTCATTCTGTGGCTTGCACAATATGACGACGAACTTCCGGCGAGCGTGGCGGAGGAAATCGACTGGGTCGATTTCGGCAGTGTCGTTCTCGTCATCGTGCTCTTCATTCTCGCCCGCGTATTCCGCCACGGTGCCGCCATGCGCGACGATCTGGAAGGAACAGTGTGATGACCCCCAAACCCCACAACGAAGACATCGAAACGGGAATCATCACAGTGAAGCTCGACGATCTGCTGCACGAACGCCGTATGACGTTGACCGAACTGGCGGAGCGCGTGGATCTCACCCTCGCCAATCTGTCGATCCTGAAGACCGGCAAGGCGAAGGCGATGCGCTTCTCCACTCTGGCCGCGATCTGCCGCGAATTGGGATGCCAGCCCGGCGACCTGCTGGTCTACGACGACGGCCCGGTCGAATAGGAACTTCGCCTTATTTCCGCCCAAATTTGCACCGGTTGCACAAACTGGGTAATGGACGATTCGATTGCGCAATTCGCGCCCAATCGGAAAGACTATCCAAGGGGATATATATTATGAAGAAACTCGCACTCGTAGCCGCACTTCCTTTCGCTCTGACGCTCGCCGCTTGTGGCGGTGCCGATGCGCCAGCCGTCGAAGAAGCCGGCGATGAAATGGATGCCCGCGCCGACGCCATGGACGAGCAGGCCGAAGAACTGGACGACGCCGGCATGGAAGCCGAAGCCGAAGCCATGGACGAGCAGGCCGATCAGCTCGAGCAGCAGGCTGACGAAATGTAATCAGTCCTTTCGGCCCGATCGGGTCGGAAGCCGACACAAAGATGGGCTCGCCGGAAACGGCGGGTCTATTTTTTTTGTTCGAAATATGTCAGCGCAATGGAACCCGGTCGCAAACTGTATTCGGGACAGGAGATATTTTATGAAAAAAATTGCAATGTTCGCCCTCCCCTTCGCATTCGCTCTCACTGCATGCGATGAAGGACCCAACGAGGAAATTGGCGAGGAAATGGACGACGTGCTGGAAGCGCAAGGCGAAGTTCTGGATGAACAGGCCGAGGTTCTGGACGAACGCTCCGACCAGATGGCGGAAGAAGGCATGGATGCCGAAGCCGCCGCGCTCGAAGCCGAAGCGGAAGCCTTGGAAGATGAAGCCGACGGCATCTGATTTTACGAACTTTCGACAATTTTGAATAAGGGGCGCGCCTTGCAATGGCGCGCCCTTTTTTCATGCGCGCTATCCATCGCGCGTTGGCCCATGATTGGTTGACTCTGTGTGTTGTTGCGCTATTCGCGCAATCGTTCGCTGGGCCGACGGGTCCAGTGAACATCCGTCCAAGACAGTTGGTGCCCCGAAATTGCGGGGCTTAATGTCCAGCCTAGGCGGGGATACGAGATTTTCGCGGCATGTCGTAAGATGTGCCGCCGCGGTGCCGAAACGATTTGCGGCCCACCTCCTTCCCTTCCATTTGCGGATTAGCCCCTGCCGGATTTTCGGTATGGGTTGTTACGAGCCGATTGCGGCGTCCCTGTGGCGGCGCGATCACAATGAAGGAGTAAGACATGGATCGTTCGCAGAAATCCGAAGCGGTCGCCGATCTTAACGCCGTTTTCAAAGAGAGTGGCGTGGTCGTCGTGACCCGCAATCTCGGCCTGTCGGTGGCACAATCCACCGAACTGCGCGGAAAAATGCGGGAAGCCGGCGCATCGTACAAGGTTGCGAAAAACCGTCTTGCCAAACTCGCCCTGAAAGACACGGATTACGACGGACTCGGTGATTTGCTTACCGGCCCGACTGCCCTTGCAACGTCCAGCGACCCCGTCGCTGCCGCCAAGGCTGCCGTGGAATTCGCCAAGACGAACGACAAGCTCGAAATCGTCGGCGGATCGATGGGTGGGGAGATGCTCGACGAAGCAGCAGTGCGGTCTTTGGCCTCGCTGCCCAGCCTCGACGAACTTCGCGGCACGATCGTCGGACTTGTCCAGGCACCTGCGACCAAAATCGCACGGGTCATGGTCGAACCAGCGGCGAAACTCGCGCGCGTATTCGGTGCCCAGGGCGCCAAAGAAGCGGCGTAAGGTTTTTCATTCGAACAATTTCGGGGCGACGCGCCCCGGCACAATCATCAAATTGGAGTAATCAATCATGGCCGATATCGCCAAACTTGTAGAAGAACTTTCGAAACTGACCGTCATGGAAGCGGCGGAACTGTCCAAGGCACTGGAAGAAGAGTGGGGCGTCAGCGCCGCCGCAGCCGTTGCCGCAGCCCCTGCCGCCGGCGGCGGTGAAGCCGCAGCCGAGGAAAAGGACGAATTCGACGTCATCCTGACCGGCGACGGCGGGAAGAAAATCCAGGTTATCAAGACCGTCCGCGCCATCACCGGACTGGGCCTGACCGAAGCCAAGGCTCTGGTCGAAGGCGCACCGAAGCCGCTGAAGGAAGGCGTCAATAAGGCCGAAGCCGAAGACGTCAAAGCCAAGGTCGAAGAAGCCGGCGGTACCGTCGAGCTGAAATAATCTCGGTTACAGTTTCACGGGTGTCTTGAAGCCCCGTGGAAGGAAGGGCGGTGCCGCAAGGTGCCGCCCTTTTCGTTATGCGTTGCTATATGCCAGCAATTCCGAACATGCTTCGATGAAATTTACATTCGAGATCGGTTTGGAAATGATCCGGTCCGCGCCCGCTTCGCGAAAGCTGCGTTGCTCGTCGGCTCTGGCATAACCGCTCACCACCAGAACGGGAATGTTTGCCCATTGCGGTCGTGCCTTCAATCGTTCCAATACCTTCGTGCCCGACATTTCCGGCATGTTGATGTCCATTACGATCAGATCGGGTATCGTATGGCCGAGAATGTCCAGTGCTTCGCGGCCATGGGTCGCTTCCAGAACGGCATGTCCTTCGGCCTCCACCAGAGTAACCATCAGAAGCCGATTGAAGAAATCGTCTTCGACTATGAGCACGTTCTTGGACATTAAGATGCACAACCGACTGAATAAACGTCAGTTCCCATGTCGAAACTGATTTTTGTGCGTTTGCGGGCGGCAGTGCATATTCGGCGACGAAACGCCCCCGCTGTAACGGCGGAAAGCTCTT
Source organism: Pontixanthobacter sp. (assembly GCA_049682975.1). Classification (GTDB taxonomy): domain Bacteria; phylum Pseudomonadota; class Alphaproteobacteria; order Sphingomonadales; family Sphingomonadaceae; genus Pontixanthobacter. Next base: position 5,773 of record JBAUIN010000290.1, on the reverse strand, counting down.
CACAAATCCGGGATTCTGGTTCACCGAACTTCGCAAAAGATAATCGGGAGCTTACATCATGACCATCAAGAACCGTCTGCTGGCTGCGGCCGCCTTTCCTCTATTCATCAATGCCCCGCTTGCCGCGCAGGATGCGCCGATCGTCAAGCCGGGGGCGTTGGGGCAACAGTCGCAGCGTCTGTCGGCGGAACAGGCCACGGCTTTGGCGGCGCAGGAATTCGCGCCCGCCGATGTCGCGTTCATGCAGCACATGATCCTGCACCACGCGCAGGCGGTGGAAATGGCGGCGCTGATTGCGGACCGGACCGGCAATGCCGACGTGACGACGATGGGCGACAAGATTTCGGCATCGCAGAAGGACGAAATCGCGTTCATGACACAATGGCTGGCCGAACGGGACCAACCGATCACCATGTCCGGAATGAACGGTATGGCGGGTCATGGCGACCACGCCGGTCATACGGCGATGCTCGAAAGTATGGGCATGGCGACGCCTGCGCAAATGGCCGAACTGGCGGCCGCGACCGGGACCGAATTCGATCGCCTGTTCCTGGAACTGATGGTCCGCCATCACGAAGGCGCGGTCGATATGGTCGAGGAACTGATCGAACAGCCGGGCACCGCGTCCGATCCCGAATTTCTGCAGTTTACCGACGATATCACCAACGACCAATCGAGCGAGATCGAGCGGATGAACGCCATCCTCGCCGGCCTGTCCGACGATCCGCGCGCCAATCTGGCCGCCGGGCTGAGAGATGCGGGCGAGGCGATCAGCAACATGCGCAAGATCGCGAGCCTGTCCAAACCGACCGGCTTCTTCGATCCCGCCAACCCCGCCGCCTTGCGCCCCGAAATCGTAAAGGATGACGAAGATAAGGGCGACGTCGACAGCACGCAGGATGCCAACGCATTCGACGAAGAAGGCATAGATGGCGATGCGGCAGACGGCAAAGATGCACGCCGCGACGGTGAGGACGACGAACCGCAATTTGCCAAACGCGGCCCGCTACTGAGTTTCGCCAATACCGATATGGCGTTCAGCGGCGATCTGCTGGTGGCGGGCAGCTATCACGGGTTCAACGCCTATCGCCTCGGCACCGACGGCGTGCCCGATCTGGTCAGTTCGGTGGTATGCCCCGGCGGTCAGGGCGATGTGTCGATCGCGGGCGATTTGTTGATCATGAGCGTCGAGGAAACGCGCGGGCGCAAGGATTGCGGATTGCAAGGCGTAGTCGGCAAGGTAAGCGACGAACGCTTTCGCGGGCTACGCATTTTCGACATTTCCGACATAACCGCACCGGTTCAGGTCGGCCAAGTGCAAACCTGTCGCGGATCGCATACACATTCGATCGTCGAACAGACGGCCGACGCGTTGATCGTGTATAATTCGGGCACCTCCCGCATTCGTGAGGAAGAGGAGCTGGCCGGTTGCATCGGCGACGTTCCGGGCGACGATCGCACTGCCCTGTTCCGTATCGACGTGGTCGAAGTGCCGCTGGCCGATCCATCCCGCGCGCGCATCATCGACAGCCCCGCCGTGTTTGCCGACCCCGAAACCGGGCGGCTCGCCGGACTGTGGCAGGGCGGCGATCACGGCGAAGGCACGCAGGAAACCAATTCCACCAACCATTGCCACGACATCACCGTGTTCCCGTCCAAAAATCTGGCGGCGGGCGCATGCAGCGGTAATGGCATCATTTTCGACATCACCGATCCCCGCGCACCCAAACGTATCGACGAGGTCGTGGACAAGGGCTTCGCCTATTGGCACTCCGCCACATTTAGCAATGATGGTACGAAAGTGCTGTTTACCGACGAATGGGGCGGCGGCGGGCGACCGCGCTGCCAGGCGACCGATCCGCGCAATTGGGGCGCGAATGCAATCTACGATATCGAAGACGGCAAACTGGAATTCCGCAGCCTGTACAAACTCCCCGCGCCCCAATCGGACAAGGAAAACTGCGTCGCGCATAACGGTTCCATCGTGCCGGTGCCGGGGCGCGATATCTTCGTGCAGGCTTGGTATCAGGGCGGCATCAGCGTAATCGATTTCACCGACAGCACCAATCCGCAGGAGATCGCCTATTTCGACCGCGGACCGGTGGACGAAGATCAGCTGGTCACAGGCGGCTACTGGTCCGCCTATTGGTACAAGGGGCGCATCTATGCGACCGAGATCACGCGCGGGCTGGACGTATTTGCGCTCGAACCCAGCGAGTTTCTCACTGCCGAAGAAATTGCGGCGGCGGAGGCGGCCGACCAGGGCGGGACGTTCAACCCGCAGACGCAGTTTCCGGTAACCTGGTCGGCGGATGTGATCGCCGATGTGGAAGCCAGCCGCGCCGGTGGGTGATTACAGCGTCTTCAAATATTCGATGATTTCCGCCCGCTGCTCGGCATCTTTCAGTCCGCGATAGGACATTTTGGTGCCAGGCACGGTCGTTTGCGGATTATCGAGATAGGCGTTCAGGGCATTCTCGTTCCAGACGAGGCCCGACGACTGCATGGCTTCGCTGTATGCATAGTCCGGCACATGCCCCGCCTTCGCACCGAACACGCCCGCCAGACTCGGTCCGATGCCGCGCGCGTCCGGCACGACCCCGTGGCACGTCGCGCATTGCGCAAAACTGGCCGGTCGGCCATCGGCGGCGGGCGCCCCCCCGCCCTGTCCGCACGCGCCAAGCATTGCCAATATTCCCAACATCGCCAATTGTTTCGTCATCATTGCCCTTTTCATGTTCCAGCCCATCAAGCGCAGCGACGCCGATGATGCAAGCGCCCTTCGTAGCACAATAGACCTATCGCGTTCCCGGCCACCCGCCTAACGCCCGACATTCGATGATGCAGCAATACACGCAAGGCCCCGGCCCAACCCCCTGGCGCACGGAACTGGCGGCCACCTTCCGGCTGAGCTGGCCGCTCGCGCTCGCCAATCTGTTGCAGATGCTGACCTATGCGATCGACGTCATTTTCATCGCGCGTCTGGGGGAGGAACCGTTGGCCGCATCCGCCCTCGCCATTGCGCTGTTCGGCCTGGTCCTGTGGGCGCTATCCGGTCTGACCGGAGCGGTTGCGCCGGTAATCGCCGCCGATCTGGGGGAGCGCCCGCCCGCCCTGCGCCAGGTCCGTCGCGCGACGCGAATGGCCCTGTGGCTGGCGGTCATCAGCGGGGCTGCGGGCATGCTGTTGTGCCTCACCATCGCGCCTCTGTCGCGCGCTACGGGGCAGCAGCCGGTAATCATCGCACTCGCGAGCCAGTATATGGTCGTCATCGTGTGGTCGATGATCCCGATGCTGCTCAACAATGTGCTGAGAAATTTCGTATCCGCGCTGGGCCGTCCGATCTTCGCCACCGCTATTACGGCGGGCGGCATCGGAGTGAACGCGCTGGCGAATTATGCCTTCATCTTCGGCAATCTCGGTGCGCCGGAGCTGGGGCTGACGGGCGCGGCGGTGGCGACGATCGTTACCTCACTGGCCACGCTGGCCGCCTATATCGTCGCCATTCGCACCGACACGCGCATGCACCGCTATCGCATATTCGGCCGGTGGTGGGTGCCCGACTGGCCACGTTTTTTCAGCATCGTGCGCATCGGCACCCCGATTGCGCTGACTATCACGGCGGAGGCAGGCATTTTCGGTGCGGCGGCGTTTCTGATGGGCAATATCGGCACAGCGCAACTGGCCGCGCATACGGTCGCGCTGCAGATCGCCGCGCTCGCATTTCAGGTGCCGTTCGGCGTGGGACAGGCGGCGACGATCCGCGTCGGCTATTTCTACGGCGCGCGCGATCGGAAGGGGATGGGCCGCGCCGGATGGTCTGCCATTGCGGTCGGGGTCGGCTTCATGGCCATATCGTGCAGCGCCATGGTACTGATGCCGCGCACGCTGCTGCATATCTATATCGATCCCGATGCTGCGAAGAACGCGGTGCTGGTCGGTTTCGCCCTGCGCTACCTCACCATCGCGGCGGCGTTTCAACTGGTCGACGGGTTGCAGGCGGTGGCGGCGGGGGCGCTGCGCGGTTTGCAGGATACGCGCATTCCGATGTGGATCGCGGTGTTCTCCTATTGGGTGCCGGGCATCGGCGTTGCCTTGTATCTCGGTTTCGCCACACCGCTTGCCGGAATGGGTATCTGGTTGGGCCTGGCGACCGGCCTGGCGGTGGCCGCTTTCCTGCTGATCTGGCGCTGGATCATACGCGATCGGCTGGACTTGACCACTCGGGCGACCGGCAAAATCGTGTCGCCCATACTCCCCTGAAAACCACAGCGACGGGTGGAAAGACAAGCCGGAACTTTTTCCCGTTCCGACCTGTTGACTCCATGAACGCGCATCACCAAATGCGCCGTACTGGCACTCTCGTGGTGAGAGTGCCAATCATACTTTCAACATTGAACGAAGGGGACATTCATTATGGCATTTCGTCCGCTACATGACCGCGTATTGGTCCGCCGCATCGAAGCCGATCAGAAAACCGCAGGCGGGATCATTATTCCCGACAGCGCACAGGAAAAGCCCAGCGAAGGCGAAATCGTCTCCGTCGGCACCGGCGCCCGCGCCGATGACGGCACCGTCACCCCGATGGACGTAAAAGCGGGCGACCGCGTATTGTTCGGCAAATGGGGCGGAACCGAAGTCAAGATCGACGGCGAAGATCTGCTGATCATGAAGGAAAGCGACATCATGGGCGTGATCGGCTGATCCGCCTTTCCGCGCATTCCAACTTCATCAATTAATTCACTTTTTCAGGAGAAACCAACATGGCAGCCAAGGACGTAAAGTTCTCGCGCGAAGCACGCGAAGGCATTCTTAAGGGCGTCGATACGCTCGCAAACGCAGTCAAGGTCACGCTCGGCCCCAAGGGTCGCAATGTCGTAATCGACAAGAGCTTCGGCGCACCCCGTATCACTAAGGACGGCGTTACCGTCGCTAAGGAAATCGAACTCAAAGACAAGTTCGAGAATATGGGCGCGCAAATGCTGAAGGAAGTGGCATCGAAGACCAACGATCTGGCCGGCGACGGCACCACGACCGCCACTATTCTGGGCCAGGCCATCGTACGCGAAGGCATGAAGTCCGTCGCAGCGGGCATGAACCCGATGGATCTGAAGCGCGGCATCGATCTGGCCGTTTCCAAGGTCGTCGAAAACGTACAGGGCCGTTCCAAGGACGTATCGGGCAGCAGCGAGATTTCGCAGGTCGGCGTAATCTCCGCCAATGGCGATCGTGAAGTCGGCGAGAAGATCGCCGAAGCGATGGAAAAAGTCGGCAAAGAAGGCGTCATCACCGTCGAGGAGGCCAAGGGCCTCGAATTCGAACTCGATGTCGTCGAAGGCATGCAATTCGACCGTGGTTACCTGTCACCATACTTCATCACCAACCCCGACAAGATGACCGTGGAACTGGAGAATCCCTACATTCTCATCCACGAAAAGAAGCTGTCGAGCCTGAAAGACATGCTGCCGGTTCTCGAAGCCGCCATGCAGTCCGGTCGTCCGCTACTCATCATTGCCGAAGACATCGAAGGCGAAGCGCTGGCGACCCTGGTGGTCAACAAGCTGCGCGGCGGCCTGAAGGTTGCGGCGGTCAAAGCCCCCGGTTTCGGTGATCGTCGTAAAGCCATGCTGCAGGACATCGCAATCTTGACGCAGGGTGAAATGATTTCCGAAGATCTCGGCATCAAGCTGGAAAACGTCACTCTCGGCATGCTCGGCGAAGCCAAGCGCGTCACCATCGACAAGGACAACACCACCATCGTCGACGGTTCCGG
>JBAUIN010000289.1:0-21995 GCA_049682975.1 Pontixanthobacter sp. | reverse complement strand
TTCCACGGTCAGATCATGTTTGGCGATAAAGTTCTGGTGCTTGCGCGCCGAATCCTTGGATACGCCGAGGATCGCAGCGCCTGCCGCTTCGAACTGCTCCTTGAGCGCGGAGAAATCCTTCGCCTCCGTCGTGCAACCGGGCGTGTTGTCTCTGGGATAGAAGAACAGCACCAGTTTGCGTCCGCAGAAGTCCTTCGGCGCAACCGCACTGCCGTCGATACGCTCCATCGCGATGTCGGGAAGAGCGTCGCCTTTCTTTACACCGTCCGTATGCTGCTGCGTCATAGTTCCATCTCCAGTTCCTGATCGAAAATCCGCTGCCAATGCGTCGCGACCGTTCGGCGCGCATCGGTCAGAGTGTTTAGCAGCGCATCCATCGTATCGCACCCGCATGCGATCGCCAGTCGCGATGCTGCCGTAGGGGTCGGCATTTGCAGATCGGGCGCCAGCAGGCGGGCCGATACCAGCAGGCGAATCATCGCGGCGTGGGCATCGATCAGTGCGGTGTCGACCAGACCGCGCTCGGCCAGATCGGCCAGCGCCTGTTCGACATGCGGTTTGAGGCCGATGCGATCGCGCAATTGCAGGAAATGAACCATGAATTCCAGATCGACCAGACCGCCGCGCAACAGTTTGGCGTCGAGCGGCCCCTTGGCGGGTTTGTGTGCCGCCATGTCCAGGCGCATGGCAAGCACGGCCTCGCGCAGTTCGGCGGGATCACGTTCCCGCGCCAGAACATCGGCGATGATATTCGCGACCTTCGTGCGGACCGCGTCGGACCCGACCAGAACGCGGGCGCGGGTCAGCGCCATATGTTCCCATATCCAGGCATCCTCCATCTGATAGCGGGCGAAACTGTCGATACTGACCGCCAGCGGCCCTTGCGCCCCCTGCGGCCGCAATCGGGTATCGACTTCGTATAAAGCGCCGTGTGCGGTCGGCACGCTTAGGGCGGCACTCACGCGTTGTGCCAGGCGGTTGAAATACAGCGTCGTGCCGAGCGGTCGGTCGCCATCGGAATCGCCCGTATGGTCGCCCGAAAAGAGATAGATCATATCGAGGTCCGATTGATGCGTAAGCGCGCCGCCGCCCAATCGCCCCAACCCCACGATCGCCAGCTCGCTTCGTTCGATCCGCCCATGCGCTTCGGCAAATTCGCGCGAAGCGGCCCGCTGCGCCACTTCCAGCGCAGCCTCTGCCAATCGCGACAGACCGGCGGCAATGTCCAGCGGATCGTGCGCCGCCTCGATCAATTGCGTGCCGAGGGCGAACCGCCTTTCGCCGGTGACGATGCGGATACGGTCGAGCTGCCGTTCGTACTCATACGCATCCTCTGCCAGAGTGAGCGTCGCAATCAATTCTTCGACGCTACCGGGCAAATCGAGCGCACTACGATCGATCAGCGTATCAAGCAGTGCGGGTCGCTGCACCAAATCTTCCGCCAGCGGATCGGCCATCGTCAGAATGGCGACCAATTGATCGAACAGGCCGGGACGCGCCTCCAGCAGACGGAACAGATTGATCGCACTCGCTGTTTTGTCGAGCAGGTTTTCCCAGCGCAGCATGGCGCGTTCGGGATTGGGTGCCTGGGCAAACGCTTCGAGCAGTGCCGGCAGGATCGCCGCAAACGCCTCGCTCGCGGCGGCGCTGCGCAGGGCGCGATATCGCCCATCGGTCCATGAACGGACCCGGTCGGCCACCGCGCCGGGCTCAGCAAAACCCATCGTATCGAGGTTCTGGACCAAAGCATCTCCGGCGGCGAAACTCGTTTGCGGCGAGGGTTCGGGTTCGATCAAATCGTCGAACCGCCGGGCGACGGTATCGCTTATGGCCGTCAGATACGCGATCAAACCCGGCGCATCGTCATATCCGGCGAGCTTTGCGACATTCGCCAGCCCATCGGCGTCCGGCAGGGAATGAGTCTGGTGATCTTCCACCATCTGTAAACGATGTTCTATGGTCCTTAGCCGGTCATACGCATCGCCCATTTCCGCCGCATCGTCGGACGCAATGATCCGCGCATGCGCAAGCGCGTCGAGTGCTTCCCGCGTACCGCGCACGCGCAGAGCGGGCTGGCGACCGCCGTGGATAAGCTGATGCGTTTGGGCGTAGAATTCGACCTCGCGAATGCCGCCGCGCCCCTGTTTGACGTTGTATTTCGGCGCGGGGGCCAGCGGCCCCTGATACGTCTCGCGGATTTTGGCAGTCAGCCGCTCTATCTCTGCGATCGCACCGAAATCCAGACTGCGACGCCAGATGAAAGGAGCGATCGTATCGAGAAATTCCTCTCCCGCCGCAATATCGCCCGATGCCGGCCGGGCACGGATATAAGCGGCACGTTCCCACGTCAGTGCGCTGGATTCGTAATGCATCAGCGCCGCATCGAACGACACCGCCAGCGGGCTGACTTCGGATGCGGGCCGCAGACGCAGATCGACGCGGAATACGTATCCTTCCGCCGTGTTGGCCGACAGCATCTGCACGATTTCGCGCGCATAACGTTGCGCCGCTTCGCCCGGCTCGTCCCGCTCGCGGCGCGGGAGGGTTTCGGGATCGTAGAGCAGGATCGGATCGATATCGGAACTGTAATTGAGTTCGCGCGCGCCATGCTTGCCAAGCGCTAATCCCGTGAACCCCGCGACCTGCGCATCGGGCACACGCTTCGCGATGACCGCACCGATCGCCCGGTCGAGCGCGCGATCGGCGAAATCGGACAATGCGCGCATCACATCCGCTACTTCGATCGCACCCGCCAGATCGGCGACCGCCAGCATGGTTGCGAGCGCCCATCGTTCGCGGCGCAGGCTGATGCCGGTATCGGCAACCCCCTCTCCCGCACGTGCCGCGTATTGCTGCGCGGCGGGGCCATCGCCAGAACGCAGCAGCGCCTCCAGTTCGGGCAGATGGTCGAGCGACCGGCACAGGAACGGCGAATGCGCGCGCGCGCGGCGAAGGGCATCCTGCCAATCGCCTTCGTGCCAATCGATATCGCCGTAACCCATGCGCAACGCCCTTGCTCCATCGAGCCGCCTTTGCAATGGAGACGCATGAAATTTCCCGGCGGGAAGCCTCTTCACCGGGACACGTCCATCGGACCAGGGGACCAGCCTATGCTTCGCACTTTCCTTATCGCATCGTCGGCGTTGATCGTATCGGCATGCAGCGCCACGACCGCGCAGGCGCCGCTCGCCACGCAATCCTCCATGCAAACCCCCGACGGGCTGGACATTCCGGATGTCGCATCGGGCGCGATCGAACGCGATACGATGATCGACATCACCCGCACCCTGTCGTCCGACGCATTCGAAGGGCGGATGCCCGGCACGGTGGGTGAGGAAAAGACAGTCGCCCTGCTGATCGAGGAATTTCGCCAGGCCGGTCTGCAGCCGGGCAATGATGGCAGTTGGGTACAGAAGGTGCCGCTGGTCGAGATTACCGGACGCGACTTCGCACCACTGTCGATCGCGGGGAACGGCATCGATCTCAGTTTCGAATATGCGAAAGACTGGGTCGGCGTGTCCTATCGCGAGGTGCCGCAAACCATGCTGGCGGACAGTGAGCTGGTATTCGTCGGCTACGGCATCAACGCGCCCGAACGCGGCTGGAACGATTATGCCGGGATCGACATGCGCGGAAAGACCGCGGTCATTCTGGTCAACGACCCCGATTTCGGTGCGGAAACGTTGGACGGCCCGTTCGGCGGGAAGGCGATGACCTATTATGGGCGCTGGACCTACAAATACGAAGAAGCCGCGCGGCAGGGCGCAGCGGGCGCTCTGATCGTCCACGATACCGAACCGGCTTCCTATGGCTGGAACGTCGTCGAATCGAGCTGGTCCGGGCCGCAAGCCTATGCCCAACGTGGCGACGATGCACCGCCGCTGACGCAGATGAACGGCTGGCTGCAGAAAGATGCCGCAGCGCGAATCATGGCGGCGGCAGGACAGGATCTTTCCGCTTTATCGCAACGCGCGAAGATGCAGGGTTTCACCGCCGTTCCGCTAGGCCTGACGGCGGGGACCAGTTTCGCTAACGACATCCGATCCTACGAATCGCAGAACGTGCTGGGCGTTCTGCCGGGACGCACGCGGCGCGATGAATATGTCATCCACACCGCACATTGGGACCATTTGGGACGTTGCACGCCCGCCCCCGATGGCGACGACGTCTGCAACGGCGCGGTCGACAACGCCACGGGTACCGCGGCTCTGGTCGCTCTCGCCGAAGCGCATGCAAAAGCGGGTGCGCCAGAGCGCAGTTTGGCCTTTCTGGCGGTGACGGCGGAGGAGCAGGGGCTGCTGGGTGCCGATTACTACGCCGCCAATCCGGTCCTCCCGCTGGCGCAGACGGCGGGCGGCATCAATATGGACGCGTTTCTGGTGGCCGGTGTTTCGAACGATGTGACGGTGGTAGGGCCGGGCAAGTCGCAGCTCGACCAGTTCCTGGCCAAAGCCCTGATCGAGGATGGTCGGACCGCCACGCCCAACCCCTCGCCCGAAGCAGGCTATTATTACCGGTCGGACCATTTCGCCTTCGCCAAGCGTGGCGTACCGATGCTGTATGTCGATGGCGGCGAGGATCTGGTCGATGGCGGCCGTGCGGCGGGCAAGGCCGTGTCCGACGAATATCGCAAGAACCGCTATCACGGACCGAAGGACGAATTCGACGAAAACTGGAACTGGGACGGTGTGATGGCCGACCTGCAGCTATTTTATCGCACCGGGAGGATGCTGGCAAATTCGTCGAGCTGGCCGAACTGGGTCGAAGGCGACGAGTTCAAGGCGACCCGCGACGCAGATTGCGCCGCAAGTTCGAACGGTTGCTGACGGCCCTGATATGATCCTTTGCATGCCGCCCGAATGGGCGCCGCAGGAGTGGTTGTGGATCGGTTTTCCGCATGACCCCGCCGAGTGGTCCGGGCTTTTGGAGCAGGCACAGCAACAGATTGCCGCCTTCGCCAATGCGGTCGCCAATAGCGGGCAGGAAGTCCGGTTGCTGGTTCGCGATGCCGCGAACGAAGCAAGCGCGCGAAGTCTGGTTAGCGACGCAGTAACATTGGAACAGCGCGCATTCGGCGACATCTGGCTACGCGATACCGGCCCGTTGGTCGTGTACCGGAACGGTGAATGGGTTGCCAAACGGTTCGGCTTCAATGGGTGGGGCGAAAAATACCGGATGCCCGGCGATGAAACGATCGGCGCGGAACTCGCCGACGATGCCGGTTTACGCTCGGAAACGGCGGATTGGATATTGGAAGGCGGCGCGGTGGACGGCGACGGCACCGGGCTGGCCGTGACCACCGAACAATGTCTACTGAACCCCAATCGCAATCCGGAGCTTTCGCGGGTCGAAATCGAGGATCGGCTGCAACGCGATCTGGGGTTCGACCGGCTCGTATGGCTCGGCGAAGGGTTGGTGAACGACCATACCGACGGGCATGTCGACAACCTCGCGCGGTTCATCGCACCAAATGTGCTGACGGTGCCGCGAGCGACGGGAGCGGACGACCCCAACGCGGCAGTCTATCGCGATTGCCGCGATCGGGCCGCCGCGGCTGGCATCGCAGTCGCCGATATCCCCTCCCCCGGTCGTGTCGAGCGCGAGGGACGGGTCGAACCGGCCAGCTACGCCAATTTCGCCATTACGACGCATTTGGTCGTGGTTCCGACCTTCGGCACCCCACACGATACAGACGGTGTCGCGGCAATCGCCGCTCTGTTCCCCGACCGCAAGACCATCGGACTGCCCGCCGATGCCGTTCTCGCGGGCGGCGGCGGTTTCCATTGCGCCAGCCAGCAAATGCCCGCCCCACCCGCAAATTAACGTTTCATTAGAGGTTTCGCGCCACACCGTTCGTCATGGCAGCGATATACTCCAATCTGGCGAAAATCGAAGCGCGGGAAGCACTGCGCATGGCGCTGGTCGCTTTCTGCGGCCTCGCCTCCATCGCAGCCGGACCGATATTGCCGATAGTCTAAATCTCGGCGTTCGTCAGACGGTTGGCTCGGTGCTGCGCAATCGCTTAACGAATTTCATCGTTTTCGATTATGGTCGCCATTCCACGGCGAGATCGCCGATTGTTCGACCGATGCAATACTAAGCGCGCGCGATGTGACCGGCGAGATACCGGGGCGCGGCGGCAGATTGGCGGGCAGCTTGATATCCCACGCCAACCCGACTTTCTCCAGCAGCCGAATAAACTGAAATCCCAGATCGATCTGATCGGGATACAGGCCGTGCGCGGCGGATCGTGGGAAAGCGTGGTGATTGCAATGCCAGCTCTCGCCCATCGTCGGGATCGCCATGATCGGCACATTGTGTGCCTGCAGCGCCGCCCCGTCCAGATGCCAATCCTGCGGCCCGCGACTATGCGCGAAATAACTGATGAACCAATGCATCACCACGCAGGCCGCGACCCTGACCACCACGCCCCATACGACCCACGACCAACTGCCCATAGCGTATAGGATCAGCGCCGGCGGTATCTGCTGCGCCATCCATGTCCTTTGTAGGAACCGATAGAACGGATCATCCGCGATTTCGGGCCCCGGATCGAAACCGGGCGGGCGGTCGAGGATCAGTTTGAAATTGAGATAATAGAACCCTTCGGCCAGCATCGGTTTTCCGTGGCGCAGGAACCAATGGCAATCCTCCTCCCGCTGCGCCCAATCGCGGCTGTCGTGCAGACCGATGGTCCAGATCGGCCCGCCCATCCCGACCAGCGTTCCCATATAGATCAGCGTACGTTCCAGCCATTTCGGGCATTCGAAACTGCGATGGATCAGCCGACGATGGAAACCGACCGAATGCCCTGCGCAAAGCGTGACGGCGCTCAATACCAGAAACGCCGCAACCCCGCCCCAACTGAAATATATTGGGCCCAGTATCAGCGCACCGATGAGCATGCCGCTGTTCCAGATCGATCGCGCGGGATCCCATACGACGCGGCCTTTGTCGGGGCTGGCTTCGTCCAGTCCGGTCAACGAATTGACCTTGAACGCTTCGCTACCGGTTTGCAGGGGGCGGCCCATTATTCGATCTCCTCCACCGGATGGCGCGCGACGATAGTTTCGATGAAATAGCGCGCGCTTTGTTTGGTGGCGAGATGCTGGATCGGCGCGAAATACCATGCCGGATCGAGTAAGCGGCGCGACTGCACCGTCAGGCGGATATTCGTGCCGCCGCCCGGCGCCGGCGTAAAGCGGATATTCGTGCCGTGAACTTTCAGATAATTCGCCAGATAGGAATCGTTGCGGACGATCCGTGTGGCGATGTTGCGATCGCCCACTTCGCTGATCCGGATATGCATTTCGCCTGTATGGTCGTTGGTCACCAACCAGCGGCGATAGGTGAAATGCAGTGTGTGTATGTCGCCCGCACTCAAGCTCGCCGCGTTGACCCGATCGGGCAGGGGAAACAGTTCGAGGAACCAATGACGTTTTTGATCGAACACAACCGGGCGGGCCATATTCGCCTTCAATTCGCCGATTGTTTGCGGGCTATATCCTTCGAATGTGGCACTATGTTCGCGGGGGAACGTGGTCATGGGCACCATGCCTTCCGCAACCATCAGCAGCATCAGTGCGGGTATGGCGGAAACTTTGAACACGTCGCGCGGATCGTCGGCTCGCTTCGTCGTCATACCGATGGTCAGGAAGGCAAGGCTGGCGACGACGTAATATATAGGCATGAACATCAGGATGCAGATGAACCCCTCGAACAAGAATGCCGAGGTAAGGAGAAACGCGATCGTCATGATGCGCATGTGATTGAGATATCGGGCCATCGTGGTTTGCGCGGTCGCGCGGGGGACGAAAAAATAGATCGCGACCGACAGCAGAAACGGCACCGCGAGATAGACCAGCGTTCCTTGCCCGAAATCGCTATCGAGGAGAGTGCGCAGGACAAAAGCCGTCAGACCGCAAATGAACAGAAAGATCATCCATTTGCGCATATGCCGCCTCCTACTCGGCGGGCCGCAGATCGGGCGGCGTCGCTTCGGCCTTCAACATCGCAATGGCTTCTTCCAGCGGCATGATGCTTTGGTCTTTTTCGCCCAGCGTGCGGATGGCGACGGTGGTGTCGTCGCGTTCACGTTGGCCGACGACCAGCAAATGCGGCACTTTCTTCAGCGAATGTTCGCGAACCTTGTAATTGATCTTTTCGTTGCGCAGATCGGCTTCGCAGCGAATACCGGCCGTTTGCAGCTTCGCCAGAACCTCGCTCGCATAATCGTCGATGTCCGAAACGATCGGTGCGACTACCGCCTGCGTCGGGGCGAGCCAGACCGGCACTTTGCCGGCGAAATGTTCGATCAGGATGCCGATGAAGCGTTCGTACGATCCGAAAATCGCACGGTGCAGCATGACCGGGCGATGCTTGCCGCCATCTTCGCCAATGAAGGTCGCATCCAGGCGTTCGGGTAGCACGCGGTCGCCCTGAATGGTGCCGACCTGCCAGGTCCGCCCGATCGCATCGGTCAGATGCCATTCCAATTTAGGAGCATAGAACGCCCCCTCTCCCGGCAATTCTTCCCAGCCGTACTCGTTATTGTCCATGCCCGCTTCGGCCACGGCATCGCGCAATTCCTGCTCCGCTTTGTCCCAATCCGCCTCGCTGCCGAACCGTTTTTCCGGCCGCAATGCGAGTTTGACGTGGTAGGAAAAGCCGAAATCGCGATAGACGCTGTCGGCCAGTTTGCAGAATTTGCGAACCTCCTCGACCACCTGATTTTCGGTGCAGAAAATATGCGCATCGTCCTGCGTAAACTGGCGCACGCGCATCAGACCATGCAGCGCACCGTGCGGTTCGTTGCGGTGGCAGCAGCCCATTTCGCCCAAACGGATCGGCAGGTCGCGGTATGACGTGATCCCCTGTTTGAACACCAGCACATGCGCTGGGCAGTTCATGGGTTTAATCGCCAGCCAATCCGCATCGTCGGCGACTTTTGGCGCGGCCCCCTTACCCCCAATGTCATCCCCCAATTCATCGACCACTGGCACCATGTCGGGCACGGCGAACATGTTCTCGGCATATTTGCCCCAATGGCCGGATTGCTCCCATTGGCGCACATCCATCAGCTGCGGTGTCTTGATTTCCCGGTAGCCGCCCGCATCCATCTTGCGGCGCATATAGGCCTCCAGCTCGCGCCAGATCTTGTAGCCCTGCGGATGCCAGAACACGCTGCCATGCGCCTCTTCCTGCAGATGGAACAGGTCCATCTCGCGGCCCAACTTACGGTGGTCGCGCTTGGCCGCTTCTTCCAGCCGCATCAGATGTGCGTTCAGCTGCTTCTTATTGAGCCAACCGGTCCCGTAAATACGCGTCAATTGCGCGTTGTTCTGATCGCCGCGCCAATAGGCACCCGCGACGCGCATCAGCTTGAACGCTGCAGGGTCGAGCTTGCCCGTGCTGGGCAGATGCGGCCCGCGGCACATGTCGAGCCAGCTATCATTCGATGGCGGGCCGGAGTGATAGACGGTCAGTTCTTCACCCTCGGGCAGTTCGGCGGCCCATTCGGCCTTGAACGTCTCACCTTTTTCCCGCCAGCGTGTGATCAGGTCTTCGCGGCTCCAAACCTCACGCGTCAGCGGTTTGTCCGCCTTGATGATTTCGCGCATCTTGTCTTCGATCGCGGGCAGGTCGTCCACGCCGAAGGGATCGCGGCCTTCGGGGGCCATCACGTCGTAATAGAAACCATCTTCGGTCGTGGGGCCAAAAGTAATCTGCGTACCGGGCCAGAGGGCCTGCACCGCCTCTGCCAGCACATGCGCATAATCGTGACGGGCCAGTTCCAGCGCTTCGCCCTCATCGCGATTGGTGATCAGCGCCAGTTCGGCATCACCGTCGAATGCGCGGTTCACATCGCGCAATTCGCCATCGACCTTCGCAGCGATCGCGGCCTTGGCCAGGCCGGGGCCGATCGCGGCGGCAACGTCGTGCGGCGTCGAACCTTCGGGCATTTCCCGCACCGAACCGTCGGGCAGGCTGATTTTCAACATTTCAGTCATCGAAAGCGTCCAGATAGAAGTTCGGCGCGCTTGTGACAGATGTCGCCGATTATCGGAAGGGCGCTGTTACACGGGACCCGTCACGGTGCGAAGCGGTTGGCGCCATGCGCCGCGGCCATGCGGTGTGTGTCGGTAACGGAGGATGTGCGCCGTCGCACATCGCCGGTGAAGCGATATTCGCAAGTGACCGCGTCCGGGGTCAGCTCCACCGCCATATAACCGCGTCGCGACGTATCGGCCCATTTCAGTTCGCTGTTGCCGGCAACGACAGTGCGGGCGAGCACGTCCGGGTCGATCCATCCGATCGTTCCTTCGAAACCCGGCGACGTCACGCTCTGTCCAGCAAATTCCACCCCGGCAGGCGCGCCGTCGTTTTTGAGTTCGAACGCCCAACCATTATGGCTGTCGCCTGCCAGCACGACGAGATTGGCGTCGGCCGCCTGCGCCGAAGCGAGCAAGCGCGACCGCGCCGCCGGATACCCGTCCCACGCATCCATATTCAGCGGCAGGCCCGCAGCAGTCGCTGCCGCCGCAGCCTGCAATCGGACGCGGATATAGTCGGGGATGTTCGGGGGCGCATTCGCGATGAGGTCGGTCGATCCGGCCAGTTCGCCCATGATAACTTGCTGCACCAGCACCTGCCATTTTTGGCCCGCCGATTTCGATCGCTGAAACTGATCGGCCAGCCAGGCCTCCTGCTCCATCCCCAACATGGTGCGCGCCGGATCGAGATAGGCGCCCTCACGAAAGGCAGTCAGTGCCGCGATCGCCTCGATCGAAGATGTCCTGCCTTTCAGGATTTCGCCGATGCTGGGTGGTTCATCGCGACCCAGCAACCGTGTTTCCAGACGGATCAACGTCGCCAGATCGCCGATGTCGTAGGCGGCGTAAGGTGCGTCCGACACCGGCAGCCATTCGCGGTAGGCGCGCGATGCGGCGGCCTTGCGCACATCCCAATCGCCTTCTCTGTCCGGTTGATGGTTTTCCGCCCCGCCTTTCCAGCTGTCATTCGCACTTTCATGATCGTCCCACCCCATGATCATCGGATAAAGCTGCGTCATGCGGCGAAGATCGGGATCGCGGCGATAGGACGCATGGCGCAGCCGGTAATCGGCCAGCGCTACCGTTTCCGCCATGGGAAACGCATCCCGGCCTGCTACTTTGGCATCGGCGGAGGGATAGGTCGTTGCATCGTATTCGTAGAAATAATCGCCGGTATGGACGATCAAATCGAACGCGTTCGCCTCCGCCGCGTGAGCATAGGCGTTGAAATAGCCGAAGCCGATATTGGAACAGGAAAACACCGCCATCCGGTACCTATCGGTAGGTCCAACTGGCAGCGTGCGTGTACGGCCCACCTCCGACAGCGTCCCATCGGGGCCGATGAAGCGGTAATAATACCAGCTATCGGGCTGCAATCCGGTCGCGACGGGTTTGACGCAAAAATCCTGTTCCGGCGCAGCGGTCACCTCACCCGAAGCGACGATGCGACTGAAATCGAGGTCGTCCGCCAGTTCCCACCGGATCGATATATCCTGCGCCGCGCCGTAGCGGGTCCATAGCAGCACGCTGTTCGCAGATGGCTCGCCACTCGCGACACCATAGGCGAACCCTCCGATCGTGCTGCCCGAAGCGCTGACCGGGATTGCAGCGAGCCCTGCAGCCAAGGCACCGCCCCGAAACAGCGTTCGCCGATCCAGCACGGGAAGAAGGGCGGATGCGGGTGACTCGCTGTTCATACCGACCGGCGTAGAATGGATAGCTTGCGAATCCAAGACAGGATAAACGACAGTATCAACCGAGCGGTTGGGGGTTTCGCGGCAAAGCGTTAACGCGATCGAAACGGGTAAGTACGATCCGTCGCTGCCGCTGGCCTTCAAAATCTCCGAGAGCTTCGATATGACGATCGAAGAGATTTTCCAACGCGGCTAGAACGCTTTTGGATATTAAAGGAAACGAGCATGCAGCGATCCTTCATGTTGTTGGCAGCGACCCTTGCCTTCGGACTGGCCGGCTGCAGCGATCGCGAGCAGTCGGACGATACCGACACTCGTGCCGATCCGATCGTGCTGCCGACGTTGTACTGATTCAGTCCGCCCGTCTGTGGTTGCGTCGATCCCCGCATTCGGGGATGATGCCGCGCCATGATCGATCTTCGCCATCATTTAATGCCCGACGGGCGCCGCATCGCCTTCCGCTATTCCACCGGAACGCAGCCGGCGCTTGTGTTCCTGCCGGGTTATATGTCCGACATGGAAGGCGGCAAGGCGACCGCCGTAATGGACTGGGCGCGGCGGAATGGTCGGGCGTGCCTGCTGCTCGATTATTCGGGTTGTGGCGCGAGTGAAGGCGACTTTGCCGATGGGACATTGTCGCGATGGACCGGTGAAGTCCTCGCGCTGATCGAAGTGAACCCGATCGACCAGGTCACTCTGATCGGATCGTCGATGGGCGGATGGCTGATGCTGCTGGTCGGGCTGGCATTGGGCGACCGGTTGGCAGGAATGATCGGCATCGCGTCCGCCCCCGATTTTACCGAATGGGGCCGCGATGACGCTGCGAAGCGCCGCCTCGCCGCCGGTGAGACGGTGTTCGACGACAATCCCTACGGACCCGAACCGACCCCGATGCATCCCGGTTTCTGGCAGGACGGGCAGAACAATCGCCTGCTCGACAGCAATATTGCGATCGATTGCCCCGTACGGCTGTTGCACGGTCAGCGCGACGCCGATGTGCCGTGGGATATTTCGATGCGTTTGGCAAAGGCTTTGCGTTCGGATGCGGTACAGGTGATGTTGGTCAAGGATGGCGATCATCGCCTGTCGCGCGAACAGGATGTCGCTTTGCTGCTGCGAACGGTCGCTTCGTTGAGCGACGTGCCCCTATGAACGGATAACGCCTATGTTGCTTGCCAGTGTCCTTGCCTTTGCCGTTCAGGTTGGCCCGAATCCATCGATCGAACCGACCCCCGCCATCCCGCCCGAATTGGAAGAACTGCGTCGCCGGGAGCGGGAAAAGGCGCCGAAGGTCATTATCCCCACCGATCCGGTGGAAGTTTGCCTCTTGCGGGCGGAGGACGACCCTACCGCCGCAGTGATGGAAGCCAGCGATCGCGCCGGACGTACGAGCGGCCTCGCGAAGGGGCAGGCGCTTCATTGCCTCGGGCTGGCGCAGTCGGAGCTTGCGCGGTGGCGCGATGCGGCGGACCGTTTCGTCGCCGCCCGCGATACAGTCCCCGCGGATAATATCGAATATCGCGCGCGTTTGGGTGCGATGGCGGGCGCAGCCCTGCTGACGGCTGACGATCCGATGGCGGCATTGGCGGCCCTCGATACAGCACGCGACGCATCGCAAGCGGTCGGGTTCCGGCCCTTGACCGGCGAAATTGCATTGGATCGCGCGCGCGCTTTCGTGGCACTACAGGACAATGTCCAAGCGGCGGAGGCGTTGGCGGAAGCGCGACGACTGATTCCCGAAAGCCGACGTGCATGGTTGTTGTCGGCGGTTTTGGCACGGCGGAATGGCGATTTGGCGGATGCGCAAAGCTACATCATGCAGGCCCGCACACTGGCACCTCGTAACGCGGAGGTACTTCTGGAGTCAGGCGTCATCGCTGTCTTAAGCGGAAACGACGAATTGGCGGCTAACGAGTGGAATGCGGTGTTGGCACTTCCCGATCAACCCGAAGCGGCGCAGACGGCGCGATCCTATATCGACCAGCTATCCGAAGCCACGAAGGAAGACAGCTGATGGTCGCTCTGTCCGTTCTCGATCTGGTGCCGGTACGCGAAGGAGGCTCGCTTGGCGAAGCCTATACTGCCGCCACCGAATTGGCGCAGGCGGCGGAGGCGCACGGCTATCGCCGGTTCTGGGTCGCGGAACATCATGCGATGGAAGGAATTGCGGGCGCAGCAACATCGGTGGTGCTGGCGCATATTGGCAGTGCGACCCGTCACATCCGCATTGGTTCGGGCGGGATTATGCTGCCCAACCACACACCATTTCAAATCGCCGAACAATTCGGCACGCTGGAAGCACTGTTTCCCGGGCGGGTCGATATGGGGCTGGGCCGCGCACCGGGGGCGGGGCCGCAATTGCAGCGTGCTTTGCGCAAGGACCTGCATCGCGCGGCCGAGGCATTCCCACAGGACGTGCAGGAATTGCGTGCTTTGATGACCGGCGACATCGATTTGCCCGTGACCGCGACGCCGGGTCATGGTGCCGACGTCGAAATGTGGATGCTGGGTTCTAGCCTGTTCGGCGCGCAACTGGCGGCGAAGCTCGGCCTGCCATACGCCTTCGCCTCCCATTTCGCGCCCGACCATCTCGATGCCGCATTGGCGCTTTACCGCCGCGATTTCGAACCGTCGGCCGGGCTGGACAAACCCTATGTCATGCCGGCGATGACGGTGATCGCGGCGGATGACGATGCGACGGCGGAAACGATCGCTTCATCGCAATTGCAGGCGTTCGTTCGGTTGCGCACCGGATCGCCTGGCAAACTGCCGCCGCCGATCCCGAACTATCGCGAAAGCCTGCCTCCGCAAGCGCAGGCGATGCTTAACCATATCGGACAGGCCAGCGCCATCGGATCGCCCGATACTGTGCGCACGAATATACACGCTTTCATCGAACGCACCGGCGCGGATGAAATCATCGTAGCCGGATCGACCTACGACCCGCAGGACCGCATCCGATCCCTGCGACTGACGCAGGATGTCCTCGCTTCAGTTCCCGCCTGACACCGCGGTAATGCGTTGTAATAGCTACGAACCGAGCGCGATACGCCATGAATTGCACGGCGGCTATCCTTGCGGGCACACTTCAATCGGCCTATCCGCACCGCATGGCCTTGACGGGCCGAACGAATTGGCATGCGCGGCAAGAAAACGCGCTTACGGAGCTTGACGAATGGGTTCGAAAACCACTGCGCCGCGCACGAATACCGATACGATGGTTTCAGAGCTCACCGACCGGTTATGCGCTTCGCTGCTGCCCGGCGATACGCCGTTCGAATCCGACAAGATGCGCGAAGCGGCAGCATTCGTCCTGGAAACGGCGGCGCGCCGCGAACCCAAACGATCGGCCATTACCCTGACCAGCGCAAGCGACGACCGCCGGTTCATGCGTATCGCCGTGGTGAACGACGATATGCCGTTTCTGGTGGACTCCGTTGCGGCCACCATCGCCGCGCAGGGTCTCGCGATCGACCGCCTGGTGCATCCTGTGGTGCCGGTTACCCGTAATGATGACGGTGAATTGGTTAGCCTCGGCGAACGCAACGACAGCGCGGAAACATCGCGCGAATCGATGATCTACATCGAAACCGCTCGAGTCGAGGCCAAGCAGCGCCGCGATCTGGAAAAGGTTCTGCGCGTCACCCTTGGCGATGTGCGTGCATCTGTCGACGACTGGCACAAAGTGCGCGAGGCGATGCGCGACGATATTGCCCGGATCGGCCAGACCGAGGGCGCGGCGCTGCTGTCCTGGCTCAACGACGGAATGCTGACGCAGCTTGGCCATGTCGTGCGCCGCCGCGATGGCAGCAATGTCGATCCGCTGGGTATCTGCCGCGAAAGCGCGGAACAGGTG
The DNA here is from genome assembly GCA_049682975.1 of Pontixanthobacter sp. GTDB lineage: Bacteria > Pseudomonadota > Alphaproteobacteria > Sphingomonadales > Sphingomonadaceae > Pontixanthobacter. The sequence continues at coordinate 6,393 of JBAUIN010000289.1, read as the reverse complement.
CTGGCCGAAACATCGTATGACCGCGCTTTCGCCTGGTTCGATAAACATAAGGAGTGGCAGGATCACGCGCCGCTGATCATCAAAGCCAATCTGGTGTCGAACGTCCATCGCCGCGTCCCGCTGGATCTGTTTATCGTGCCGATCGAAGAAGGCGGCGAAATTGCGGCTCTATCCATTCATGCCGGCGTGTGGACCAGCGCCGCGTTAGCCACGCCGCCTGCGGAAGTGCCCCGGCTACGAGCGCATATGAACGATCTGATGGCGCAGTTCGGTTTCGATGCGAGCGGCCATGCTGGGAAGGCGCTGGTCCATGCGCTGACCGCTCTGCCGCACGATCTGATTATCGGTTTCAAGGATCGCGACATCGCCCGCGTGGCGACCACCATGATGGGCCTGGTGGATCGCCCGCGCCCACGCCTCGCCATCGTGGAGGCACCGCTCGCGCGCCATTTATTCGCTTTCGTCTGGCTGCCGCGCGATTTGCTGTCGACGCAGGTGCGCCGCCAGGTCATGGCGCTGCTGGAAGAGGCGGCGGGCGCGCAATTGCTGGATTGGAGCCTGGAGGTGGAGGGTGGCAATCTCGCCATGTTGCGCTTCGTCCTCGATATCCGAACCGGCGGTGCGCTGCCCGATGAACGCGCGACCGAAGACACGATGCAGACGATGCTTCGCGGCTGGTCCGAAGCGGTCGAACAGGAATTGACCGCATTCGAGGAACCGGGACGGGCGGCAGCATTGGCCACACGCTTCTCCGATATTTTCCCGACGACCTATCGTTCCGATTACGGTGCGGGGGAGGCGGCACGCGATATCATGCGTATGCGCCATCTTTTACATATGGACGCGGTGGATACGCCCGCAGATGCGCCCTTGTCGCGCGATGCCCGGCTGTATCGGCTGGACGGGGATGGCGATCACCGGCTGCGGCTCAAGATCTATGAACATGAAGGCACATTGCCCCTGTCGGACGTCGTTCCGGAGCTGGAAAATTTCGGTTTCGAAGTGCTGTCCGAAGTACCCACGCGACTGGAGGGCGGCAAACTCGGCAGCATTCACGATTTCCTGCTGGCCTTGCCCGACGACGTAGCGCTCGATCCCATATTCGACCGTGCCGACACGGTCGAGGAAGCGATCGTCGCCGTTCTCAACGACGGGGCGGAAAACGATCCCTTCAACCGGCTGGTCATCGCCGCCGGACTGTCTGTACGCGAGGCAGACTGGCTGCGTGCCTTCTACCGCTATTTGCGGCAGGCCGGGATGGGTTTCACCATCTATACCGTGGTCGATGCGCTGCAATCCGCGCCGCAGGTGACGCAGGCCCTGATTACCCGCTTCACCGCCGCCCACGATCCCGATTTCACCGGCAAGCGCGATACCGCGATCGAGGAAGCGGAGGCCGCGATCAAGCAGGGTCTCGTCAAGGTTTCGGCCATCAACGACGATCGTCTGCTGCGCCTTTATCACGCGCTGATCCGGTCGATCCTGCGGACCAACGCGTTCGTCGATCTAGGCAATGCCGAGCATTCGCAGATCGAGGCGCTGGCGTTCAAGATACGATCCGATATGGTCCCGAACCTGCCCAAGCCCGTGCCTTGGCGCGAAATTTTCGTCTATTCCCGCCGGGTCGAAGGTATTCATCTGCGCGCAGGCGCCGTCGCGCGCGGCGGCCTACGCTGGTCCGACCGACGGGACGATTTCCGCACCGAAGTGCTTGGGCTGATGAAAGCGCAGCGGGTCAAGAACGCGGTCATCGTGCCGACCGGCGCGAAAGGCGGGTTCTATCCCAAACAGCTCCCCTCCCCCGACCGCGATCGCGATGGCTGGGCGGCCGAAGGGCAGGCAAGCTACGAGGTGTTCATTCGCACGCTGCTGTCGATTACCGACAATATCGTCGACGACAAAGTGGTCCACCCCGACCGGGTACGGCCGCTGGATGGGGAAGACCCCTATTTCGTAGTCGCGGCGGATAAGGGCACGGCGCGCTTTTCCGACGTCGCCAACGGCATCGCGGAAGAACGCGATTTCTGGCTCGACGATGCTTTCGCCAGCGGCGGCTCCAACGGATACGATCACAAGGCGATGGGCATTACCGCCAAGGGCGCGTGGGTGTCCGTCCAGCGCCATTTCCGCGAAATGGGCGTGGACGTGCAGACCGACCCGATCGATGTCGTCGGTTGCGGCGATATGTCGGGCGACGTGTTCGGCAACGGCATGCTTTTGTCCAAAACGATCCGTATCCTGGCGGCGTTCGACCATCGGCATATATTCATCGATCCGGATCCCGATCCCGCGGCGAGCTGGAAAGAACGCAAGCGATTGTTCGATCTGCCGCGATCCAGTTGGGACGATTACGACAAATCGTTGATCTCGCGCGGCGGCGGTGTGTATCCACGCGCTTCCAAAACGATCAAGCTGTCGGCTACGGCGGCTAAGGCGCTGGGTCTTGAGGATCGCGAACTGGAACCCGACGCGCTGATGGCGGCGATCGTCGCGGCGCCGGTCGATCTTTTATGGTTCGGCGGCATCGGCACGTACATCAAGGGTTCGAGCGAGAACAACGTGCAAGTCGGCGATCCGGCCAACGATGCGTTGCGGGTCGACGGGCGCGACGTTGGCGCAAAAGTCATCGGCGAAGGTGCGAATTTGGGCGTGACGCAAGCGGGGCGGATCGAATTCGCGCTGAATGGCGGACGGATCAACACCGATTTCATCGACAATTCCGCCGGCGTCGATTGTTCGGATAACGAGGTCAATATCAAGATCGCTTTGGCCGCCGCCAAACGCAGCGGCGATTTGACCGAGAAAAAACGCATCGCGCTGCTCGAAAAGATGACCGACGAAGTTGCCGAGATCGTGCTGGAGGACAACCGGCTGCAGGCCCTGTCGCTGTCCATCGCGGAACAGGGCGGCGCACGGGCGATGAACAGCCAGCTGCATTTGATGCAGACGCTGGAAGACGGCCTCAGTCTCGATCGGCAGACGGAGGGGCTGGCCGACGATCAGACCCTGCTGCGCCGATCCGCCGACGGGAATGGTCTGACCCGCCCGGAATTGGCGATCCTGTTGTCTTCCGCCAAGCTGGTGCTGCAGGACGCAATCGAGAATTCACCGCTACCCGACGATCCGATATTGGAAACGACATTGATCGAAGCCTTTCCCGGCCCGATGCAGAAGAAATATCGCACGCAGATACTCGACCACCGCCTGCGGCGCGAGATTATCGCGACGAAACTGGCCAACCGCATCGTCAACCGATTGGGGATCGTTCACCCGTTCGAATTGGCGGAAGAGGAAGGGTGCGAATTGTCGCAAATCGCCGCGGCTTTCGTCACGGTCGAAGAACTGTTCGATTTGGAGGCGCTATGGATCCGGCTCGACGAAGCGAAGGTGGAAGAACCCGCGCGGTTGCTGCTGTTCGAACGGTTGGCCGCGGCAGTCGGAAACCTCATGTCCGACGTATTGCGAACCGCGCAGGGGAATGTCGCGCCCCATGCGTTGATTACGGAACTGGGCGATAATGTCGCACAATTGTCGCGGTCGTCCGAGCAATTGTTGGCCAAAGCATCGCGCCAGCAATCCGCCGATTTGCATAAGATTTTTACGGATGCCGGCGCGCCGAACAAACTGGCTATCGATGTCGCGCATCTGTTCGAATTAGATGGCGCGACCGGGCTTGCCAGCCTTTCGCGAAAGACCGGGATCGAAACGAAGGCGCTGACCGAGGCCTTCACCGGATTCGGCGAACGACTGGGCCTGGACTGGGCACAAAGCACGGCGGCGCTGATGAACCCTTCCGATGTGTGGGAACGGCTGTTGGTGGCTGGATTGGCGCGTGATTTTCAGCAGATGCGGCTCGATTTTCTGCATCGCCTCGCTCGCCGTAAAGGCGCGAAGGACGACCCCGCCGGTGCGGTTGACGATTGGGCGGAGCAGCATGAAAACGCCATACGCCAATTCCGGTCGATGGTGGTGCGGGCGCAGGCGCATACCGACGTGGCACCTGCCATGCTTGCCCAGATCGCCAGCCAGGCGCGCAATCTGCTCGCGCGGTAGCAACGGAAGTCCACAAACCTTGACCCCGGAGTATTTTCCGCCAAGCCAGAACGCATGAACCATAGCGATGTGATCATAGTGGGCGCCGGCCATGCCGGCGCACAAGCCGCGATAGCCTTGCGCCAGAACGGGCATGAAGAGGCAATCACGATGATCGGCCGGGAACGGGATTACCCGTATGAACGCCCGCCCCTATCGAAAGATTATCTCGCGGGCGAGAAGCCATTCGAGCGCATTCACATCCGTCCGCCGCTATTCTGGGCAGACAAAGATGTCACGATGAAGCTCGGCAATGCGGTCGTACAGATCGATCCAATTCGCAGAACCGTCCTGCTGAACGACGACAGCACCCTGTCCTATCGCAAGCTGATCTGGGCCACGGGCGGCGATGCGCGTCGGCTGTCCTGTCCCGGTGCCGATCTTGCGGGCATTCACTCAGTGCGCAACCGTGCGGATACCGACCGTATGCGGGCCGAACTGGATGGCGGGGCACAGCGGGCGGTCATCATCGGCGGTGGTTATATCGGATTGGAAGCCGCCGCCGTTCTAAGGACAGCAGGCCGCGACGTGACGGTTATCGAGGCTCTACCGCGCGTTCTGGCACGGGTTGCGGGCGAAGAATTGTCGCAATTCTATCAGGGCGAGCATGAGCGGCAGGGCGTCGTCCTGCGGTTCGATACGACCGTTGAGGCAATCGAGGGTGATGGTACCAAAGTTACCGGCGTCAAACTGTCCGATGGAACGACGATACCAGCCGATATCGTGGTGATCGGCATCGGTATCATCCCTGCCGTCGGTCCGGTTATTTCTGCCGGAGCAGCGGGCGCAAACGGTGTCGATGTCGATGAATATTGCCGCACCACGTTGGACGATATCTATGCGATCGGCGATTGCGCGGCGCACGCGAACGTATTTGCCGATGGCGCCGTGATCCGGGTGGAATCGGTGCAGAACGCCAACGATATGGCAAACACCACGGCAAAGGCGATCATGGGCGACAAGCAGCCTTATGCCGCTTTCCCATGGTTCTGGTCCAACCAGTACGATCTGCGTCTGCAAACCGCCGGGCTGTCCGTCGGATATGACCAGACCATCCTGCGCGGCGATCCGGCTACCCGTAAATTCTCGGTCATTTACCTAAAGGAAAACCGCGTCATCGCGCTCGATTGCGTAAACAACACGAAGGATTACGTGCAGGGCACCAAGCTGGTGAAAGCGCGACTGACGCCCGCCCCCGATGTGCTGGCCGATACGGACATCCCGCTCAAAGAGCTTCTGTAAGTTCAGCCAGCGCCCAAGCCGCTGCTTCGCCAACGGTGGCGTCGGTGTCGTCGCATAGTTTCCTGACGATCGGCACAAGATCACCGTTCGCGCTGTTGCCCGCAGCGATCAGGCAATTGCGCACGAACCGATCGCGGCCGATGCGTTTGATCGGCGATCTGGAAAAGAACCGCCGAAACGCTGCATCGTCCAGCGCCAGCAATTCGGCGAGCGCAGGACCGACCAGCTCCTGACGCGGAGCGAACGCTTTGTGCCGGGCGGCGGTCTGCGCGAACTTGTTCCAGGGGCACACCGCCAGACAATCGTCGCAGCCATAGATGCGATTGCCGATCGCTTTGCGGAATTCGTGCGGAATAGGCCCCTTATGCTCAATCGTCAGATAAGAAATGCACCGCCGCGCATCGACCACATAGGGCTGCGGAAAGGCATCGGTCGGGCAGACGGTTTGGCAGGCATTGCACGACCCGCACAGATCGCCCTGCGGCGTATCGGGGACGAAGGGCACGGTGGTGTAGATCGCGCCGAGAAACAGCCAACTGCCATGATCGCGGCTGACGAGATTGCTGTGCTTCCCCTGCCAGCCGACCCCCGCCGCTTCCCCCAGCGGCTTTTCCATGACCGGTGCCGTATCGACGAACACTTTCAACTGCGGCGTATCCAAACCGGTTTTCGTCGCCGCATCGACCAGCCAACGGGCCAGCGCCTTCAGAGCCTTTTTTACGACATCATGATAATCGCGACCCTGTGCATAGACGGAGATACGCGCTCGTTCGGGATCGTCCGCCAGGGCCAGCGGATCGGCGTCCGGCGTGTAGCTCATGGCCAATGCGATCACGCTGTTCGCTTCGGGCCACATGCTGTGCGGACCCTGCCGCACATCGGCGCGATCCTCCATCCAGCCCATCGTGCCGTGATAGCCGGCCTCCAGCCAGTCATGCAGGCGGCGCGCGCGTTCGGGGTCGTCATCCGCATGAGTGAACCCGATGGTGGCAAAGCCCAAACGCATCGCTTCCGCGATCAGCGCATTCTTGAGTTCCGCGTTAACCATAATTGGGGTTG
>JBAUIN010000288.1:0-2929 GCA_049682975.1 Pontixanthobacter sp. | reverse complement strand
TTGGGTTCGTATTGTATGCGCGCCCTTGCAGGCCATAATTTAAAAGGAACCGACGCCTTTTCCGGCCGGGCCCATTTATCGAGATTGGCGAGTGCATGGTGTGCCTCCCCCTCCACGGTGGTAAGCTCGCTAGTCCATGCTTCGGCGGCGCTACGTCCCATATCTTCCGCCAAGGCAGCCGCCAGTTCTGCCTCATGCGTCGTCACCATAGCAAGCAGCCCCTCGAGCGCCGCCCTGCGCACCTCGATACTGCGTGCGGTTCCTTCCTGCGCAGCGCGTCGCGAACTGAGATGCGCAGTTTGAGCCGCATTTGCGGTAAGCGTTGGAGTAATGCGCATTTGCTGGTTCATATCAGACCACTTGCATTTGACTGACTGACTTGTCAATCAACCCCCGTTGCAACTCGGCACGGTTTGCAATAGATCGCAGCGATGGTGCAATCCGAAGCGTCGAATTTAAAAAAGCCGAACAAAACTAGACGGGAACGACAGCGGCTCATTACCCGCGAGCGTATTATCGCCGCCGCAACCCAGCGGTTTGCGGCACAGGGTTTTGAGGGCACGGCGCTGCCTCCGATCGCCGAAGAATGCGGGCTTCGCGTCTCGCTGATATTGTATCATTTTACGAGCAAGGCAGGGCTTTGGCGGGCGTGCGTCGACGATGTTTTCGCCCGTCTCACTCAAATCATCGATCACGGTGCCGCGGACATAACCGCAGCCGAAGGAATGGATTATTTCAGGCTGGCCGTGAAGACCCATATCAAAGCTGCGGCCGCCATGCCTGAATATCACCGGATCCTTTTTCAGGAAGCCATGCAAGATACCAGCCGATTGCGGTGGATCGTCGATACGCACCAAAGAGCGATGACCGAACGGATACTCGAAGTCATCGAGCGCGCACAAATGTATGGAGTGCTTCCGGCGGACGCGGATCCGATGCATTTGAAATTCGTAACCAGCGGCATGTTTACCCTGCCGATCAGCTTCGCCCCTGAATACCGCTTGATGTCGGGAGAAGACGCGTTGAGCGACACCTTTATCGACCGCCATATCGAGCTGTGTCTCGAACTGCTTATAGGCAAAACAACTTGAGATAGAACTGATCGTTGGAGCATAACGCGCCGGATCATCGCCAGTGTCGAGTTAACGAAACACGATATAAAAAGAGGCGGTGCGCTGTAATCAAAACGCTCCGTCAGAACGTCGCGCTTCGGCTCTCGGCGAGTTATTGCGTGGCCTGTTCGCTATCCACTTAGTTAGCGCCAATCGGGCCCATCAACTTGCATGCCGCGCGCCCGCAACTGATCGAGTACCCCGCCTCGCTCAGCAAGCACGCGAAGTGGCACGACTGCGAGAGTTACCCCGGTATCGGTTGCAGCGGTTGCGATCATACCGGTCCATTGGTCGCGAATGGCCGTTCCCAATTCATTGTCGGCCCATGGCCAACATGAGCCCAGCGCGATTTCAAGCGGATTGGCCATCACAGCAACAATGTCGGACCTACGCCAATCGTTTCCGCGATCCTCGATGACGCTTGGCCCCGCTTCGGTCGCGCTCATTGCTGCTTCAAGACAAGGGATATGGCTGGCGGGTTCCGCTCCTACGAGATCGTCGAGCAATTCTTCGCCACGGAATCGTTCGGGACGGGTGATCGGTACGTCAGCCCGGTCTGCCGCCTTTCGCACGATATCGGTCGCGTCCTTTGTGGTATCGTCATCGAAATCGAGCCTTCGCGCGAGCAGATCGAACGAGGACATCAGGAAACTGTCGCGATCATAATCTACGTCGTATTCAGCTTCCAGCATCGACATCCGGATGCGTTGTTCAGTTGTTAGGTAATCGGCAGCAACCGTGTCGCCAGGCAATTTCGTAAAGCGCCCGCCGCGAAAGATGAGGCGAAGAACATCGCCTGGCGAAAATTTGGGTCGTGCCCGAATGATAACGCGGCTTGCCGCTGCAGTGGCTTCCTTTAACCGGTCCGGCTGCCAAGGCGTGCTTTTCGGAACCGCCCGAATTTCACCGACGAGAATGATGGTGCCGGTCGATGTATCAATCGTCCACATCGGTGCCCCGGAACGTTGGGCAGTGACCACGATTTCGTTGGAAGAAGGATCGATGTCTTGTGACGATGCCGGCGTTACCCATAGCCAAAGGACGGGAAACACCGTTAAAAAAATCAGTTTCAGCTTCATAATCGCATCCCTAACGGTCGGCCGATAGATGATCGGTGAACAGGTTTGCGTTCGCCTTTGCCCACTTATGTATCACCAGAACCGACTCCCAGGCACCCCTTTGAACGGACCGACGACTGCCGATGTGATCCATCCGCCGTAGAATTCGCCGGGCTGCGGCCTGACGCGCTCGCCATCGAGGAAGCAGGCGTCCATCGCACCGGGATAGAACGCGATGTGATCGCGCAACGCCGCGAACGAAGCCGTCGGTTCGGGATAGGACCATGCGGCGCGCGCCCGTCGCTCTCCTCCGCCAAGAACATCGAAGTAACGAGCCACGCCTTTCCATTCGCAAAAGCTATTATGGGCGGCTTCGTCCAATACGTCCGGCATAATATCCTGCGGCGGAACGTAATAGGTGGGTGGGTGGCTGGTTTCGAGCGTGCGAATGGCGCTGCGCGTCTCGGCGATAGCGATACCGCCCAATACAATACGGATATGGGCGGCTGTAGGTTCGGCGATTGCAGGGCGTGGATAGTCCCAGACGCTTTCCTGGCCTTCGCCAACGGGATCGGGTTTTACGGGTTGCATGGAAGGGGAACGCACGTTCGCGGCAATCGGGTGCGTCATGTCGCGCCCTTATAACCGTCGGCCATCGCACCCGTCGGCCATCGTCACGCGTCCGGCAATACGCGCGCTACGAATTGCTTTCCCAAGTGCAAACCTGCCGGGTCGATCGTATGCCCAATTCCTGGCGCA
>JBAUIN010000287.1:0-10704 GCA_049682975.1 Pontixanthobacter sp. | reverse complement strand
AGCGATAACGCGTTCTGCACCGGCGTTCTAACGTCAATGCTGGCCCATTAGATGATCAACGAAACGAACGGCGGCTATTAGGAAATTATTGATACTGGTCGAACGTCCGATGTTGGGGCGCAAAGCTGACGTCATCGCGGTAAATGAGTGGTAAATATCCAATGATTTGAGTGCCCATCTTTGTCCTCTACAGGGCACCATTTTCCTGTAGCGTGCGGCGTAGCGGGTCGAGCCATTCATCGTACGGTTTCCACGCCGCAACCCCGTCGCGGTTGATGGGGCGGCGGACTTGCTGGGAGCTGGCGGTTCGCACGGCGCGCGTGTTGGTATGGAAATCGATGCACGCCAGTTCGAACGGCAGGCCGCAATGGTCGAGCATGCGGCGAACCTGACCGTCGAGGTCGTCCAGTACATCTTCGTGCTGCACGCGCAGGACCGTGCCGGGTAGTATGCGGTCCCAGTGGTCCATCAATCGCACATAGTCGGTGTAGTAACGGCCGATCTCTTCCAATCCGTACGTAAATTCCTGCCCTTCCGCGAAGAGCTGTTTGAAGCCGGAAAAACAGCAATCCATCGGTTCGCGGCGCGCATCAATGATCTTCGCATTTGGTAGAATCAGCTTGATCAGTCCGATATGCCGAAAATTGTTGGGCATTTTATCGATGAAGAACGGCGCGTCCTTGCGATGAATACGCGTGGTCTCGATGAAATCCTGCCCCATCTTCGCGAGCTGGTCCGCCGCCAAGTCGTGCAGGATGGCGGGGTAGCGTGATTGGCCCGCTTTGCGCCCACGCAATTTGTGCGCCAGCGCAAGGATGTTCGGCAATTCCAGCGTACCATCCACCTGGCTGTGCGATGCGAGGATCTGTTCCAACAAGGTCGATCCGGCGCGGGGTAGCCCGAGGATGAAAATCGGATCGGGGGCAGGGTGGCCACTGCCTGAATGTTGTTCGAACAGGGCAGCGTCGCAATGGGCAATCTGACGGTCGATTTCCGTCGTCATTGCGTCGGCGTCGTAGCGTGTCTGGCGCCGTTTGAGTGTATTGCCATCCTCGTAAAAGCGGAAAGATTGTTCGTAATCCGCCGCGTCTTCGTATGCCTTGCCAAGAGCGAAGGAAATGTGGACCCGATCCATGAACGCCAGATCGGGGCGTTCGATTTGAGTTCGCATGGTCGCGATTTCCGTGTCGGAAAATCGATACGTCTTGAGGTTTGCCAACGCATAATAGGCATCGCCATGATCAGGTTTCGCGGCGATCGCGGCTCGGTAGGATGCGACAGCTTCGTCGGCTGCGCCCGTCGTCTTGAGCGCATGACCCTTGGAGGTCAGCGTGGCCGGATCGTGTGGCAGTTTTTCAAGGACCGCGTCGAACAGGGCGAACGCCTCCTCGTATTCGCCGGTTTGCATGTTCTCGATTGCGAGGTGCGACTGGAACAGGGGGTTGTCGGGGTCGCGGTCATGCAACGCCTTTGCCTGTTGGCGCGCCTTTTCGAATTTCTGACGGCGCCGCAGAACGTCGATGTAATCGAGCCGTAGTTGGATATTCTTAGGATCGAAAGCCGTCGCGCTTTCTAAGAGAAATTCCGCATCGTCGAGAATGCCCAGCTTGATGCCGATCTGCGCGAGCAGGCGCATCGCTTCGGTGTGTTTGGGGTTCTGGCGTAGGAAATGACGGCAGAACTCCTCCGCTTTCAGCACCCGTCCTTCGGCCAGATGATTGGTCGCGGCCAGCAATTCGCGAGGCATCGTCCGTAGCCGTTCGCATTGCGCCAATGCCGCTTCGGCCTGTTTGTCGCGCCCATTGGCGGTCAACAATTCCGCCTGCGCTCGCCAGCTCGCTTCCAGCGCGGGATTGAACTGCGTCGCGCGGATATACGCGGAAAGGGCACGATCCGTATCGCCTGCCGCGCGTGCCAGATGGCCGCTTTCCTGCCACGCCCGCCCGAACTCCGGTGAGGCGGCGTGGAGCTTTTGCAGATAAGATTGTGCTAAGGCGTGCGACTTCAGATATCGCGCCGCAACGGCGGCAATGTACAGCGCTTCCAAATCCTCCGGCACGTCGGCCAAAGCAGTTTCGGCGACCGCCAGCCCTTGCCGAAAATCACCTGCCTGCAGATGCGCCCGCGCCTCTTTCACCAAGGCTTCGAGTTGCGGATCGGTAGCGGCCATCGGGTTTGTCATGCCAGAAAAGCGAAGCGGCGGGCAAGGCATTGTCCGCCTTGCCCGCCGCAATGTTTGGGTAAAGTCAGTCCTAGTAGTCGAAACTGACGCGGATACCGGCCGTCAGCGGACGATTGGTCGTGATCCGTGCGCGATCGTTGACGAAATTACCGGCGATTTCCGCCCGTTCATCCGTCAAATTTTCGCCGAACACTTCCAGCGACCAGCGATCGGTCCGCACACCCGCGCTCAAAGCAAAGGTGGTGTAGCTGTCGAGCTTGAGCTTGTTGATCTCGATGATGTCGCTGAATTTGGATGCCGAATGCACGATCTGCGGCATGATATGCGCGCGCAGGTCCGAATTGAAATCCCATTCGTAACGAACACGTATATTGCCCTGAAACTCCGGTGCATAGGCGAGCGGGCCGCCTTCGAGAACATCGTCGGTCGGGGTCAAAACATCGGTAATTTCGGTGTCGAGGATCGAGAATGCACCGGCCACCGTCAAACCCTCGAGCGCGTAGGGTGCGTAAGTAAACTCACCTTCCAGACCGAAGATCTCCGCATCCGCCGCATTGTCGCTGAAGAACAAATTGGTGATGCTGGGATCGAAGATGGTCGTTTGCAGCCGGCTGATGTCGACATAGAACAGGCTGCCATTCAACCGCAGTTGACCGTCGATCAGATCGGTTTTGTAGCCGAGTTCGTAATTCTTGACCTCATCCGTTTCCAGTTCGAACGGCACGGTGAAGCCCGCACCATTGGTCGCGCCGCCGGGCCGGTTGAGCAGGCCGGGGCGGAAACCTTCCGAATAGGTCGCGTAGAACAACAGATCATCGCTCGGGGTAACGGTAACCGTACCTTTATAAATCACGCCTTCCGCCTTTGCGACATCGGGGGCGCTAAGGGAATTGAACACCTGCTGCGCCTGCGCCGCGCTCAGTCCGGCATCCTGTATATCTTCGATACTGTCGCCCTGGTTGAACGTCTGGCGCAAATCGGCGTTGCAGCTGCCGATGAAGGTAAATTCGCCATCGCCATCATACAGATCGGAGATGTTGGTCCCGAATGCGTTGGCATCCTGCGCCGCACCGGCATTACAGAACGAACTGTTCGCATCGCCTTCGAAATCGACCTCGACATTGTAATAACGCGCGCCGAAGGTCAGCGTCAGCAGGTCGGGAATGACATCGAAGCTGGCTTCACCGAACAGGCCGAATTGCTCGTCAGTCCGGCGGATATCGTTGCGGAAGATCACGCCAGTTGGGAAGGGGCCTTCCGCGCTTTGGAAACCACCGGGGAACGGAAAATTCGGAGCGAACCCGCCGAAGGGTGCCGCCGCCACGCTTCCGGGATAGGTAAAGTCGTTACGCTCGACCAGTTCCAGATCGGAATAGAACGCGCCGGCGGTTACGCGGAAGCGTTCTTCTTGTGGCGTGTTAACGCGAAATTCCTGTGTGAATACGGTCGTGTTGCTGTCGGATGTGACGAACAGGTTCGGTGCCTGACAGGTACCGTTGGGGCCGTCATCGCCGGGATAGGAAACCGATCCATCACAAATGTAATAGGGCAGATACTGACCGACGAACAGATAGTCCGTATAATCGACCCGCTGCTCCGTCTCGCGATCGGTGTAGGCACCGGTGTAGACGACATCGAGCATCGCCAAGCGGCCTTCGACGGTCCAGCTGGTGTTCGAAAAATCGTCTTCGAGACGGTCTTCTTCGTAACGCTGAATTTCCAGATCGTCCAAATCGAGGGCCGGGTCGGCGAAGAATACGCCGTCGGATTCGATCGACTGGCGCGCATGCGAAACCGTGACGGTCCAGTCGGGCGTCACTTCAAGCAGAGCCGAGGCCCGGAAGCCGGCATAGGTCGTGTCGTTGAAATTGTCCTGCACGATGCCAGAATTGTCGGCCGCGAGGAAGTTTACGTTGTCGTCCAAATCGTCCAGCGAATTGTCGTCCGATTGGAAACCGGCGCGCAGATCGCTGACCGGAACGCCGTTTTCCCGTACGGTACCGGCGGGGCGGAAACGCGCACTGTCACGCAGCGTTTGCGTGCCCTGAACATTGTCGATGTAGCCGCCCTGATCGTCGAGATAGAACACGCCGCGCACGGCCAGCGTATCGAGTACGGGGATGTTGACCATCGCTTCCGCATTGTAGTTCGCTTCACCGCCTTTGGTGAAGGAAACGCCAGCCTTACCGCCGGATTCGAACCCGGCGAGGGTCGGCTTGTTGGTAATCAAGCGAACCACGCCCGCCTGCGAACTCGCGCCGAACAATGTGCCCTGCGGCCCGGCGAGAACTTCGATCCGCTCCAGATCGGCAGCGTATACATCGAGGTTACGGCCTGGCTGACTGAGCGGCTGTTCGTCCAGATACAGCGCGACATTGGGCGCAAGACCGGCAACACCGGCCGTCGTCAGGTTCGGCGTGGTCGAGGCAAGGCCACGAATATAGATCGTGCTCTGTCCAGGACCGCTGCCGCCTGCAGTAACGCTGGGCAGTTGATCGAGATAGTCGGCGAACGTATCGATCCCCAGTTCGTCCAACGCTTCTTCGCCGATGGCGTTCACGGCAATCGGCACGTCCTGAAGGTTTTCGGACTGTTTACGCGCGGTAACGACGATTTCCTGTACGCCGCCGGTGCGTGCTTGCGGAGCGGGCTGCGCTGTCTGCGCAAAAGCAGGCGTTACGGTAAGTGCGGCAATCGCAACGGCGGATGCGCCAGTTGTCAAACGGATCATTGTGGGTCTTCCTCGTCAATTATCGAAGGCGAAAATCCGTGATGCGCGGTCGGTCACGACGCAGCTTATCGGTGGATGTTCTATGGACATACGAAAGCCGGACGGCTCTGCGTTTGTGCAAAATGCCTAATAAGGCTGCCAGCCGTCGGCTACCGCAGCGCAGCATAAATATGGAATGAACGCATTTTCGTTGCATTCCGGCAACAGTACGATCGTCTGCTTCGGCTAAACCGCAATACGCTCCGCATGGGTCTGCACATCGTAACGCTTCCGAATAACGTCCGCGATGATCGCTTTGGTGATCGAAATCGCCATAAGCGCCATGACGAACGAAAATGGCAGCGCGCCCAGGATCATGGTGATGCGAATGGCATCTATCCCGCCCAGGATCAGCATGCTGCCGACCACGAAAGCAATGGCTGCGCCCCAAAACAGGATATGATGCCGCCGTTCGGTACCCGTTTCATCCTCGCCCGCGCCATTGACCGTGTTGACGATCAAGATCGCGCTATCGGCTGACGTGATGAGGTAGGTCATCAGCAATATGACCACCAATCCCGACAGGATCAGCGCGATGGCGGGGTCGAACAGAACGGACAGGGTTGCGTAGAGTTGGTCCGAAATGCCTGCGTTCAAAATCGCACCTTCCGCCGCGCCGCTCAATTCCAGATCGATCGCGGTGCCGCCCACGATCGCCATCCAGATGAAGCACATCAGAGATGGCACGAGCACCACGCCCAGCACATATTCGCGAACGGTGCGACCACGCGACACGCGGGCGATGAACATGCCGACGAATGGCGCGAAGGCGATCCACCACGCCCAGTAGAACACCGACCAGTCGAGCTGCCACTGCGCCAGCGCATCGCCGCCCGCCGTACCGTCCGCCGACCACAGGGTCAGCGCGAGGGATGGCAGCGTGCGAATGTAATCGTAAATGCCGGTAAAAAGCAGCTCGAAACCGAGCAGGCCGCTGCCCGCGACGACGAACACGGCGAGCAACAGGATCGACAGCCCCATATTGAGGTTGGACAGCCATTTGATCCCTTTGCCGACGCCGGACAAGGCGGACAGCGTCGATGCGCCGACCAGCAGAACGAGCGCGATGATAATGGCCGTGGATGATGCGGTGCCTTCCGCATTGAGCAGCCAGTCGCCCATCCCGATCCGGCTGAGACCGGCAACGAATTGCTCCACGCCCAGACCCATCGTTACTGCGACACCCAGCACCGTCGCCACCACCGCGACGATGTCGACGAGGTGCCCGAACGATCCCGACATGGCTTTGCCGAACAGGGGTGCCAATGCCGATCGGATGGTGAGTGGCAGGTTGCGGCGATAGGCAACATAACCCACGGCCAATCCGACCAACGCATAGGTCGCCCACGCGGCGAAGCCCCAATGCAGGAATGTGTAGATATAGGCTGGGCGGACCGCCTCCGCCGAAACGGGCTCGATCAACCCACGAATGATATCCGGATTGTTCTGAAAATGCGCCAGCGGTTCGCCGGTGGAATAGGTCAGCATGCCGATCCCGATGCCTGCACCGAACAGCATGGCGAACCAGGAAAACCGGGTGAATTCCGGCTTCTCTCCTGGTTGTCCCAACCGTAGCTCGCCCGTCTTTGGAAATATGGCCAGAAGTGCGGCGATCACAACCAAGAACGCCACCAGATAGACATACCATGCCGCGAAATCGCGGATGATGGTGGTGTTGGCGATGGCCAGCGCTTGGTTCGCCTGTTCCGGGAAGAAGATCGCCCACAGGATCAGCAGGGTCACGATGATTTTGGACGTGACCGCCACGATGGTGCTGAACCCGGTATAGAAGCCGGAGCGCGCCGTTTCGATCGGCAGCCGCATCAACGGCGGGTGAATGGTAAACATGCGATTGTCGCTCATGCGGATGGTTCGGCTTTCGTGATGCGTGGCCCTCGCATCATGCAGCGCCGGTTATCGGTAGAAGGCTCAATGCATAGGGCCTGCCCGGGATATTGCAAACCGGCGGGGCGTTAGTCGCGTATGGTGAGCGACAGCGGTGTGTCGGGCATCGTAAACATGCCCAGCACCGGATGCGGGCGGTATGGTTCTTCCAGCCGCGCGATCTCATCGGCCGACAGTTCGACGTCCAGCGCAGCCACGGCATCGTCGATATGCTTGTGCTTCGTTGCGCCGATAATCGGGCTGGTCACTTCGGGTTTGTACAGCAGCCAGGCCAATGCGATCTGTGCCATCGGCAGGTCGCGTTCCTTTCCGATCGCTTCCACCACATCCACGATTTCCCGATCGTTTTCCTGCGTTTGCTTATATAGAAATTTGACGATGCGGTCGTTTTGCGAACGGTTGGTTTCAGCTTCCCAGGGCCGGGTCAGCTTACCGCGCGCCATCGGGCTCCACGGCATGACGGCGATGCCGCGATCCGCGCATAGTGGCAGCATCTCCCGTTCTTCCTCGCGGTAAAGCAGATTGACGTAATTCTGCATCGATACGAACTGCTTCAACCCGGCGCGTTCGGCGATGTGCAGCATTTTCTGGAACTGCCAGGCATACATAGACGATGCGCCGACGTAACGGACCTTGCCTGCCCGAACGATGCGGTCCAGCGTTTCGACGATCTCCTCTATCGGGGTATTCGGGTCGAGCCGATGGATCTGATACAGATCGATATAATCTGTGCCCAATCGGCGCAGGCTATCGTCGACCGCCTGGATCAGCGATTTGGCCGACAACCCGCCGGTGTTCGGCGCATTGCGCCAGCGGAAGAAGCCTTTGGTCGCGATCACGATCTCGTCGCGGCTGGCCATTTCGTTCAGCAGTTTGCCGACATACTCCTCCGACGTACCGCCTGAATAGGCGTTGGCGGTGTCGAAGAAATTGATGCCTGCTTCCAATGCCTGCCGGATGAATGGTCGCGAGGCATTGAGATCCATCGCCCAATCGTGCCCGTCGGCCGCCGCATCGCCGAAACTCATGCAGCCGAGGCACAGCCGCGAAACGGTAAGGCCGGTATTGCCGAATTGAGTGTAATGCATAACGGGCCGAACCTTTTTTGTTGCGTGTCGAACAGGCTTCCTATCAGCAATATCCGGCAATGCCACTTGCAGATATAACGATATCTTTATATGCCCTGCGAATGGCTATCGAAACCACCATGCGCGCGCTTGCCGATATGACGCGGCTGCGGATCATGCGGCTGCTATCGGCCATGGAGTTGGCGGTGGGTGAACTGGCGCAGGTTCTGGGGCAGAGCCAGCCGCGGGTATCGCGTCACGTCGCCATTCTGTGCGACGCCGGGCTGGCGGAACGGCATCGCGAAGGCAGCTGGGTGTTCTTGCGCGCGGTCGTGGGCAAAGAACGCGGCAATCCGGTGGGCGAGGCGGTCGCTCGTTTGCTGGCCATCGCAGAGCGCGAAGATTCCGAATTCGCGAACCGATGTGCAGATGACCGGCGGCAGCTGGCTTCGATCAGGGAAACCCGGGAGCAGGGCGCGGCGGAATATTTCGCCCGCCATGCCGATGAATGGGACGAATTGCGACAGCTTCACAGCGCGGACGATGTGGTGGAAGACCGCCTGCAGGCTGCGTTGACTGGACAGCCTATGGGCGACATGCTCGATATCGGCACGGGCAGCGGGCGTATGGCGGAATTGTTTGCGCCACATGCCGACCATGTGGTCGCGCTCGACAAAAGCCTCGACATGCTGCGGGTCGCGCGGGCCAAATTGCAGAACCTGCCTGCCGATTCGGTGGAATTAGTGCAGGGCGATTTTGCCGCCTTGCCATTTGCCGCGCATCGGTTCGATACGGTAATGCTGCATCAGGTGCTGCATTTCGCGCAGCAGCCCGCCGCCGCGATGGCCGAGGCGGCCCGTGTCACTCGCCCCGGCGGCCGGATCGCGATCGTCGATTTCGCCGCGCATACCCGCGAGGAACTGCGTGACCGCCATGCGCATATTCGTCTGGGCTTCACCGATAATGCGATCGCCGCTTTAATGCAGGAAGCTGGCTTCACGCCCGCCAAGCCCATTGCTTGCGACGAGGGGGAGCTGACCGTGAAGATCTGGATCGGCACGCGCGAAGGCCGCCCGACATCGACCGAAATAAAAAGGGCTGCATCATGAACGCGCCACAACTGAACACTCTGAATGCCGCGCATGAGGCGCAGACGGCGCACGACCAGCCGCTGTTTTCCGGTCTGCCCGGCGACGTAGCGGCGTCGTTCGAATTCTTCCCACCCAAAACGGAGAAGATGGAAGCCAAATTGTGGGACGCGGTGCAGGAATTGAAACCGCTCAATCCCGATTTCGTATCGGTGACATATGGCGCGGGCGGATCGACTCGCGAACGCACGCATAATACCGTCGCGCGCATCATCGAAGAAACGCATTTGCCTGCCGCCGCGCATCTCACCTGCGTTGGCGCAAGCAAAGCCGAAATAAGAGAGGTTGCCGAACATTATTGGGAAGCGGGCGTGCGGCATATCGTGGCCTTGCGCGGCGATGCGGGAGAACCCGGCGCGCCGTTCGAACCGCACCCCGATGGCTATGCGAGCGCCGCCGATCTCGTGACGGGCCTGAAGGACATTGCCGACTTCGACATCTCCGTCGCAGCCTATCCCGAAACGCATCCGGATGCCGACTGTCCGGAGGCCGATCTCGACAATTTGAAACGCAAGTTGGACGCCGGTGCAAGCCGTGCGATCAGCCAGTTCTTCTTTTCCGCCGAAACGTTTTTCCAGTTCCGCGAGAATGCCGAAAGAGCGGGCATCGATCAACCGATCCTACCCGGCATCCTGCCAGTGACCAACGTCGCACAAGCGCGCAAATTCGCCGGGGCTTGCGGGGCGAAAATACCCGATTGGATGGATGGCCTGTTCGAAGGATTGGACGAACGCCCCGCCTCCCGCCAATTGGTCGCCGCGACCGTCGCGGCCGAGCTGTGTCGCCGCCTATATGCTGGTGGGGAGCGGCATTTCCACTTCTACACGCTGAACCGTGCCGATCTGGCCTATGCCATCTGTCATATGCTCGGGATGCGGCCGAAAGGGATTTCGCAATGACCGCGCGCGAGCGATTGAACGCCGAAGCTGCCAGACGCGTCCTCGTCTTCGACGGTGCGTTCGGTACGCAAATCCAGAACCGCAAACTGACCGAGGAGGATTATGCCGGTTCGCTGAGCCTGAATGCCGATCAGAAGGGCAATAACGATATTCTCGCGCTGACCCGCCCGGACGTGATCGCCGACATCACCCGCGCTTACCTCGAAGCGGGGGCGGATGTCGTGTCGACCAATACATTCAGTGCGAATGTCATCAGCCAGGCTGATTATGCAGCGGAAGACACTGTGTTCGACATCAATATCGCATCAGGTAGGATCGCTCGCGACTTGGCGGATGAGTTTGCTGCCAAGGACGGTCGCCCCCGGTTTGTTGCAGGCGCCATCGGACCGACGAACAAGACGTTGTCGCTGTCGCCCGACGTGGAAGATCCCGGCTTTCGGGAGATCGATTTCGACCATCTGACGCAGGTCTATCACGAACAGGCGGCGGCTCTGGTCGAAGGCGGCGCGGATTTCATCCTAATCGAAACGATTTTCGATACGCTGAATGCCAAGGCCGGGATAATGGCGGTCAAGCAACTGGCGGCGGAATTAGACCGTGATGTGCCGATCATGTTGTCGATGACGCTGACCGATCTATCGGGTCGCAACCTGTCCGGCCATACGGTCGAGGCGTTCTGGTACGCCGTGCGCCACGCCAACCCTATCACCATCGGCCTCAATTGCAGTTTCGG
>JBAUIN010000286.1:0-4248 GCA_049682975.1 Pontixanthobacter sp. | reverse complement strand
CTGTTCGGGGTGCCGATAAGATCGGGCGACATCAAACAGAAAGTTGAAGCGCCGGGGCAGTTAGCGCGCCATTACTCGCCAGGAAAGCCGGTGCGATTGCACGCGGAAACTGCTGCGGAACATGAATTTCATATCGGCTTTGGCGAAATCACGGGACACCATACCATCTCACGGCTCGGCGATTTGGAAGAGGCGGCGGCAAATCTCTATGCGGCATTGCATGTAGGCGCAAAATCCAACCATCCGAAAATCGCCGTGGCGCCTATCCCGAATTTTGGGATCGGTGTCGCCATCAACGATCGGCTAAAACGCGCAGCAGCATGATGGGCTGTTCATTCGTCATCGGGCGGGAGCGGGATCGTTCGCAGCAGATCCTGTAATTCCGCGTAAGTTTCGCGTGCATTGTCGCAAGCACCCCGATCGCCGTCCGCGCAATCGGCGCGTTCCTTGCCATAGCGTCGCTCCAGCTTGCCGACACGTTCTTCGCGCTTGCGCAAATCCCGGCCACGTTTCTCGTCCGCTTCGGATTGACTGGTGGTAGCCAGATCGACGGCCTTGCTCGCTACGCGAACGGGGGCTGTTACGACATCGAATGCTGTCGACAGGCAACCGCCCAATAGAAACGGCATGGCTATTGCGAAGATCGGTACACCCTTACGCATTCGGCGGTATTCGCATGCGGTTCCTTACAAAGTGTTGAACGCGCACATCCGAAAATCATCCGGTCGGTGAACAGACGAGCTTGCCCGATCCGGCCGCGCTGCTGGCGCATTTTGCAGTACCGCGAACGGTTACATCGCCCGACCCCGCAATACTGGCGTTCACCCGTCCATCCGATGCGAAGGCTGCATCGCCGGAACCCGAAATACGAATGTCCGCTTCCTCTACCGACAGGTTTTGCAGATCGCTTGTGCCTGAACCGCTGATAGCCAGATCAAGACGGTCGGTTCGACCCGAGCCCGACACCGTTCCCGAACCGGACTGCGCTATATCAAGTGTCTCCGCTTCGAATGCGGCAACCCGGACAGTACCCGAACCCGAACTCTCTATCGTGGCGCTGGACGCCATAGCGGGTGCCTCGATCACGCCAGAGCCGCTTAAACGAATGGTTTCGGGCGCGGGCATGGTGACCCGGATAATGGCAGCATCGCTGCTGATATTGATGCCCGATTCCCGCCGAATGTTGAACGATTCCCCCTCGCGTTCAAACCGTAATTTTTCGGTCGTTTCCGGGTCGCCCTCTACGCTTACGGAAAAAGTATCACCTTCGGTCAGGATCACCCGGTCCGGTCCAGCCAGCGATACGACCGATGGCGCGGCACCGCCGAATTCAAGTTCGGATAAGGGGACGCCCGTTTGTGCGCGTTTCATCATGGTCTCATCGCAGCCGCTTACGCCGCTTGCGATTGCTATAGCGACTAAAATCGTCGAAAATTTTTGAACTACGAGCATCGTGTCTCTCCCTGAGCTGTATTGCTACCATAACACAGTCAAGGGGCCAAGCAATAAAAAAGGCCGCCCCTGCCGAAGGGACGACCTTTTCGAACTATCCTGGATCGCAATTATTAGCTGCTTTCGTCGTCATTGTCGTAATATTGCGGGGCATGCTCACGCAGAACCTCCAGCACCTTTTCCAAGGCAGTGGGTTCGTCCGTTTTGTCCATGGCCGCCAATTCGCGCGCCAACCGGCTGGATGCCGCTTCGAAGATCTGACGTTCGGAATAGCTTTGTTCAGGCTGATCATCCGGCCGGAAAAGATCGCGTGTGACCTCAGCAATGGAAACCAGATCGCCGGAATTGATTTTCGCTTCATATTCCTGTGCACGCCGCGACCACATGGTGCGTTTGACCTTGGGTTTGCCCTTCAGCGTTTCCATCGCCTCTTTCAGCGTCTTGTCGCTGGAGAGCTTGCGCATGCCGATCGCATCGACCTTGTTCGTAGGTACGCGAAGCGTCATCCGCTCTTTTTCGAACCGAAGCACATACAGTTCAAGCTGCATGCCGGCGATTTCTTCGTTTTGTATCTCGGTAACCCGTCCGACGCCGTGTTTGGGATAGACGACGTAATCCCCGACATCGAATGCCAGAGATTTGTTTGCGGTGGACGCTGCCATAAGATTCCTTTCCGGACGGCGGACCGGTACGCTGTAATTCAATCTCGCTACGCCGCGCTCCATGACCCGGCGGAGTATGCAATCGAACTGTTACAGGCGGTCGCCAATGTTACAATTTGCCTGCCAACGGGACCAAACCGGTGCAGAATTGCATTATTTAACACAATCGCAACAAAATTGCGAATCATTATGCTAATGTAAGTTGCCACAGAGCCAGTGCGGCTTAGCAGTCAGTCGCCTTCGCCGGGTTCCGGGGAGAAATGGTCTTCCATCTTATTTTCCATACCTTTGAAATCGTCCGCATCGGCAGGGGGTTCTTTCTGGCTGGTTATATTGGGCCATTCCGCGGAATATTTGGTGTTCAATTCCAGCACCTTTTCCAACCCGTCTTCGGTATCGGGCAGGATAGCTTCGGCCGGGCATTCGGGTTCGCAAACGCCGCAATCGATACATTCGCTGGGGTTGATGACCAGCATGTTCTCACCTTCGTAGAAGCAATCCACCGGACACACTTCGACGCAATCGGTATATTTGCATTTGATGCACGCTTCGGTGACGACGTAAGTCATGGCAGGCGCGGTTCCTTATGTTCAGTCGCGTTTGGCCTCCGCTATGGCACCTTACGGGTGTGGGTCAAGAAGGCGATAACACGCCTGCGCTTCCGCCGGGCTGCCACGGCGTGTGGGAATGGCACGAATTTCGGCGATCCTTACATTCGCGCCGATCGGTAGAACCAGAACATCGCCGGTTGCGACGGGGTGGCTATGCCGCACGATGCGGCTGCCGTTGCAGCGAATATGGCCGGTATCGATCAGTTCCTGTGCTCGGCTGCGTGTTTTCACGAAGCGTAAACAGCACAAGAGCCGGTCCAGCCTCACCGAACCAAATCCGCCAAAGCTGCAAAAGCATTGCCGTCTTTCGGTTTTGGCGGTTGGCGACGGGGCGGTTTCGTACGGGTAGGCCGCCATTCCCATTTATCGGGCGCCGGTGGGCCATGCGCGGCCTCATCCAGTGTCTTGCCCGGATGGCAGCGAAAACCACCCGCCCCCAACAATCGCCGGATATTGTCGGTCGCCAGCCCGGTCGAAATTGCCAGCGAAGGATTGATGATGAACCGCTTGCTTTTGGCTCTCGCGCGGGTTTCATGCGCTGCCTTCATAAGCTTTTCGGCGATATCGACGCGCACATGCTGTTTACCCGCGGGACGATAGCCCGATGGCAATTTCCGTGAACCGGCGATCACAGGGATCATATCGGGTTCCAGCGGACGGCGGTCGACCCCCATCGCGTTCAACAATCGCCGTGGTGCCGGTTTGAGCAGCATTGGCACGAATATATCGATTGCGCCGAATGTGACGCCAAGGCGGCGCAGGAAAGGTCGCATTTCTTTGGGTAAGTTCTGGATCCCCGCCTTCTCGCGCGATGCATAACCATGTCCGGCAATCAGCGTCATCAGCAGGGCGCGTGCCTGTGATCCGGCATCGGCATCCCGCGTCGCAGCTTCTATCGCGGTCAAAGGTTGAAGGGGCTGCAATTGTGCCGCCAGCCAAACCTCCAACGCCGACAGCAAGGTTGCTCGGTCGGTCGTGCCTAGGACATCCAATTCGCGCACCGGTTCGATCCGTGCACGGGTCACCCCATCATCGATATTAAGCCGCGCGATTTTCGCCCCGTCGCTAAATAAAGCCCCCTTTTCAATCGTGATCGAATTCAGACCTTTTGCTGCCAACATGCGCGCCTTTTCGCCCAGTAAGCGAGGCAGAGCCTTCTCCCCCGCCGCTAGCAGCATTTTGCGATCTTCATGTCTGGCCAGTGGGTCGACGGTGAAGCGAAAGCCATCGATCCGGCCGATCGGTTCGTCTTCGACGCAGACCGTACCGTCATCGCGCAGCGATACGGGTAGCATGGCGGGATCCTGTCCCAGACTTTTCATCAATATCGCGGTCCTTCTGTTCACGAATCGTTCGGTCAGCCGGGCGTGAAGCGCATCCGACAATTTGGCCTCGACCGCGCGCGCACGATGCGCCATTTCGTCGCGCGCGAGCACCCAATCGGGCCGCTGACAGATATACGCCCAGCTGCGAATGGCCGCGATCCGCCCCTGCAAAGTGTGAATGTCGCCCTGCATATTATC
>JBAUIN010000285.1:0-7989 GCA_049682975.1 Pontixanthobacter sp. | reverse complement strand
AGGCCATAATGCTGAAGGATAATCGCGTTTGGAAACAACGCGCGAACGGCCTTCTTTTCCTCCGCCGCCATGAACTGGCTGCCGATTTCGAGCCATCGTAAATGCTTACCGACACCGCCGAGAAGCTCGGGATTGGCCAGTATGACGCGCAGCATGGTGGGGACGGCGGACAGGGCATTGATCGACTGCGACCGCAACATGTCCGCAATCTCGTCCGGGCGAAAACCATTCTGCGGCAGGAACACCGCTCCGCCCGCAGCGGCGACGGCACGCGCCCTTCCCAGGCCGAAGCTGAATGTCACCGGCACGCCGACATATTCGCGGATCGTATCGTCCAGCTCCATATGCCGAACCAACCGGTCGACCGTATCGCTGACCGCACGCCGCGAGATACCGATTGCTTTGGGTTCGCCGGTCGTACCCGACGTACTCGAAATCTGCGCCAGAACATCGCTATCGTCGCCCACGAAGCCACCGTCCCACCAGCCGCCACCGGCGGCCGGATCGAGGGTGTTCGTGGGCTCGATGCCCAAACGGCCATTCGGACCGATCAGCATGATTTGCCGGTCGTTCCATATCCGGTCAGCATGGTTCAGAAATGCGCAGCCGCTGGTTTTGGCAATTTGCACGATCGTCCGGTCGTGCAGATCGTGAACCGATCCATTTGAGGCGGTCGATGATTGCTCGGCTTCGGGCGGCATCAGGCGGTCTTTTCCGGCTCGGTCGTCGATGGGGTGGTCCGCGTCATTCGCCGCGACAATTTATGCGACAATCGCATGAAAGGCCGTTCGACCAGCACCATCGAAACATAGGCGGCAATCGGCAGCAACAACACCGGCAATTGCGCCCTTTCCGGACTGGCGAGGAACAGCTGTTGCCACAGATACAGGCTATACGACATTGCGGCGACCCATTGCGCGACCCGGTTGGTCAGCAAAGGATGAAGCCAGGTTAGGCCATAGCTGCCGAACAGCACTATGACGATTATCGCAGGCATCAACAATCCGGTCAGCCAGTATCCGAACAATTTCGGGCCAAGCACCGCCAGCGCGACCGCGACGCACCAGATCAACGATCCTGTCCGGTCGGCCAGATATTGTCGCCATTGCGGTCGCAACGCCATCGCAACGCCCGCCGCGATGCAGGCGAAAGACAGTGGATTGCTGTGAAAGACCCAGGGCACCACGCTGTATATTCCCACCAGGATCGCCATCCCGACACCTGCGTAAACGATGCGCGATGGGATGCTGGCGAACAGAAAGATAATCGGCCAGAACAAGTAGAACTGCTCTTCCACAGCCAGCGACCATGTATGGGCCGTAAACCAATCGCAATCGCCGAAATCCAGATTGCAGGTGAACAACGCGCGCGGCAATTGTTCGACCGGCGTCGCAATCGTGCCGAAGCGATCGAGCAGAAACAGGGTTATGAGATAGGCCAATAATGGCGGCAGGATGCGGCAGGTCCGTCTTATATAGAAGGCCCCGATACTGATCCGGCCCTTACGCTTTTCTTCCCGCAGCAAGAGATGCGTGATGATGTACCCGCTGATCCCGAAAAACAGGTATACCCCAAAATCGGCGAGGGGCCCCGACAATTCGCGCAACCTATGCCCGACTACACCTGCCGCTTCAAATTGATCCGCGTATCGATATGCCATCGCATGGCCCGCAACCACTGCCATAACGGCATAGGCACGGAACCCGTCCAGGATCGTGTCGCGATTGTTTTGCATTGGCAATGTGCGCTGCACGATCGCCGATGACGCCGCCGGATCAGTAGGCATTTTTATGGATGACGACGCGCATGGTCTTCAACAGGATCATGATATCGGTCCACAAAGACCAATCGGCAAGATATTCCAGGTCGCAGCGCACCCGCTGTTTCAAATCCTCAACTTCTTCCGTGGCGCCGCGAAACCCCCGAATTTGCGCCAACCCGGTAATGCCCGGTTTCAATGCATGGCGCAGCCAATAATATTCCGAAGCGTGCCAGAACAAGGCGTTGCCTGCGGTGGAACCCAGCGCATGGGGCCGTGGACCGACCATACTCATATCGCCGCGCAAAACATTCAACAGCTGCGGTAATTCATCGATACTGGTGCGGCGGATAAACCGACCGACCGTTGTTATGCGGTCGTCATCCCGCCCGGCAGACCGCAGGCCACTGGCATCGGTTTTCAAATGGTACATCGACCGAAACTTGAAGATGCGGAACTGGCGATTGCCCTGCCCCACCCGGATCTGGCGGAACATGATCGGCCCCTCGCTATCCATCCGGATGGCAATCGCCACCGCGATCAACAGCGGCGCAAGGGCGATCAAAGCACAGCTTGCCAGAACGATATCGAGTGCCCGCTTCTTGATACGGTTCACCAGATTGAGCGGGCCATGCGACAGTACGATGGTATCGCGATCGTCATATGTCCCGATATCGACGGCACCCATCAAAACGTCGCGATCCAACAATATCTCGCCGCCGACATCATGGCCCCGCAGGAAAGTCGCCCAGACATTGCGGCGTTCATATTCACAGGCGATGACCGCCCGGTCGAACGGCTCGATAATGCGAGATAGGGAATCGATCATTTCGGGACGGTTGGGATCGGGCCACAATCCCAATTTGCGCACGTCGACCATTTTGGCCGGACCATCGGGTCTGGCATTCAACCCATCGAGGATCAGAACCGTGGTGTAGATAGATTCCCCAAGCACGATTTTGACGACGATATCCAAAACGACTTTGGACAAGACGATAAACACCGCCGCCACGCCGAAGGTGAATAACAGGCCGACCCGCGAAACCGTTTCCGCGGTATCGAACAGGAACGCGAGGCCGATGATTACGATCGCAGTCGCTGCCAAGGCGCTGAGCGAACGCTGAATGCCGAGCAGGCGATCGCGCAACGTCTCCGTCGATTGCGCTTCGCGGGCGATGGCGATCATTATAAAAATCGGAACAGCCAAAATGATGATCGATTGACCACCGGCGGCCAACCAGCGTTCGTCCCTGATTTGCAACGCACACAAGTAACCGAACACCAGCGCGCCAAGGTCCAGCACCATGGACAATACATAAAGCCATGCACGTTTGTCGCGCGCAGAGCTTCGCCGTGTACTGGATCCCGCATGATCGGAATTGATGGGTTCTACGGCCCAGTCCCGTTTTTGGATTCCCATAAGCTCACTATCCCGACGGAGAGCGGCGCTATAGCAGTTAAGGGAAATAAAGTGTTACTTCTTTGCGATGTGTCGCACTTTAGCGCAGTTTGTTCGACAGACCTTACTCTCTTGGCTCCCCTTTCGCGGTACATGTTCATCCGCCATATAGAATTACGCAAACGGCGACCGGGGATGGTGAATGGCCCGGCCGCCTTTGACCGATTATTTGCTGCGTTCGAACACCAGGCTGGCCGACCCGCTGAAACTGCCGGCGCGAAATTGGATTGCGCCGGATGTTGCCTGCGTGAATAATGCCGCCCGGCCGGTTGGGCTGGACAGACCTGAACGCACCGCGTCGCCCCTCCCCTCGAGCGGACCGATATTCGTCGCAGCCAGGCAAATCAGAATGCCATCTTCGGGTACGGTTAAAGCACTCGCAGTATAAGGGTCGCGACCATGCTGGTTCGACCATGGTTTGAAAGCTGTCGCCATGGGCTGCGCCTTCGATCCGGTGAGCGCCGCCGCAGCGATCATATAATTACCGCCGGTGCCGCTATAGGTAACGGCGATGGACGCATCTTTCGCAACGGCAGAGATGAACGACCAGATTTGAAGATTGTTGCCCACCGCATTGCCAATGAGTTTGGACGCCGCCGCACCGTCGACTGTCACGGCGAAACTACTGTCGCGATTACCCCCGGATGCTGCATGAAACGCGAACAGATTTAGACCTTTACGCAGCGGCATGGTCCGAACCATACCACCAAAGGGAGCGTTGTAATCTTCCTCCGCATAAGTCGAAGCGACCGTTATCGGTCCTTGATCGCCCTCGCCGTAAGGTAGCGCGACCTTCACCGTCAGCATGGTGGACGGGCCCATATTCCCGGCCCCATCGCGGGCCGATATCGCAACTTCGAACGACCCGGCAGAGTTTGGCCCGGTGCTGTCGCCCCGCCAGCGCAAATGCGGCGTGGTATACGGATCGCTGATCTCGAAAAGATGCGCATCGGCGCCACCATCAATATGAAAGGTTGCATGTCCGAAAACATCGTCATGACCAAGC
Organism: Pontixanthobacter sp.; assembly: GCA_049682975.1. Taxonomy (GTDB): domain Bacteria; phylum Pseudomonadota; class Alphaproteobacteria; order Sphingomonadales; family Sphingomonadaceae; genus Pontixanthobacter. The sequence goes on along the minus strand of JBAUIN010000285.1, from coordinate 3,765 downwards.
GGAACGGCTAGTTTGGTGCCCATTTCGGACCCTTGCACGCGTCTGTTCGTAACCTGCGGCCCCATATTGTCGGCAAGCGCGACCACTAACCGGCGCCCCTGCTCCCGCGCGAAGCTGTGGGGCTGATAATGCAAATTATCCTGCCCGGCACCGGCTGGAATAGACAGGTCGGCGGCGTTCGTCGCAGGAACGCGATTGTCGGGACCTAGGACATAGCGCACATTCGACATCTCCAGCGATAGGTCTACATGTGCGCGATTGATCGGCACGTAATCGATGGAGTAACCGGAACCGGTATCGATAAATTTCCGCGGCACCATCGATCCAATGATCCAGGGGATGGTCGTATAATCCGAAATTTCCCCGATAGCGTCCGCCAACCTTGATCGCGTGCGGTCGATAATGTCGGCCAGCGCAGTCTTGTAGTCGCTATAGCTACGTCTTTCCGCCGCATCCTGTTCGCCCTGAACCCAATAGATTTGCGGAATAATAACGGCATTCGGCCAGCGATCGCGAATTTCGGCGATCGCGCCGCGGACTTGGTTCATCATATTTTCGAACGACAATCCCCCGGCACCGTCATCGGCCGCCGATAACCAACTGCCATTCAGTATGCCCGAAGACCCCCGCCCGCACGGAACGGCAACGACCTTCGCTTCGGGGTTTTGTGCCTTGGCACCATACAAAATGGGCAGGCCAGGACCGATCCGCAACGCATCTTCGAAATGGTCGAGATATACGATATCGTTAGTAAGTGTGCGATGATCGGCCTGCGAGGGGTTGCCCACGAACTGGAATATGTCGGGATCGGTGTCATTCAATTCGGGATTCGGGTCGGCGGGATTGGTTGCGCTTGCGTTGGGATCGCCCGTCGTCAAATTGCGTCCGACACTGTTCGATTGGCCTGCAATAACCGCGAGTACAACCTTGGGCCGCTCGTCCGCTGGCGTAGCCTCGACCACCTCGATCACGATATCGGTTGCACGCGGACTGTTCGCGCTATCGCCGAGCGTTTCGACAAGGGAAAAACGGTATTCGCCGGATGTTTCCGGGGTTCCTTCGATAATACGCGTCGCCCCGTTCAAGGTCAGACCGTCCGGGACGACTCCTGTTACATCGCTTCCGGACGTGGTGCCCTGAACGGAAATAGCGACGGCTTCACCGCGCGTAATTTTTGCAACCGATAGGGTGAGCGATCGCAAATCGGGTTGTTCGAAGGCATTCGCCACTTCGATATTTATCGTCGTATCGCGCGTTTGCGGTGTGAACGCCGGGTTCCTTTCGCGCACGACTATGCGGTGCGACGGTGCCTCCTCATAATCCAACGACGATACGGCGAGTTCGATCGCGTTATTCGTAAGTGTAAATCGGCCTTCCGCATCGTCGATCAACGATAGCTGCGAATCGGTACGCATGTTTTTTACCGAACCCACGACCGCCCCGACGCTCGCCGTTTCGGAGATTATCGCGGGCGACAGAACTAGGCCCGCCAGATGTTCGATCGTCGCGAATGTTCGCATCCGGCGGCGTCGCTGGGCGACGTTCATATCAAACTTCCCCGATCAGATCGGAAGCCGTGGTGCCGGCTGAAAGCACCCGCTTCGCCCGAATGGTCAGATATGCGCCGCTGGGAACATTGCGATACGTTACGGCCGTATCGGAATGTAGCGGAACCACGGCAACATCGCCGCCGGAACCAACATAGATGGCGCTGGTGACGAACGGCAAATCGGTTGCGCTTGCGATGATCGCGAAAGCATTATGCGCGGGTCCACCGGGTGTGCCGGAATAGGAAGAATAAGGGTTGGCCGACATAGAACACTCCTGCTTTAGAACAAAGGAGGAACGCTATGGAGACTGAATGGGGCTGTAGGAAAGTTCTTTATACAACAAAAAAGGGGCGCCGAACTGATCGGCACCCCTTTCTGATAAGCGTGAACTTCGAAATTATGCGTAGCGTACGCGAACCGTCGTCTTCGCTTTACGACGCAGCGAGAAGCCGGCCATCGCGAAACCGAGAAGCATCATCGCCCAGACACCTGGCTCTGGCACCGGCGCTACTGCGATATTGTCGATCTCGAACGAGTTGTTACGCGACGAGAAACGCAGCGCACCGATATTGTCTTCGGTACCACCGTCGAACGTCAGGCGAACGAGCGCTCCACGTGCGAAGAACTGACCGGCAGTTCCAACGATACCCTGAATTTGGGTGCCAGTTACCGTAGCGAGAACTTCACCGGCGCGGCCGAGAACTTCCAAAGTGTTGCTCGTGTCGACCGAACCCCAGGAAAGGGATACGAACGGAACATTCGCGAACTGCGACAGGGTCAAGACGGCGGGAGTGCCGAGTGCCGGGCCAACGGCGTAATAAGGGTTGTCGGTGCCGAACGGCTGGCTCGATTCGGTCGAGTTACCGGTGCGGTACTCACCGCCAACAATCGGAGCGACCGTCGAAAAATCATAGGTCGGGGTTGGGCCCGAATAGGGGTTCGTAGCCGCTTCGGCGGTTACCGTAGTCGCTGCCTGAGCAACGGACAGGGGCGCGATTGCGAGCCCTGCGGCGATCATAAGTGCATATTTCATAGGTATTTTCCTCAATTCAGTGTACGAAGCGCGCCCGATTTTTCGGTAGCAAGTCGAGCGAAACGACTCACCTGACTTGCCGCCGGTCTAGGCGGAGGTGTGGGAAAAGTAAACGAACTGTTAACTATTTTTCGCAGTTGCAGCAAAACTGTCCCGCTACGGAACAGTTTTGCATCGCCGACATTTTACGCAATCAACGCTTACGGAAGGGCAATTCGACCTTCAGACCGAATACGATCATCGCCAATACGCCGATGAACAAAGCCCCGGCGATCAAATGATATTCTTCATTGCCCAAATAGTTGACTACGGCGCAACCGATGGCCGGGGGGAAATATTGCCACAATTTATCCCGCGGTTCCTCTTCCGAAGATCGCTGTAGCAACAATGTTGCGAGCCCAGCGAAGGTAAACACCGTTACCCAATCCCAAACCGTTTCCATACCGTATCTGCCTGTCTTGCGAAAATCGATCCTGTATCGAACCATTCGATCGGGTCGGCTTGCATTTCGATCATATCGACGTGCGGCCTACCACGATATGGTCAAAGTGGAACCCGTGAAACCGAACTGGGTCGGTATGATACGTCCCGCAAACTTTCGCGATGACGAGTTTCTGCGTTTAAGGATAGTCGGCGATCCGGTCGATAACATCGCGTTCGTATTCCGTAACGCAATGATGGGCGGGTAATTCCCGATCCCGCATCTCCGCCGCACGCCGGTTATGGCGTTGCCGCCAAAATTGTAAGGGGAAGCGTAAGCCACCGACATGCAGCAGCGCGCCCCCGACTTTACGTGCGTCGTGCCAATCGCGATTCGACAGACTACGGCGCAATCGGTCCAGCAAAGCGGTCGCTATGGCATAACAGATTTGCGCACCGGCTTGCGACCTCGAGCGCAGCTGACGGAAGTTCCGCAAATGGCGATGCTCGCTCATCAACGCAGACGTCGGCAGGCCGTACCGGATCGTTCGCGCCGCCAATCGCCCTTCGGCCGGTGTCAATGCCGCCTTGCTTTCGGCGGACACGCCCTTTTCGAAGGATGAAAGACAAATGTCCCACATACCGCGCCGCCCGAAGACGACACCGCGTTGGAGCTGGCACGCTCGACTTCGCGGCGCGTCGGGAAAATGTTGGGCGAAACTCGGGCAGAAGTCGCGATTCGATTCGGCCAACCCCGGAAAA
>JBAUIN010000284.1:0-4375 GCA_049682975.1 Pontixanthobacter sp. | reverse complement strand
GCTTCGGTAAAAATGCGATGTTCGGTCATGTGGCTGACATGCCACATCTGGCAGCATCAATACCAGTGTTGCATTGCACTATTGCGACCGGACCAGTTGCGATTAAGCAAGCGTTCAATCGGGTTTGCTACGCCCCGTCCGATATGTATTCTGCCACCTGTAAACACGTTTTCGCCCGAAAGATCCCCCTCTACAACCAATGCTGAATTTCTCCGCCTTTCTGACGCCGCTGGCGTTTGCCGTGCCGCTGATACTGCCGCTGGCGTCTTCGGAGGATGATACGCATCGTGGCGATGTGGCGGCCAAATTGACGCCGACACCGCCGATCGAGCATGCGAAATTGCCGCAGGAATGGCTATCGTTGGACGATGCGACCACGGTCCCGATGCAGCAACAGATCAGGATCGAGCGCCGGGTGGTCATTCGCGTTTCCCCTTACCGGCCATCGCGTGCCAATCTTGCCGCAAGCCCGCCGAAACGCCGTCCGGCGCGCAATTTGGTGGAGCGTAAGGTCGGCAAATGCATCCCGATGCAATCCATCGGCGCCGTCCGCACGACCGGTGACAACCGCCTGCTGCTGTATATGAAAGATCGGCGCTTGATCGCGGCAAAGCTTGAGAAAGCCTGCTCCGCGCGGGATTTCTATCAGGGCTTCTACGTCGAGCCGAGTAAGGACGGGAAGCTTTGCATCAAACGGGACCGCCTGCAATCGCGAACGGGCGTGAAATGCAAAATGCGGCAGATACGCCAGTTGGTACCGGAAACCACCTGATCGCTTCCAGGCCGTTCTGTGCGCTTCTACCGGTCGGCAATCTTGACTTTTCCGCGTTCTGGCCGCAAACGCCGCGACGGTTTTAGCTTGGGCAGCCGCCCTGGCGCATTCGGGCTGTTTGCCCCCTTATCCGGATAATCTATGTCATTTGCCGATCTCGGCCTTTCCGAAGAACTGCTGAAAGCGGTCGAAGAGGCCGGCTATACCGAACCCACGCCGATACAGGCGCAGGCCATCCCCGCCGTTCTTATGATGAAGGATCTGATCGGGATCGCGCAGACGGGCACCGGCAAGACGGCCAGCTTTGTTCTGCCGATGATCGACGTGATGGCCAGCGGTCGTCGCCGTGCATTGATGCCCCGTTCGCTCATCCTGGAGCCCACCCGCGAACTGGCGGCGCAGGTTGCCGAGAATTTCGAGAAATACGGCGCCAACCACGATTTGAAAATGGCGCTGCTGATCGGCGGCGTGCAGATGGGTGATCAGCTGAAGGCGCTGGACGAGGGTGTCGACGTGCTGATCGCGACGCCAGGTCGCCTAATGGATCTGTTCGAGCGTGGAAAAATTCTGCTCAGCGGTTGCGAATTGCTGGTAATCGACGAAGCGGACCGGATGCTCGATATGGGGTTCATCCCCGACATCGAATTTATCTGCGACAAGCTTCCTGAAACACGGCAGACCATGTTGTTCTCCGCCACCATGCCGCCGCCGATCAAGAAATTGGCGGATAAGTTTCTCAGCAATCCGAAACAGATCGAGGTCAGTCGCGCGGCGTCCACCAACAAGAATATTACCGCGTTCAAAGTGCATGTGAAGCCGCGCCAGAAACGCGAAACGCTGGAATGGATGCTGCGTAACGATCACGTGGAAACGGCGATTGTATTCTCGAACAAAAAAACGACCGTTCGCGAACTGAACAAGCATTTGCAGCGCAGCGGTTTCAAGAGCGGTGAGATTCACGGCGATATCGACCAGTCCACGCGGCAGAAAGAACTCGAACGGTTCAAATCGGGCGAGATCAACATTCTCGTTGCCTCCGACGTCGCTGCACGCGGGTTGGACATCAAGGGTGTCAGCCACATCTTCAATTACGACACGCCCTGGCACCCGGACGATTACGTCCACCGCATCGGTCGCACGGGCCGTGCCGGTGCCAGTGGCCGCGCGTTTACCTTCGTCACGGATGCCGATGCCGAGGCGATCGAGAATGTCGAAAAACTTACCGGGGCAAAGATCGACGTGTTCGGTAAGGACGACGTTCGTGTCGAAATGAAGGACACGCCGAAGAAGAAAGCGCCTGCCAGAAAACGCAACGCTGCCTCCGAAGACAAGACCGACGACAAGCCACATCGCAGCAAACGGTCGGAAAACGACGCACCGCCCAAGTCCAAAAAGTCGCAACCGCGGGCAAAACAAAGCCGCAAGCAGGATGACGAACCGGTCCCCGCCGGCGAATGGAACGGCCCTCAGCCCGATTTTCTGGGGTTCAGTGCAAGCTGACCGAACGTTGTCGCTTTAACCGGTTTTTCGATCTTTGCCGGTACGCCCGCCCGCCATGGGCGCGATGTCGAAAATCTATCCAGGCGAAACGGCCACTCCAAAGCAAATCATAGCAATGGCCGATGCTTACAAGGCCGCTGCAGCTGTGCTGAAGCATAGCAAAAACGGCGCGAAACCATTACGAAATGCACCGTATCGGCTGCTCGCGATCCATGCCATCGAATTGTATCTCAACGCCTATTTGCAAGCGCGAGGTATGAGCGCATTGGATATCAGACGGCTGCAGCATAATCTGGCCAGACGAACCGAACTGGCGCTTACCGAACGGCTCGTTCTGCGCGTTCGCACGGCGGAGCATCTGCGCTCGCTAGCAGAAACGCGCGAATATCTGATTACGCGTTACGACCCCGATGGGCCGAATGTGTCGCAGATCAACCGACTGGAAGCTACTCTTAACGAGGTTGCGAAGAAAGTTCGTATTTGTTTGCAGAAATCCTGATTACCCCGCCAATTTTACGAAGCTGTCGATCACCCGTTTCGTGCCGACATTTTCGAAGTTGATCTCCAGCTTGTTGCCATCCTGGCTGATGACGGTGCCTTCCCCGAATTTGTCATGCACGACCTGCGCGCCCAATGCGATGTCGGTGCGGGGTTTGGCGGCGAAGCTGGCGGCGCTGCGGCGGCTTTCTTTTACCGCGACCTGTTTGGTTTCGTAACCGGTGGCGAGCGCACGTTGCCAGCCGGGGCCGCGGGCGCTGCTGCGGTCGGGTTGGGCGGTGCTGACATGGGCGAAGGGATCGTCGCTTTCCGACCAATTCGCCTGCCATAGCGACTTGCCACCCGCCATGGTGGTTTCACTTTCCACATGCTCGTCCGGCAATTCTTCGACGAAGCGGCTGGGAATCGAACTGGTCCATTGGCCATAAATTCGGCGGTTCGCGGCATGCAGAATGGTGCAGCGGCGCTTGGCACGGGTAATCGCGACATAGGCGAGGCGGCGTTCCTCCTCCAGACTGGCCAGCCCGCCCTCGTCGATGGAGCGTTGGGAAGGAAACACGCCTTCCTCCCAACCAGGTAGGAACACGTTGTTGAATTCCAGCCCCTTTGCGCCGTGCATGGTCATGATCGTGACCTTCTCGTCGTCGGACGCAGCTTCGTTATCCATGACCAGGCTGACATGTTCGAGAAAGTCGCCGAGTGATTCATACTCTTCCATCGCCCGCGCGAGTTCGGACAGGTTCTCGATCCGCCCCGCCGCTTCGGGCGAGCGCTCCGCTTCCAGCATGGCGGTGTACCCGCTTTCGTCGATCACGGTTCGCAGCAATTCGGCCGGAGTCGTGTTCGGTTCCAACTCCCGCCAGCGAAGGAAATCGCGCATGAGCGCACCGATGGTGTTCGCAGCGCGCTTGGGCAATTCGTCGCTATCGGCCAATTGCAGCGACGCAGCCGCCAGCGGCAGATCGACCGCGCGCGAATATTGGTGCATTTTCTCAAGCGTCTTCGCGCCGAGACCGCGCTTAGGCTGATTGTAAATACGTTCGAACGCCAGATCGTCCGCGGGTTGCGCGATAACCCTCAGATAAGCGAGAGCATCACGAATTTCGGCGCGCTCGTAAAAACGAAACCCGCCGACGATCCGGTAGTTGAGGCCGAGCTGAATAAACCGATCTTCGAATTCGCGCGTCTGATATTGCGCGCGTACCAGGATGGCGATCTCTTCCAGCGGCGCGCCTTCGCGTTCCAGCCGTTCGATCTCCTCACCGACCCGGCGCGCTTCCTCCGGCCCGTCCCATACGCCGATCACGCGGACCTTGTCGCCTGCGGGAAGATCGGTCCATAGGGTCTTGCCCAGCCGCTGGCTATTGGTGTCGATCAGTCCGCTGGCCGCTGCCAATATCTGCGGGGTGGACCGATAATTCTGTTCCAGTTTGACGACTTTGGCACCGGGAAAATCCTTGTCGAAAAGCAGGATATTCGCCACCTCCGCCCCGCGCCAGGAGTAGATCGACTGATCGTCATCTCCCACAACGCAGATATTCCGGCGTTCCTGTGCCAGTAAACGCAGCCAGAGATATTGGACGGCGTTCGTGTCCTGATACTCGT
>JBAUIN010000283.1:0-2562 GCA_049682975.1 Pontixanthobacter sp. | reverse complement strand
CCGCCAGCGTCAGCTGCGATCCGCCGAAAAACTCCGCTTCGCCCAACCGCTGCTCCACCATGTCCCACGCTTTTGCCGTGCGGTCGGCGACGAAATTGCCGGGCAAGTCGTTCTGCGCGTCCGCCATGGACAGCATCAGTTGCATCATGCCATTGGTCATGAAGGTGACATTGGTGAAGTGGAACCAGAACAAATGATCGGCGAAGTCCGGGTTGCCGACCTCCGGACAGTGCCGCGCATTGCCGTATTTGCGGTCGATATATTCGCAGATCGCCCCGCTTTCGCCGAGCACCAGATCGCCATCCTGAATAATGGGCGCCATACCGGCGGGATGCAGCGCCTTGTATTCGTCGGGGGCCATCCGGTTATCTGCGCGGCGGTCGTACCGTTTGAATGCATAATCCAGCTGCAATTCTTCGCACAACCAGACGATGCGTTCCGATTGCGAAATACCGAGATGATGAACGGTCAGCATGAGTAGTTTCCCGAAAAGATAAAACGATTCTCGACGTGACGAACTAAGGGTTCGCAGCGGTATCGACGGCTTCCGTTTCGCTGTCCAGCGTATCGCCATCATCGTCGTCGATAATGCCGTCGGAAATATCCTCGCCCGGATCGGCTCCCGTTTTGTCACCTGCTTCGGCGGCAGCGGCCTTGAGGGCATCGATCGGCGCATCGGCACCCGACTTCGCCTCTTCCAGCGAAGCGATCAGCGCTCGCGCGCCTTCGCCGCTATGCGGATTGCCGGCAATAATCTTCAGCAAAGAAATTGCCTCGTCGAATTCCTTTTCTTCCGCGTGATGGTTCGCCAAAGTGAGGCGGATTTCCTGTGATTCGGGGGCACCCAAAAACGCCTGTTCCAAAGCCATGCCGACTTGTTCGTTTTTACGCCCCTCTTTCAGGAACGACTGACCGAACCGGAACAGCGGAAGCGGGTTCAACGGATCGGCCTTATTGGCCATACCGTAATATCGCCGCGCAGTGCTCCATTCCTGCGGATCGAATTCGAGATCGTGATCGAAGGGTTCGAGGACGAGGTCGCCCATTAACACATTGGCGAGCAGGTGATCGGGCTTCAAAGCCAACGCGCCTTCGACGGCCGTTCGCGCCGATGTGAAATCGTAGCGTGCTGGCGCATCTTCGTCGTGAGCGGCAACGTGCTCCAGTTTCGCCAGTTGATACCAGACTTCTGCGTCGGCGTCCGGATGCTGGGTCAGCCGCATCAGTTTTTTGCGCGTTCGGTCGGTTTTGTAACCTGTGGTGCGCTGCAATGTCAGTTCGACCAGCTCGGATTGATAGTCCGACAACCGATTTACCGTGACCGCGTCGAGATAGGGCAGCGGCTCTTCGAACTTGGTATAATTGATGCTGCCTTCGATGTAATCTTGCAGCTGGTCCTCGAAATCGTCGAGGTCGCCAAACACCGTTTCCGCCGCTTCGATCGGATCGACCCCCTCCTGCAATTCGGCGAGATAAAGGCCGATCCGCTCACCACGCGTTTCGGACCGGTACAGCATGTGCGTGAGCGCCCAGGCCCGACCGTAGAACGCGAAGACATTGTCGACACTGTCCGTCGGCCGCTGAGTCAGCAAATCACGGATCGGGATCTTCGGTCCACGCAAGAGGGAATAGGCGCGGTGACCGGCGACCCGTCCATATGACCAGCTGCCATCCTTATTGAATTCGGCCGTCGCCATGAATTCGGCAAATCCCTCTACGAACCAGGCGGGGGCGGGCACCGCCATGTTGCGGAACATGAAATGGTGGGCATATTCGTGGAACAGGACTGTCTGTCCATCCAGATCCCACCGACCCCCGCGTTCGCGGTTGGCGACGGCGAAACTGCCTTCCGGACGGGCAACGTAAAAACCGGCTGTCGTGCCGCTACGCCCACCGATCAGTCGGTCGACCTCCCTCGCATTATCGATGAGGTAGATTGTCAGCCGATTGGGATCGACTTCCGGCTCGCGCCCGAAAAGTTTACGTAAAAGCGCGTCGAATTTCTCGGTGTCCTGCGCGAATTCGGCGGTCTTTTTTTCGCTGCCGTTGCTGTAGACGACGAAATGGTGGGTGTCCGCGCGATACCAGGTTTCGGCGGAAGCGGAGGCACTGAAAAACAGTGCCGCTATTGCGGTTATGATAATACGATAATTCATGCGAGCCCCCGCTGCATCGATCCCGAATACGAATTATCAGCGTAACAAGAGCAACTTGCAAGCGCCTTAATTACACAAAACTATACGGATCGATATCAACGCTTACCCGGACGCCGCGCGGTATGTCGAGGGCGCCGAGCCAATCGCGGATGATGTCCTGCACTTGCGCGCTGCGGCGGGCGTTGATGAGCAGGCGGTAGCGGTAACGACCGCGTAGCAGCGCCATCGGAGCGGGGGCAGGGCCAAGAATCATGACATCGGTAATCGACGGGCGTGTGCCTCCGATCGCGCGGGCGGTGTCCTTGGCTTCCGCTTCGTCTTCGGAGGATACGATGATTGCGGCCCATCGTCCGAAAGGTGGGGCGCCGGCATCGCGCCGCGCCTCGGTTTCAGCCTCGTAGAAGGC
>JBAUIN010000282.1:0-4153 GCA_049682975.1 Pontixanthobacter sp. | reverse complement strand
ATCAGGATATGCGCGATGAACATAAAACACAGGAAGGTTCGCCCGAAAAACGCGCCGCGATCCGCAACAAACAACGGCAATTGGCGATGGGCGGGGTGGCGAAGGCGATGAACGATGCGCAATTCGTATTGACCAATCCCACCCACTTCTCGGTCGCGATGGCATACGATCCGGCGCTTGCGAACGCGCCGATCCTGTTGGCCAAGGGTCGCGGGGACAAGGCGCTGGCGATTCGCGAACTGGCGGGCGAGAAGGGGTTGCCGACGTTGGAATATCCGATGCTCGCCCGATCGGTCTATTTCACCACGCGCGAAAACCAGGTTATTCGCGCGGAGCTGTACGCAGCCATCGCCAGTATCCTGGCCTTCGTCATGTCGCTCAAACGCGGCGAACGAATGCCGCGCCCCGCGATCGTCCTGCCCCCTGGAATGACATTCGATGTCGATGGGGTGGTGCAGGATGTATCTGGCTGACGCGTTACGTCGGCCGCTTAATATCGGCACGGGAGGACCGTTCTTGCAATCATGGAAAGCACCAGCACATCTTCTATCATCGGCGCACTGGGCAGCGGCAGCGGCGTGGACATGGTTCAACTGGCCCGCAATCTCGCCGATGCCCGGTTCGCCGCCCGCATCGGACAATTGGAAGCCAAGAGCGAATTGCTCGAAACGCGCATTTCCGCAGCGTCCGCGTTGCGCTCGCAATTGAGCCAGCTTTCCGCGGCGTTCGGGGACCGCGTCCGCAATGGCGATCTCGCCCCGAAGGTCACGATCGGCGATCCTTCCGTTGCCAATATCTCGGTTGCGTCGGGAGCCAGCACGCAGGGATCGTATACGCTCGAAGTGCAACAGCTTGCCGGGGCGCAAACATTGGCGGGCAAAGCCTACCCGAACGCCGCCGATCCGGTCGGCGAAGGCACGCTGACGATCCGTTTCGGAACGGTGAATGGAGGGGCATTTTCTGCCGACCCCGACCGTCAAGCAGTCGCTATCGCAGTCGGCGCGAGTGACAGTCTGAACGATGTAGCGGCTTCGATTACCGCCAGCGGTGCAGGCTTGTCCGCTTATGTCGCCAATGGACCGAACGGCGCGCAATTGGTTGTGAAAGGCGCAGATGGTAGCGCAAACGGCTTTATCATCGCCGGAACCGGCCCTAGCGAAAGTGGAAGCGATATTTTCGGCAACAGCAACCCGGCCGGGCCGGGTAATATCAACTATCTCGATTGGAGCCCGAACGCTGATAGCGGACAATTGCGCCAAACTGCGCAGGACGCTCGCTTCACTTTCGACACCATTGCCATGACCAGCGCGAGCAACCGGATCGGCGACCTGCCTGGTGGGCTGAATGTGACCCTGACCGGAACCAATGCGGGAGCGCCCACTCGCATTGCCTTTGCGCAAGACGGTGGTGCCATCACCGGCGTCATGACCGACTTCGTCGCTGCGCTGAACGATATTTCCGGCATCTTGCGCGAAGCCGCGGACCCATTGAACGGCGAACTGGGAAGCGATTCCGGTGCGCGCCGGTTGAAACGCGAACTGGCCGGTCTCTCCGGAACGATCGTTATGCCCAATGCCGAGGAGGGCGAACCGCGCACGCTTGGCGATCTGGGATTGGCCATCAATCGAGACGGAACCTTCCGGCTCGACAATGATCGGTTGAACGCGGCGCTTCGGGATAATTCGGCGGCAGCGAATGCGATGTTCACTACCGGGCTGTTCGGGGTATTCGCCACGCTGGACAAGCTGTCGCGGGCAATGGGTACGATCGGCGATCCCGGATCGCTTGCCGGTTCGGTCGCGCGTTATACCAAATCGACCCAAAAGATCGACGATCAACTGGCAAAAATCGCGGAGCAACAGGACGCTCTGCGTATCCGCCTGACGAAACAATTTGCGCAGACCGACCGCAATGTCGCCGCATCGCAATCGACCCTTTCCTTCCTGCAAAATCAAATCGCCGCCTGGAATGCGGATCGCAATTGAGATGAACACGGCAACCATTTCACGACCTAACGTCGCCGACGCCTATCGCAAGGTGGAACGGGAGGCGGCCATCATGGGCTCGAACCCGCGCGCGCTGACCATCTTGTGCTACGACGAACTGATAGCTTCGCTGGAGAGCGCGTTGAACGCGCATCGTCGCGATGTACCGGATCGGCGGCGCGACGCGCTACATCGGGCCGCTTCCGCTCTTGCTGCGTTGCAGCTCGGCATCGATCGCTCGCTTCCGATTGCCGTTGCGATTTCGGGGCTGTTCGATTTGGCGGAACAGTCGCTTCGGACTGCCATCATACGCTTTACCCCCGCCCCGATCGAAGCGATGACGCGCGATTTCATCGATATCCGCGATGCCATGACGAATGTTTGAGTTCGCCCGCCGATAATATATTGCGAAGGAGTATTACGCTCTATCGTGCTAGCGTCCGCTTTCTTTTGTGATGAGCGCTTGAACATGATCGATCGCGCCCTGGATCACTAAGACAGTCTCGCAACTGTCATCGCTAAATTTGATGATCGCTTCTTGGGAAGTTCATCGACGGATCATAGCCGATGGTATGTTGGTCTGCTACACATTGCCTATTCAATTATCCCGACCAGAAGGACGCATTGATTTGTCGATAATCGTGAACGGGGCCAGTCTTCAACCGAAATCGGGGGCTGCGCCCAAACAGATTGTCCTGCTGCTTCACGGCTATGGCGCGAACGGCAACGATCTTATTTCCTTTGCGCCCATGTGGCAGGACGTTCTGCCCAATGCCCTGTTTCTGGCGCCCCATGCTCCCCAACAATGCGCGATGATGGCTGCCGGCTATCAATGGTTCGGTCTGTCGAATTTCGATCCGGTAACGCTCGCTCGTGATGCAGCGTCAGCCGCCCCTGCCATTCATGCTTTCATCGATCGCAAACTATCGCAATATGATTTGCAAGACGATGCGCTCGCCATCGTAGGTTTTAGCCAAGGCACCATGATGGCACTGCAGGTCGGCCTTCGGCGGTCACCCGCTCCGGCAGGAATAGTCGGCTATTCCGGAATGTTCACGGGAGGCGCCGGTCTGTCGGCGAACGATGGGGCGAAGCCGCCCATCTTATTAGCACACGGCTCCGCCGACCCCGTCGTTCCGATCGATGCCCTGCATAGTTCTAAAGCCGCTTTGAATAGACTTGGTTATAACGTCGAAACCCATGTTGCGCCAGGAATTGGGCATACGATCGACCCGGCAGGTTTGCACTTGGGAAAGCAATTCGTAGCGCGCGTATTGCCGGACGCGTGACGATGGCCGACGGTTGCGATGGCCGACGGTTATAAGGGCGCGACATGACGCACCCGATTGCCGCGATCGTGCGTTCCCCTTCCATGCAACCCGTAAAACCCGATCCCGTTGGCGAAGGCCAGGAAAGCGTCTGGGACTATCCGCGCCCCGCAATCGCCGAACCTACAGCCGCCCATATCCGTATTATAGTGGGCGGTATCGCTATCGCCGAGACGCGCAGCGCCATTCGCACGCTCGAAACCAGCCACCCACCCACCTATTACGTTCCGATGCAGGATATTACGCCGAACGTATTGGTCGAAGCCGCCCATACCAGCTTTTGCGAATGGAAAGGCGTGGCTCGTTATTTCGATGTTCTTGGCGGAGGAGAGCGACGGGCGCGCGCCGCGTGGTCCTATCCCGAACCGACGGCTTCGTTCAAGGCCTTGCGCGATCACATCGCGTTCTATCCCGGTGCGATGGACGCCTGCTTCGTCGATGGCGAGCGCGTTAGGCCGCAACCGGGCGAATTCTACGGCGGATGGATCACATTGGCAATCGTCGGTCCGTTCAAAGGGGTGCCTCGGAGTCGGTTCTGGTGATACATAGGTGGGCAAAGGCGAATGCAAACCTGTTCACCGATCATCTATCGGCCGACCGTTAGGCATGCGATTATGAAGCTGAAACCGATTTTTCTAACGGTGTTTCCCCTCCTTTGTCTATGGGGAACGCCGTCATCGTCACAAGACATCGATCCTTCTTCCGATGAAATCGTGGTCACTGCCCAACGTTCCGGGGCACCGATGTGGACGATTGATACATCGACCGGCACCATCATTCTCGTCGGTGAAATCCGGGCGGTGCCGAAAAGCACGCCTTGGCAGCCGGACCGGTTAAAGG
>JBAUIN010000281.1:0-12098 GCA_049682975.1 Pontixanthobacter sp. | reverse complement strand
GCGTAGGTGTAGGCGCGCGCCGATTGCAGCGCGACATACATGTCCGCGACCTTCGCCTGCATCAGCTGAAAGCTCCCGATCGCCGCGCCGAATTGCTTACGTTCGCGCACGAAGGGAATGACCGTGTCGAGGCAGGCCTGCATGATGCCCAGCTGAATACCGGACAGCACCACACGTTCGTAATCCAGCCCGCTCATCAACACGCCGACGCCGCCATTTTCAGGACCCATCACCTGTTCGTCCGCCACGAAACAATCGTCGAACACCAATTCGCTGGTCGGCGATCCGCGCATGCCCATCTTGTCGATCTTCTGACCGATCGAAAAACCCTCGAAATCCTTCTCGATCAGAAACGTCGTTATGCCGCGACTACCTTCCCCGGTTTTGGCGTAAACCACCAGCACATCGGCATAGGGCGCGTTGGTGATCCAGAATTTGGTGCCGTTCAGCCGGTATCCGCCATCAACCTTGTCCGCCTTCAGCTTCATCGAAACCACGTCGGACCCGGCATTCGCCTCGCTCATCGCCAAGCTGCCGACATGTTCGCCGCTGATCAGTTTGGGAAGATATTTCGCCTTCTGATCGGGGTTCGCATGGCGCGCAATCTGATTGACGCAAAGATTGGAATGCGCGCCGTAGGATAACCCGACGCTGGCGGATGCGCGGCTGACTTCCTCAACCGCAATAACATGCTCCAGATAGCCCAGGCCCAGCCCACCATCGTCTTCGCTCACGGTAATGCCATGCAAACCCAACTCGCCCATCGGTTCCCATAATTCGCGCGGAAACCAGTCTTCCGCATCGGTTTTTTCCGCCAGCGGCGTGATCTGTTCGTCGGCGAAACGCGACACGCTGTCGCGAATCATTTCAGCCGCTTCGCCGAGCTGGAAATCGAAATCGGGGGTGGCACGCATCGTATACTCCTTGATTGCGAACGGCTTAGACGAAGCCGATGAACGCCGCAAACCCAAGCTGCACCGACCGGTGCGATGCAAATATTATTGAAGTATCCGATTATTCGCAGTACCGATTGCAAATTACGCAATGAAGAACGAGCAGCTCCAGCCCTGGCCATCCGGCAAGCCCCCCGAACCGTCGATGTGCGGCGAAGAAGCGCGCGTTTCGATTCTGTCGACCTACGGCTTGGATGCACTGGAAGACGACCCCGAACTTGCGCAGATCACGCAATTCGCCGCCCGCCTCTGCGAAGCACCTGTGGCCTTGGTCAGTCTGGTGGAAGAGGAACGACAACGCTTTCTGGCGCGGACGGGTATGCAGGAACGCGAAACGCCGCGTCCGGTATCGTTCTGTGCCCATGCCATGCTCTCGGCCGAACCGATGGTTGTCGAAGATGCTAGCAAGGACGACCGGTTCGAAACCAACCCGCTGGTGAAGGGCCATCCGCACATCCGGTTCTACGCAGGCGCACCGCTGATATCGCATGAAGGGGCGCCGCTGGGTTCCTTATGCGTGATCGACAGCGATCCCCGCGCGGGCGGATTAAGCGATATGCAACGGCATGGGCTGGAAGTGCTTGCCGCGTCGGTCATGCGCCGCCTGCGCCATCGTCGTGAAAAGCTGGAGCACACAGGACGGCTGGAACGCAGCGAACAGAGCCTCCGAGTATTGATCGACAGCCTGCCGGACATCGCCTATTCGATGCGCAGCGACGGCACGTTCGATTACATCAATCGCCGTTTCTTCGAAACCGTCAGCGAAGACCGACCGCAGGATGCCGAAGGCTGGCGGCCGTTGGTCCATCCCGAAGATGCAGAACGCGTATTCGGCGACTGGTACGATGCATTCGAACAAGGGCACGATTTCGAAGGGCGTTTCCGCCTGCGAATGGCGAACGGCGAATGGCGATGGCACCTGTCGCGGGTTCTGCCGCTGATCGAAAGCGGCGGAAAACCGCGCCGGTGGTTCGGCACGATGACCGATATTCAAGACACCTATCGCGAATCCGAAGAACGCGAATTGCTGGCCCGCGAATTGTCGCATCGGATCAAGAACATCTTTGCCGTTATCGGCGGGCTGATATCGTTGAAAAGCCGCGATCATATCGGGTCGGAATCCTTCTCGAAGGATATTTCCGACACGCTGTTCTCGTTGAGCCGCGCGCATACCTACGTCACGCAGGATCGTGTCGATGCCAATGAAACCTTGCACGGATTACTGGAGAAATTGCTCGCCCCCTATGGCGACCGATCCAGTTCGCGGATGAACATTGCAGGCGACGACGCCACGGTCAGTGCGAAATCCGCCACGCCGCTCGCGCTGCTGTTTCACGAACTGGCGACCAATTGCGCGAAATACGGTGCTTTTTCCGTACCGGAGGGCAAGTTGGAAATCGTCACCCGGAAAGAAGGCGACCGGATGGTACTGGACTGGAAGGAAAAGGACGGGCCGCCACCCAAAGAGGATCGCGGGCTGGGCTTCGGCACGCGGCTGGTCGACAAATCCGTCACCGCGCAATTGTCCGGCGAACTGACCCGCGATTTCCGACCCGGGGGCATGACCGCCGCGCTTAACGTGCCGCTGACATCTTTATAGCGTTTTGACGCGCACGTATCGCCAACCTACGGTCCGACCGTGACCGAACGACCCCCAGCCATTTCATTCCGCGACACCGTCAAACAATTCGGCGATGTCGTGGCGGTCGATAATATATCGCTCGATATTGCGGATGGCAGTTTCGTCGCGTTGGTCGGGGCATCCGGTTCGGGCAAATCGACGCTACTGAAAACCATCAACCGCCTGATCGAACCGACATCGGGAACCGTTCTGTATGAAGGCGAAGATGTTCGCGTGGCTGCGCCATCCGATCTTCGCCGGCGGATCGGATATGTCTTCCAGGGCATCGGGCTGTTCCCGCATATGAGCGTTGCGCAGAATATCGGCATCGGCCCCCGCATCGCGCGGCAGCCCGTGTTGCAGGCACGGATTGCCGAATTGCTCGAAGGGGTGGAGCTGGATGCGAGCTATGCGACCCGTATGCCGCATGAATTGTCGGGCGGGCAGCGACAACGGATCGGCGTGGCGCGCGCATTGGCCACCGATCCGCCGGTGCTGCTGATGGACGAACCTTTCGGCGCGCTTGATCCGGTGACACGCGATGCGCTGGGCAAGCGGGTACGTGCCTTGCACGACCGGCTCGGTCTGACGACGATGATGGTGACGCACGATATGGCGGAGGCGCTGCTGCTGGCCGACCGGGTGCTGGTGATGGATGCGGGGTCGATCGTGGCGGATTGCACACCTGCGCGATTGCTGTCGGGCGAAGGAGGCGACGTGGCGCAGGAACTGGTCGCCGTTCCGCGGGATCAGGCGAAAGCGATGGCGGTCATAGCGCGATGAGCGCAATTTTCGACGCATTACTCGGGTTGGGCGACAAACTGGCCGCGCATGTTTTGCTGGCAGCGGCCGCGATCGCATTGGGTATCGTCGTCGCCTTACCGCTGGCGGTGTGGGCCAGCCGTTCCGCAATCGTGGCACGCATTGCGTTGGGTTTCGCCAGCCTCGTGCAGACCATTCCGGCGCTGGCGTTGCTGGCGCTGTTCTTCCCGATCCTGCTGAGTTTGCGCGCCGTGTTCGGCGAAGGATTACCGACGCTGGGCTTCCTGCCCGCGCTTTGCGCGCTCGGCCTGTATGCTCTCCTCCCGATCCTGCGTAACGCCGTAACGGCGCGCGAACAGATGGAAGCGGGGGTGCTGGAGGCCGCGGATGGCGTCGGCATGACGCCGATGCAGAAATTGCGGCTGGTCGAGGCGCCGCTGGCTGCGCCTTATATCATGGCCGGTATCCGAACCGCAGCGGTATGGACCATCGGCGCAGCGACATTGTCGACCACTATCGGTCAGCCGAGCCTGGGCGATCCGATTTTCGCCGGGTTGCAGACGCAGAATTGGGCGCTGGTCCTCGCCGGCTGCATCGCCAGTGCCGGGCTGGCGATCGTCGTCGATTTTCTTCTCGGCACGGTGGAGCGCGGTTTTGCCAAACGCCGGTCGTGGATGGTCTGGGGCGGGATCGCGGTCGCTGCCTTGGGCGTTGCTGCGTCGGCATGGGCTCTTCGCGCGCAGAACGACGATGCGATCGTGATCGCCAGCAAGACGTTTTCCGAACAATACATTCTGGCGCAACTGGTCGGGCGGCGGCTGGAAGAGGCAGGATATGATGTCGAATATCGCGACGGTCTGGGTTCCGCCGTCGTCCACGATGCGCTGACAAGCGGCGAAGTCGATATCGCGTTCGATTATACCGGCACATTATGGACCAACGAATTGGGGCGGACGGACAATCCCGGGCGCGATGAAATCTATCGCGCCATTGTCGAATGGGAGCGCGAGACGACCGGCACCCTGGTGTTGGGGAAATTAGGCTTCGAAAACGCCTACGCCCTAGCGATGCGACAGGATCGGGCACGGGAACTGGAAATAGTTACCATCGACGATCTGGCGCGCCGCGCACCGCAACTGACGATCGGTGCGGATGTCGAATTTTTCGAACGACCGGAATGGACCGCGGTGCGCGATGCCTATGGTTTGCAATTTGCCGATCAGCGTAATTTTACCACCACTTTCATGTATGACGCGCTGACCGGTGGGGAGGCGGATGTCATTTCGGCCTACACATCGGACGGGCGGGTCGCGGCGGATCGGTTGATCGTTCTGGAAGATACGAAGGGCGCATTTCCCGCTTACGACGCGCTGCTGATGCTCTCGCCCGAAGCGGCAAGGGATGAAAAGCTGCAGGATATTCTACGCCCATTGATCGGAGCGATCGATGTCGAGGCGATGCGCGCGGCGAATTTCGCGGTGGACCGGCTCGACGACAAGAAAACTCCGCGCGAGGCGGCGGACGATCTTGCCGAAGCGATTGTCGATTAGGCGCCGGTAAAGCCCGCACCATCGGGCCAATCCGGTCCGGCAAGGCCCATGATTTTGAACAGGGTACCCATCTCGCTGTCCGCCACCAGCCGATGTCGTGCCGCCTCGATACCGTCCGCCTGATCGGGCGATTTCGCCGCCAGCGCCTGCGCCCGCAGATCGATCCCGAGAGCCTGCAGGAACGCGCCCTGCGATACCGTTCCCAGATGCCGCGCATCGCGTGATTGCGTGATCCGGGCGAGCGTTCCAAAATCGACGAGCGCGGTTAGGTCAGCCTCGCCCGGCGCGACGAATGGGGACACTTTTGTGTGATCGCGCACCGCCTGAAATGTGGAGCCAGGTTGTAGCTCTACGTTTCCGTAATCGATGAACAGCGCCGCGCCGCCTTGCTTCGCCAGTCGCCCGGCAATTTCATAAAGGATCGCCGCCGCAGCAGGGCAGGTTTCCAGGATCGTATTCTCCGCGGCATCCGTAAACTCGCGTGGGATAGCGGCGTCCATGCTCTGCTGCCCCATCACGAACGCAAAATCGTCCTGCTCCAACCCGACCATCCGTTCGCGCCAGCCATCCGGCCCGCGCACCAATTGGCGGATCGGCAGTGCGTCTAGGAATTCGTTCGCCACCAACAGGATCGGGCCGTCCTGCGGCACCGTGCCGACATCGTCGTGCCATGTCGCATTCGGGACCGCCGCCCGTTGCGCATCCTTCAGTGCCGGGGAAGTTTCGATCAGATGCGCATTCGGATGCAGTCCATGCTGCCCGACCGCGCGCAGCACATCCTTCGCCAGCGTGCCCCGCCCCGGCCCCAATTCGACATAGTGCACGGGGTCCAGTCGCCCCGCCCGCTGCCAGATGTCAGCGAGCCATAAGCCGATCAGCTCGCCGAACATCTGGCTGATTTCCGGCGCGGTGACGAAGTCGCCATCGCGGCCCAGCGGGTCTTTCCCCGCATAATAGCGCGCATTGCTTTCGCCCATATAATGCGTTAGCGAAATGGGGCCGGTGTTGCGTATCAGTCGGCGGAACATATCGCCGAGCGGAGCGGTCTCCCCGATCATCAGGCCGTCATCATGCGGCGGCGGTCGCCGGTGTCGTACCGCTCGCCAAGGGCGGTTTGCGCAGGGCACGGATCGCCACGAACAGTCCGATCAGGATCAGCGGTATCGTCAGCCATTGCCCCATCGACAAGCCCGAACTTGCGGCGAATTCGGACAGATGCGCGTCGGGTTCGCGGAAGAATTCGACGATGAACCGCCCACCTGCGACGCCCACGGTGAACACGCCGACCAAAAGGCCGGGGCGATAGCGCGCCCGCGTGCGCCAGAACATGTAAAGCAGCACCGCGATCAGCAGCGCACCTTCCAACGCCGCTTCGTAAAGTTGGCTGGGGTGCCGCACGATACCGCTGGTCAGGCAGGTGTTCGCAGTCTTCTGCATGTCGCAGAAGATCATGCCCCACGGCATGTCCGTTTCACGGCCCCACAATTCGCCGTTCACGAAATTGGCCAGCCGCCCGAACATCATGCCGAACGGCACATTGACCGCGATGTAGTCGCAGATGCGCAGAAACTTGAGATCGCTTTGCCGGCAAACCCAACCGATCGCCACCAGCACCCCGATCAAACCGCCATGGAAGCTCATGCCGCCATCCCAAAGGCGCAGCAATTCCCAGCTGACCAGCCCGTCCCCGCCGAAACTGACGAACAGTTCGGGTTTGTAAAACATCGCATAACCCAGCCGCCCGCCCAGAATGATGCCGAGCGTGCAGTAGAAAAACAGATCGTCCGCATGACGCTGCGCCATCGGGGCGCCGGGCGCTTTCACCATTTTCGAAAGATGCCAATAGCCCAGCAGGATGCCGCCGAGATAGGCGAGCGAATACCAGCGCAGGGTGAAGAACCCAAGCTCGATCCCCTCCGTCAGTCCCAGATCGGCCCATTGTATGGCGGGTGCAGTAGCCAATAGTGACAGCAAGTGTCCAAACCCCTAGATAACCGGACGAAGCAACAATCGCGCCGGAGTGTGTATTTCGCGGCTGCGCTATTGGCATAGGCAGTCTTTTAGGGGAAGAGTGCGCTTCAAGA
This sequence comes from Pontixanthobacter sp., assembly GCA_049682975.1. Lineage (GTDB taxonomy): Bacteria > Pseudomonadota > Alphaproteobacteria > Sphingomonadales > Sphingomonadaceae > Pontixanthobacter. The sequence goes on along the minus strand of JBAUIN010000281.1, from coordinate 5,128 downwards.
ACACAACGCGCACATAATGCGCGAAACACTTTGGAGAGGAGCAAAGTACGCAATGCCGACCGAATTGGACACCGCACTCAATACGATCATGGACGGGCTGACCGCATCCGGACAGCCGTTCGAAACGATCGAACACACCGCCGATCATTTCGCGGGCGGCCCCGTTACAATGCCTGCATTCAAAAATGCTCCGCCCAGCCTCGCCCATTATTTCGCGCATTTCTGCAAAGAACATGCCAGTACGGATTTTCTGGTCGATGGCGATATCCGCCTGACTTTCGGCGAATGCTGGCAGGCGGCAACCCATGTGGCGGCGGGACTGGCACAGACGCACGGTGTGCAAAAAGGCGATCGGGTCGGCATCGCGGCGCGCAATTCGGCGAACTGGATCATCGCCTATATGGGCACGATCATGGCGGGTGGCTGCGCCACGCTGCTCAACGGGTTCTGGACGGGCGACGAGTTGGCCTACGGTGTGCGATTGGCCGAATGTTCGATCGTTCTCGCCGATAATGAGCGTGCGAAACGGCTGGAAGGCACCGATCATTCGGCGAAGATCGTCATATTCGATCACGATCTGCCACCGGCAGACGGTTTGAAGCCGATCTGGGCGGATGGCGACACGGCGATGCAGATGTTGGGGCAATTAGGTCCGGACGATCTCGCGACGATCCTCTATACATCGGGCTCCACCGGCCAGTCCAAGGGTGCATGGTCCGATCATCGCGGCGTTGTCAGCGGCACTTTCAGCTATATTTCGCAAAGCGCGATGGCGAAGGTGCTGCTCGACAGCCAGGGGCAGGATACAAGTTCGCAACCCTGTGCACTAATCGCGGTGCCGCTGTTTCATGTGACCGGCGAAGTGCCGCTGTTCCTGCAAAGCTACGGCATTGCGCGCAAGCTGGTGCTGATGCCGAAATGGGATGCGGGCGAGGCGCTGCGTCTGATGGAGAAGGAAGCGGTCAGCTATTTCGTCGGCGTGCCGTTGATGAGTTACGAAATCGCGACCCATCCCGACCGCGACAGCTTCAATATCGATGCCTGCAAAAGTTTCGCGGCCGGCGGCGCACCGCGCCCGACCGATCACGTCACGAAGATCAAGAAGGCGTTTCCCGAAGGCTTCCCGCTGCTGGGCTACGGCCTTACTGAAACCAACGGCGTCGGTTGCGGCAATTTCAATGAAAACTACATGGCGAAACCCGGCAGCACCGGCAAAGCCAGCCGCCCGATCGTGGACATCGCCATATTGGACGATGACGGCAATCGCATGGATCAGGGCAAGATCGGCGAGGTCTGTTTCCGCACGGTCGCCAATTTCCGCGGCTATTGGAAAAACGACGAGGCAACGAAGGCCTGCTTCACCGAAAACGGCTATTTTCGCACCGGCGATCTCGGCTACCTCGATGAGGACGATTATCTGTTCATCGTCGACCGCAAGAAGGACATCATCATTCGCGGCGGCGAGAACATTTCCTGCATTGAAGTGGAAGAAGGCATTTACGCGCATGAAGGCGTAGCGGAATGCTCCGTCTTCGGTGTGCCGTGCGACCGGATGGGTGAGCTTCCCGCGGCGGTTTATTACATGAAAAAAGGCGAAAAACTGACGCCCGAAGAGCTGCGCATTTTCATGGGCGGCAAGCTGGCCCCCTTCAAAGTGCCGGCGGCCGAACATATCTGGCAGTCCGACGAACCCCTGCCCCGGCTCGGTACGCAAAAGATCGACAAACGTACCGTCAAAGCGGAATATTGCGACAAGGCGACCGTTTGAGGGCCGCCCCGTGAGCATCGCCGCCTAGCCGCGCAACCGACAGGCCCCAACTGCCGTGAACCAGACCAAGATACCCAAACAGCGCACGATTATCGATCGGCGCGCCTTGCAGGGTCGGATCGCCGAACTGGTTGCCGAAGAGACGGACGAAAATGGCGGGGCCGACGCACGGCAGGCGATCGTGGCTTTGTTGCGTGAAGCGTTGGGTCATGGCCGGGACGAAGTGGCGCGGCGACTGGCGGCGAAGCCATCGTCCGGCCACGAGGCGACCGGCGCGCAATCCTTCCTGACCGATCAGATTGTGCGGCTGCTTTACGATCATGTCACCGGCCACGTTTATCCCCGTCCGGACGCCAAGGACAGCGACCGGATCGCGATCATGGCGGTGGGCGGATACGGGCGGGCCGAGATGGCCCCCCATTCCGATGTCGATATCGCTTTCGTCACCCCGCCCGGTCGCTCGTCATGGTGCGAACAGGTCATCGAGGCGATGCTGTATTTCCTGTGGGATCTTAATCTCAAGGTCGGGCAGTCCAGCCGCACCCCCGATGAAATGGTCCGCATGGCGAAGGAGGATCTGACGATCCGCACCGCGTTGCTGGAATCCCGGTTCGTCTGGGGCGACGAGGCGCTGTATGACGAAGTGCGTCGCCGCTTCAATGCAGAGGTCGTTCAGGGCAGCGAGCGCGAATTTGTGTCCGACAAACTGACCGAGCGAAGCGCCCGGCACAAGCGGATGGGCGACAGCCGCTACGTCGTGGAGCCCAATGTGAAGGACGGTAAGGGCGGCTTGCGCGATCTGCACACATTGTATTGGATGGGCAAATATATCCACCGGGTGCGCAGTGCATCGGAACTCGTCGATGTCGGCCTGTTCACCCGGCAGGAATACCGATCGTTCCGCCGTGCCGAAGGCTTCATGCTGGCGGTGCGCTGCCATCTGCATATCATCACCGGCCGTGCCGAGGACCGCCTGACCTTCGATCTTCAGCGCGAGGTTGCCGCGCGCATGAATTTTGCCGAACGGACCGGCAAAAGCAGCGTGGAACGCTTCATGCAGTTCTATTTCCTGCAAGCGAAACGCGTCGGCAGCCTGACTGCGGTATTCCTCGCCCATCTGGACGAGAAATTCGCCAAACGTCGGCGGCGATCGGGCTTTTTCGCCGGGTTCACGGCGCGCGCGCGCACTTACAAGGGCTATCGCATTCATGGTGGCAAGATCGGCGCGCCGACCGACGACTGGTTCCGCAAGGATCCCGTGCGACTGATCGAGATATTCCAGATCGCGGAGGCGGAGGGGCTGGAGCTGCACCCCGATACCATGCGCCAGGCGGATCGCGATTCCGGCCTGATCGACATCGCCATTCGCAAGGATCGCCGCGCCAACACCCTGTTCCTCGACCTGCTGGCGGGCCGCAACGATCCCGAAAAATATCTGCGCTGGATGAACGAGGCCAATGTGTTCGGCCGCTTCGTGCCCGATTTCGGCAAGGTCAATGCGCAGATGCAGTTCGATATGTACCACCATTATACGGTAGACGAACATACGATCCGCGCGATCGGATTGCTCAGTCAAATCGAGCGCGGCCAGTTGCCCGAAGATCACCCGCGCGCCACCAAGTTGATCCATCGCATCACCTCGCGCCGGGCGCTGTATGTTGCCGTGCTGCTGCACGATATCGCGAAGGGGCGCGGCGGCGATCATTCGGTGCTGGGGGCGGAGCTGGCGCGCAAGCTATGCCCGCGCTTCGGCCTTAGCGAAAGCGAAACGGCGCTGGTCGCCTGGCTGGTCGAACAGCATCTGTTGATGAGCGCCACCGCCTTCAAACGCGATCTGACCGATCCCAAGACGATCGAGGATTTCGTGCGGCAGGTGCGCAGTCTGGAACGGCTGCGCAATCTCGCCATCCTGACCGCCGTCGACATTCGCGCGGTCGGGCCGGGCACCTGGAACAGCTGGAAGGGGCAGTTGCTGGGCGAGCTATACGACAATGCGCAGGAACGGCTTCGGCTGGGTCATGCGCACCATGGCCGGGAACAGCGCATAGCCGCGAAGAAGGCTTTGGCGGCGCAGGAACTGGGCGATCGCGCGCATCTTATCGCGGATTACGAAGACATCGTTCCCGACGCCTACTGGATCGCGGAGCCCGAAGACATCATCGCCCGCAATCTGGTGCAATATTCCGTCGCGCGCAGCCGGGACGAGGATCTGTCGATCCATTGCGAATATGACGAAGAACGCGGTGCCACCCTGGTCAGCGTGATTGCCGCCGATCATCCCGGATTGTTCTATCGCATCGCGGGCGGCATTCATCTGGCGGGCGCGAACATCATCGATGCGCGCATTCACACTGCGCGCAACGGCTGGGGCATCGACAATTTTTTGGTGCAGGACCCGCATGGCGATCCGTTTTACGAAGAACGGCAACTCGCGCGCATCAAGCAAGCCATCGGCGATGCGCTGGCGAACCGGGTCGAGCTAGCCCCCCGCCTTGCCAAACGACCGTTGCCGATCAGCCGATCGAAAGCATTCCCCGTCCGCCCGCGGGTCATATTCGACAATGATGCATCGAACCGGTTTACCGTCGTCGAAATCCATGCGCGCGACCGTTCGGCACTGCTGAACCGTCTGGCGCGGACCCTGTTCGAACATCAGCTGATCGTCCATTCCGCGCATATCACCGCTTATGGCGAGCGCGTGGCGGACATCTTTTACGTAACCGACTTGATCGGAGAGAAGATCGCCAATTCGGAACGGCTCGAAACGATTGAAGAGGCGCTGCTCGACGCGGCAAGCGATCGCCGTCAGGCGGAGTTGGAGCGCGCCCAGCCAGAACATGCCTAGTCCAAACGCGATTGCGTTTTGAAATACTACCGATTAAGCGCGCGACATAAGGTTTCGATCAGGGAGAGAACCATGAAATCCTATTGCTCACTTCGTACGCTTGCAGTTTTCGGGGCCGGAATGGCCATGATGCCTTCCGCCGTTCTGGCACAGGACGTCGGCGATCAGGATGATGAACAGCCTGCCACCGCCGAACGCGGCAGCGCGCTCGACAGTTTCGACATGATTGTCGTCACCGGTACCAAAACCCGCGATGCGGAGGATGTGCAGGATGCGCCCGTCGCGATCACCGCCTTCAACGCCGAAAGCCTGGACGCGCTGAAGGTGCGCGATGTGCAATCGCTGACCTATTCCGCGCCCAACGTCTCCCTCGACGATGTCGGTACCGCCCGCGGCACTGCGAACTTCTCGATCCGTGGTCTGGGCATCAACTCGTCGATCCCGTCGATCGATCCGACCGTCGGCGTATTCGTCGACGGGGTCTATCTGGGCTTCAATGCCGGCGTCGTCTTCGA
>JBAUIN010000280.1:0-1852 GCA_049682975.1 Pontixanthobacter sp. | reverse complement strand
CGTCTTCGAGGATGAGGACCGATTGCCCTGCCGCCGCCGCATCGCGCAGAATGGCCCGCTGGCTTTCGTAAACGCCATGCGCCCCGATGGACGTGAACGTCGCCGCATCGGAAGGTTTGACAGCCTCCACATAAGCAACCCGCGGATCGTCGGTTAGTCCGGCTTTCGCAAGCTCGCGATCCATATCGCGGCGGCGATCGGTTCGTTCGGGCAGATTGATGATCCGAATGCGGTCGAACGGGGCGAAGGGGGTCATTGAGGTCCGTTTCCTCGAAACAAATTGGCCATTCGGGATGCCGCTGTCGTGATCAGAAATTCTTCATCGACCCGTGATCGCCCGTTCTTACCCCATTTATGCCAGTCATCGCTACTGGTCACCATGGTGTGCAAGGCCCGCTCCAGATCGCCCCAATCAGATGGGGTGAACATCAAACCATTCTGGCCATCCTCCACCAGTTCGGGAATACCGGCAATGTGCGGTGCGACGACGGGTTTACCCAGAGCGAGCGCCTCGATCAGGACCGCCGGCAACCCTTCCATCAGGCTGGCCAATACCAATATGTCGGCCCGTTCGATCGCCGCCAATGTGTCCGCTTCCGCCAGATAACCTACGAATTCGACGCGGCCGTCCAGTTCGGTTCCGGCCAGCGACAGGCGTAATTGATCGCCGATCGGCCCATCGCCCACCACGGTCAGTTTGAAATCGATCCCACCTTTCGCCAAATTCCGCAACGCCGCGAACAGCCCATAATATCCCTTCTCCGGCGATAGACGTCCAACGCAAATCATATGCACACGGGCCGCGTCGGCTTCGACGGATGGTTTGTCCAACAGGGAGGCATCGACACCGCAGCGGACAATGTGAAATTTGTTCCAATGCACGGGATCGACCTGGCGCAACCCCTGCGCACGCATGAAATGGCTGGCACAGGCAACGAAATCCGCACGCTCGACCTTCGCGCCAAGCAGCAGCCCCGCCGGAAAGTCGGTTTCGGAAATGCCGTGCAGCGTGAGACTGAACGGGATGTTGGCATAATGGGCGCCGATCAGCCCAACAGTCGCGCCGCTATTGGCGAAATGTACATGCAGGCGCGCAATCTTATCGCGCGCTACCAGCTTCGCCAGCATCAACGCTTCGATAAAATGAAATTGCGACCAGAGGAGCGCACGAAAGCCCGGAGCGCGGTGGCGTATCGCCAAGTGCCAAGCTGAAAAAAAGCGTATCGGCGCATGAAACAACGCCCACGCCAACACCATCAGATACGTTAGCGGTGATCGTCCAAGCAGGCTTTCGACTTCATCGTCACCCGAACCGCCGGCCTGAATGCTGATCGGCGTTACGTCGATCCCCAAAGCGCGCACGGCATCCGCTTCCCGACGGACGAAAGTGTGCGACGGGGCGGCATAGTCGCTGACAAGATAGGCGACCTTCGTCATTTGTAGAATATCGCGCCCTGCCGCTTGTTGCGCAGCATCGCCGCGGCAAACCGGACGATGCCGATCGACTCCGCAAATTTACCGGCCAGCAGATGTGCCGATTTTTTCAGACCCATTCGCCCACTCAAGCGTACCAGCTGGCCTGTCCATAGCGCGGGGGCGGCAAGTATTCCCCACGGCGGAACGATGATTGCGGCGACAATACCGATCAAAAACACGCCGAGCGTCCAGAACAAAGCGCGCATCACTTCCCGCCGATACAGGGCAGGACCTGACCCATGCCGTGTTGCGTGCCACACCTGCGCATAACCGAAACCGCTGCGGATGGCGCGGAGCCACCATTGGCGCGGATGGTGCATATCCGCATCGTGAATAGTCATCGGCGCGTCGATCCGCAGAATACGCCAGTCAGCGG
>JBAUIN010000279.1:0-7103 GCA_049682975.1 Pontixanthobacter sp. | reverse complement strand
ATCCGCGACCGACCCGAAGACGTGGCGCAATTCCTGCAAACGCACGGCAATCCCTATACGCGGATCGGCGCGGACGATCTGTCGCAGGTGCAGATGAGCATCGGTTCGTCCGGCGTACCCGAAACCTTCGTCGTCGATGGCGACGGCATTATCCGGTATCAGCATATTGGCGATGTCCGGGCGGAGCATGTGCCGTTACTGTTGCGGAAATTGGCCGAGGCGGGCGAATGATGCGCGCTACGACTCTTCTGCTGGCGGCGATCTTGATGGTCCCACCAGTGATGGCGCAGGACACGATGCCGCCCGCGCCACTCGCTTATGAACAACTGCCCGATAGCGCGCAGGAGGCGGAAGCGCAGGATCTGATGGAAACGTTGCGCTGCCTCAAATGTCAGAGCCAATCTATCGCCGATAGCGACGCGCCCATGGCGGGCGACATGCGCCACCAGGTCCGCAGCCGCATTGCCGCCGGGGACGAGCCGCAGGAAATCCGCGCCTGGCTGGTCGAGCGTTACGGCGATTACGTCAGCTATGCCCCAGCGGTAAGCCGTGCGACCTGGCCGCTATTCGCCATTCCCATCCTCCTGGTCATGGGCGCTGGTCTTGTGCTGTGGCGCCGTTTGCGGGGGCGGGCATGAGCTGGTTGCCGATCATTCTGCTGGCGCTCGTCAGTTTCGTGGCGGCGGCGTTCGTTTTGCGGCTTCCCAAAAGTGGCTGGATGTTGTTCGGCGCGGCGCTCTTGTTCGGGCTGACCGGCTATGCGTGGCAGGGTTATCCCGGATATCCCGGCGCGCCCCGGCAAGCGACCGCCACCGCGCCGGAGGGCAGCGTATCGCTGATCGATGCGCGCCGCCAATTCTTCGGGCCGACCCTGATGCCAAGCTATTACGTCACGCTGGCCGACGGCTTTGCGCGCAAGGGGCAGTTCGAGGATGCGGCGAATCTGCTGGGCAATGCGGTGGCCGACAATCCCGCCGATGCGGAAGCCTGGATCGCCATGGGCAATGCGCTGATCGACCATGCGGAAGGTGCGCTGACCCCCGCCGCCCAATACGCATTCGCGCGCGCGGAACAACTACCCCGTGGACGCGCGGCGGCGGCGTATTTTCAAGGGATCGGCCTGCTGCGTGCGGGCGATGCAATGACGGCGCGGGACGTATGGGCGCTGCTGCTGGCAGATGCGCCGGACGATGCGCCATGGCGCGCGCAGGTGACGATGCAATATGAACGGCTCGACCGGATGGTGCGCGCGATGGAGCCGGGGGAGAGGCCGCCGCACGATTCGCCCATCGCCAACACGCCATAGCGGCGCCAGTTGCACGGGGTAGGCGATGCTGCTAATCGCCGCCGCCTTTCCTGATATTCCTTCGATCCGGCGGCAAACGGCCATCGGAAATTCGCAACCGGGATCCCCGCGATCATGGCCGAAACCACGCCCCAGACTGCCGCAGCGGCGACCCCCCATGTCGTAACGCCGCCGCCCGGTGCGCAGATGGGGCACAGCGCATCAAAGGGTGCGCTCGCGGTCGGCGCGATCGGTGTGGTGTTCGGCGATATCGGCACCAGCCCGCTTTACGCGTTTCGCGAGACATTCGTCGGTCCGTACAAGCTGGCACTGGATACGGCGCATGTGCTGGGTGTCATCAGTCTCATATTCTGGTCGATGACGCTGGTCGTCGCGATCCAGTATGTCACGATCCTAATGCGGGCGGACAATAAGGGGCAGGGCGGGTCGCTCGCGCTGGTGGCGCTGATCTCCAGCCATATCAGCAAAGCGCGTTACGGCTGGATCGCCGTGGTGCTGGGCGTGTTTGCGACTTCGCTATTTTACGGCGACAGCATGATTACGCCCGCCATTTCCGTCCTGTCGGCGGTCGAGGGGCTGACGGTGGTGGACGACCGGCTGGACCGCCTGGTCATCCCCATCGCGCTGGTGCTGCTCGTATGCCTGTTCCTGCTGCAGAAACGCGGTACGGCAAAGGTCGGCGCGTTGTTTGCGCCGGTGATGATCGTGTATTTCACAGTGATTGCCGGAATGGGCGCATGGCAGATCGTGCAAACGCCGGAAATCCTGTGGGCATTGAGTCCGCATCATGCGGTGAATTTCTTTATTCTCGACGGGTTTACGGCGTTTCTGGCGCTAGGTTCGGTGGTATTGGCGGTGACCGGGTCGGAAGCGCTGTATTCCGATATGGGACATTTCGGGCGCGGGCCGATGCGGCTGTCCTGGTTCGGTTTCGTCATGCCATGCCTGCTGCTCAATTATTTCGGGCAGGGGGCGATGATCATCGGCCTGCCGGATGCTCAGGCGCTGGAGGCGATACAAAGCCCGTTCTTCTTCCTCGCGGCCGAACAATGGCGTCTGCCGCTGGTTCTGCTGGCGACCTTCGCCACCTTCATCGCCAGCCAGGCGGTGATTTCCGGCGCATTCTCGATCACCCATCAAGCGATGCAGATGGGCTATATCCCCCGCCTGTCGATCCGGCATACCAGCGAAACGGAAGGGGGCCAGATCTACATTCCGGTGGTCAATTGGGCATTGATGATCGCGGTCATCATTCTGGTGCTGACTTTCCAGAACTCGTCCAACCTCGCCAGCGCATATGGGATCGCGGTGACCGGCGCTGTAACGATCGATACGTTGCTGATGGCAGTGTTGCTGGTCGGCGTGTGGAAATGGAAATGGTGGTATGCCGCGCCTGTCGTCATCGTGTTTCTAATTGTGGACGGCGCGTATTTCGCGGCCAATCTGGCGAAGGTGCCGGATGGCGGGTGGTTCCCGCTGGCGGTCGGCTTCGTCGCGTTTACCCTGCTCACCACATGGGCGCGGGGACGCAAGATCATGCGCGAACGGATGGGCGAGGTGTCGCTGCCGATGGAAATCTTCGCCAAATCCGCCAAGAACAGCGCAACGCGCGTGTCCGGTACGGCGATCTTCATGGCGTCGGCCAAAGGCGGCGTGCCATCGGCATTGTTGCACAATATCAAACACAACAAGGTGCTGCACGAACGGGTCGTGATCCTGACGGTCGAAATTGCTGAGATCCCCTATGTCGACCCCGAGAAACGCTGCGAATATTACGATCTGGGCGACGGCTTCTTCCGCGCGGTGCTGCATTACGGCTTCATGGAAGAAACCAACGTGCCAGAAGGCATAATCCGCATGGACCGCTGCGGCGGGGCGTTCGACATGATGCAGACCAGCTTCTTCCTGTCACGGCAGACGCTGCTGCCGTCCGAGAACCCGGCCATGCCGATCTGGCGCGAGAAAATCTTCGCCTGGATGCTGCGCAATTCGGCAACTGCGATGGAATTTTTCCGATTGCCGACGAACCGGGTGGTGGAATTGGGATCGCAGGTGCGAATTTAGAAAGCGCTGAGTTTGTGGGAATTACGGACGGTTGATTATACGCCGGTGGGCGGTTCATCCTTCACCACATCGTCCTGCGCTTCAATCGCCAGCCCGTGCTTCAGCAGCATCGGTATCTGGCTGAACGTGAACAGGAACGTCAGGGGCATGAACACCCAGAATTTGGCCCAGAGCCAGGTTTCGAAGCCGCCGGTTTCCACGTTGTAGAAGAACCGTAGCCCTTCGTTCAGTGCGGCGAGGAAGAAGAAGAAGAACGCCCAGTTGCGCGACAGTTTGAGCCAGCCTTCGCCGCTCAACCCTTCGAATGCGGCTTCGAGCAATATGCGGAGCAGCGCCTTCCCCTTCCACCATCCCACAAGCAGCGCAATGCCGAAACAGCCATAGGTCGGTTTCAACTGCACGAAAGTCGGGTCGCCGAAGAATATCGTCAGCCCGCCGAAGCCGACGATCAGCGCGGTGGAGAACCACAGCATCGGGGAGGCCTTGCCGAATTTCCATTTGGAGAACGCCAGTGCGATGACGGCGGCCACCATGAAAGCGAGCGTGCCGCGAATGACGGCCGCGATTTCGCCGATCGCATCGCTCTCGTCCGGCGCGTAGAATTTATACACACCGAGAAATACGAGCAGCGGGCCGTAATCGACCAGCACGTTGAGCCAGCCCGATGGTTTCGCTTGGTCTGTCATACGCACACGTTCCCGTCATTGCGAGGAGCCGCCAGGCGACGCGGCAATCCAAAGCTTTGCCGAACCGCTCTGGATTGCCGCGCTATGCTCGCAATGACGTCGAACATTACGCCACCCCCGCGATAACACGCGCGACCAGATCCGGATCGAAGGGCCGAAGATCGTCGATCCGCTCGCCCACGCCGATTGCGTGGATCGGCAAGCCGTATTGCTCCGCCGCCGCGACCAGCACGCCGCCACGAGCCGTGCCGTCCAGCTTGGTCATGATGAGGCCGGTTACGCCCGCGACTTCCTTGAAAACCTCGATCTGCGACAGCGCGTTCTGCCCATTCGTCGCATCCAGCACCAGCACCACGTCATGCGGCGCTTCCGGGTTCAGCCGACCGAGAACCTTTCGGATTTTACTCAATTCATCCATCAATTCGCGCTTGTTCTGCAACCGTCCGGCGGTGTCGACCACCAGCGCATCGATGCCCTGATCGGTCGCGGCTTTCACGCCGTCGAACACGATGCTGGCCGGGTCGCCACCTTGCGGGCCGCGAATGATCGGTACGTCGATCCGGCCCGCCCATGTCGCCAGCTGCTCGATCGCGGCGGCGCGGAACGTGTCGCCCGCCGCCAGCATGACGCCGTAATCGTCCTCCTGAAACAGATGGGCGAGCTTGGCGATGGTGGTGGTCTTGCCGCTGCCATTGACGCCGATTACCAGCACCACCTGCGGGCGGGGGAAGGCGGTGATTTCGAGCGGTTTGGCGACGGGGCGCAGAATTTCGGCAATCTCTTCGGCCACAGCCTCCCGCAATTCGGTTTCGGTTATGCTGAGGCCGAAGCGTTTGGCCGAGAGTCGTTCGCGAATGCGGGCCGCGGCGCTGGGCCCGAGATCGGACAGGATCAGCGCATCCTCGACACCATCCAACGTGCCATCGTCCAGCTTCGCGGTACCGACGACGCCGGACAGATTGCTCGACAATCGGTCCGACGTCTTGCGGAAGCCGCCGAACAGGCGATCTTTCCAACTCGTTTCGGTCATCGCAGCAGGCCTTCTTCGCATGTTCGGGGGGTGAGCGTGGCGATCGTGCCCGCCTCGATTCGATCGGGTACTGCGACCCGCGCGAAATTGGGCGCATAGCCGGTCCCGTCCCTTTCGGCGAGTACGGATAGAGGTTGTCCGATCTGTCGCCCCAGCCAAGCGTCGCGGCGCTGTTTGACGCGGGCGCGCAGTTCGGCGGCGCGCGCCTTCACGATGGGGCGTTCGATCTGCGGCATCCGGGCGGCGGGGGTGTTCGGGCGCGGGGAATAGGGGAAGATATGGCCATGCACGATGTCGAGTTCATCCACGATCGACAGATTCGCACCATGCATCGTGTCATCCTCCGTCGGGAAGCCCGCAATCAGATCGGCCCCGATGGCGAGGTCCGGGCGGGCGGTCTTGATCCGCGCTACCAATGCCACAGCGTCGGCGCGGCAATGGCGGCGTTTCATGCGTTTGAGGATCATGTCGTGACCATGCTGCAGCGACAGATGCAGATGCGGCATCAGGCGCGGTTCGTGGCAGAACAGTTCCTCCAATGTCGGATCGACCTCGATCCCATCCAACGAACTCATTCGAAGCCGTTGTAAATGCGGAAAAGTGTCCAGCACGATGCGTACCATCATGCCCAATTCGGGCGTATCGGGAAGGTCATGGCCCCACGAGGTCACGTCGACGCCGGTCAGCACGATTTCCGGCGCGCCATGCTCCAGATGCCGTTCCACTTCGCGCAGGATTTCGGCGACAGTCAGCGATCGGCTCGGCCCGCGACCCTGCGGAATAACGCAGAACGTGCAGGCGTGGTCGCATCCGTTCTGCACCGCGATAAAAGCGCGGGTGCGGCCCGCAACCACCGGGGCGGGCGCGGTGGGCAGGTTCCACGCGCGCGGATCGAGTTTGGCGGTGTTGGCGATCAACCCGTCGACTTCGGGCATGGCGGCGATCTGGTCGCGTTCGATATCCGCCGCGCAGCCAGTCACCATGAGACGCGCATCGGGCCGGGCCTTGCGTGCGCGGCGTATGGCCTGCCGCGTTTGCCGCACGGCTTCGGATGTCACCGCGCAGCTGTTCACGACGACCACGTCGCCCTCATCGGCCAGCATCGCCTTGATCCGTTCGCTTTCCGCAATGTTCAGGCGGCAGCCGAGCGATATGACTTGCGTTTTATCACTCATGCGAAATCGTCCCATTCGAACGACCCGGTAAACGATCGTGTCGCAGGACCTTCCATCACGATCGACGCGTCGGGCGTCCATTCGATCGTCAACTCGCCACCGGGCAGCGAGACGCGCACTGGAGACTGCGCCAGCCCGCGCCCGATTGCCGCGACCGCCGTGGCGCAGGCACCGGTACCGCACGCTTTGGTCAGTCCGGCGCCGCGCTCCCACACACGCAGATGAATACGGTCCCCATCGACCTGCGCGACGTTTACATTGATGCCTTTGGGAAAGAGCGGATCGCGTTCGATGACCGGCCCCACCCGATCCAGCGGCACGGCGTCCGCATCGGGGACGAAGAACACGACATGGGGATTGCCGACATTCACGGCGGCAGGGTTGGCCAGCGTTTCCCATGATACCGGCATGTTCGCCGTGTCCATCGGATATTCGATCGGGATCGCGTCCCAAGCGAAGCGGGGCGTGCCCATATCGACCCGTGCGCCAATTTCGGTGGGGATAAGCGCGATGGTCCCGCCCGCGGTTTCGACCCGGGCAGCTTCGCCATGCAGCAGAGCGACCGCGCGGGCGGCGTTACCGCACGCCTCCACCTCGGCCCCGTCCGCGTTGTAAATGCGCATGCGAAAGTCCGCATTGTCGGAGCGTTCCAGTGCAATAAGCTGGTCGCAGCCGATGCCGCGATGGCGATCCGCCAATCGTCGCACGCGATCCGCGTCCAGTTCCGGCAAGGGGTCGGCGCGCCCGTCCAGCACGACAAAATCGTTGCCCAGGCCATGCATCTTTACGAAGGAAACGCGCATGGCAGCGCATCTATGCATTGGCGCGCGCGCCGTCCAGTG
>JBAUIN010000278.1:0-5281 GCA_049682975.1 Pontixanthobacter sp. | reverse complement strand
ACGATGTCGTCGAGAACGCGCAGGCGAAACTGAAGCGCAAGGGCGTCGACTGGATCATCGCCAACGACGTGTCCGGCGATGTCATGGGTGGTGACGACAACAGCGTGCATATCGTGACGGCGCAGCGCGTCGAGCGGCTGGAAAGCATGCCCAAAGCCGATGTCGCCTTTGCTATCGTCGAGCGCGTGGTGGATGCGCTGGAGCATGCCGACGATGAATGATCCCATCGCCATTCAGGTAAAAATTTTGCCGCATGGCAAGGGGTTGAATCTACCGACATATGCTACGGCGGGGTCCGCCGGCATGGACGTGCTGTCGGCGGAGGATGTTATGTTGCCACCCGGCGCGCGGCATACCGTGGCAACAGGTTTGGCGGTGGCCATTCCCGATGGATACGAGATACAGGTACGCCCGCGATCCGGCCTGGCATTCAAACACGGCATTTCGGTGCCCAATACGCCCGGTACGATCGACAGCGACTATCGCGGCGAGTTGAAAATTCTGCTTATCAACCATGGTGATAGCGAATTTGCAATCGCGCGCGGCGATCGCGTGGCGCAGCTCGTGGTGGCACCGGTGACGCAGGGGCGTTGGGTGACAGTCGACGAACTGGATGCGACGCAGCGCGGTGTCGGTGGCTTCGGGTCGACGGGCCGATGAGAGCTGCGCGCTGATGCTTGGCGGCCTCGGCCTGGGCGGTGCGCTAATCGGCGCGTTGGCGCTGATCGTATGGATCGTCGTATTGGTTTGGCTGGCGGAACGGGTATTACGCTTCACCGGCCTGCGTACCGGTTGGCCGCCGCTGGATTGGCGTAATATCGCAGTCAGCATCATCGTGCTGGGCGGTGCAATCCATTTCGGCAATTACGCGATCGATATTGTGGAGGCTTTCGTGCGGGATCAATCCTCGCCATCCGTACCCATACCCAGCGCGTTCCTGATCGGATCGGTCGCCATCGGCACCGGCATCGCTGCGATCCGCTGGCATCGGAAGCAGAAACCGAAATAGTAGCCTTAGCGAGCAAACGCCTCTTTATTTGGTTCGCTTAGCAGAACATCCAAATCTTCCCCGAAATGTTCGCGGACACTCTGTGCCATCCGCACTTCATCGACCCGGTTTGCAGACGCCGTCACCGCTTTAGCCCAATCGCGAACAGCAGCCGCTCCGTGACGTTTTTCGAGACCTTCAAACACCAGCATGGCCGCACCGTAGCGCGCTTCCATATTAGATTCATCGTCTTCGAAATCGTCCATGGTAAAAGTAAAAGAGCCGGTCGGAGAATAGTCGGGATCCTGTTCCATACGAGCACGATCTTCCGGCGATACCTGCCGCATGATAGCCTCGCGTTTCGGACGAACGGATGTCCAGCGCGATAGATCGACAGGCGTCACGGACTGTTCCAGTTTCGCTATCCGCTCATCCCGTTTTTCTGCTGCCAATCCCGGACGTAGCGAATTGTAAATGCGGATGGCCGCCCAAGTAGCATGCCCTTCCGAGAACCAGCGCGGCAGACCGACCCCTATCCGAGTTTGGAATTCATGCACCTGTTCATGGGGAATAACAGCCAAAAGCATAGTTTCTATGTTGGCAACTTCAGCGTCGATCACGTCGGTACGCATGACCCAACGTGTCTGGTGATCAACCCCTCGCGGTGGCGCGTATTTGGCGTCGGAAGTGAACACTACCGCATTCCACTGCGCATTATTGCGTGTATCGCCTAATTCCGCCTGCAACAGGTTAAGCTGCATGCCTAGGCATGGCGCCCTCGCTCGTGCGATCTGTTCGGACGCGGCGTCGAAATAAACACGCATATATGCTCCGCGCTTGGTTTCGACATGCAGTACCGAATAGTCGCCATCTTGCTCTGCCACATCGCGAACGGTTACGTTATCGATGGGAACGACTGTATCGATCGGCCCGACGCACGCTGGTTCCGCTGCGTTGGCGGCGATCGGATTGAACAGAAGTGCGGCGAAAAAAGGTATTCCCAGCTTCATCACCGCTTCCACATCTAAGATTTCCCAATCATTTTCATAGCAAATCTATTGCAATCTTCAATCGATCCGCCGAACCTTCGTTTCTTCCGGCTTGATCGAGATGCGCAATGTCTCGCCCGAATTTCCGGGGAAATCGGTGAACATCGCTTCGACCAGATTGGGTACGAGGTATTGCAAACGATCGGACGGGGATGCAGCCTGCGCCTTGCCTTCGAACAGACGCTCACCTGTTTGGGCATTGTCGATCTTCAGATCGATGCCGCTGGTGTAGACGGTGTAGCTGCGAATGTCGGGTCCGCCGAACCACGGATCGTTGAAGCCGTAACCCCAGGCACCGCCATAAGCGAGCGGGCGACCGTAGAACCCGCGCCCGCCAAAACCGCGCCCGTAAAAGCCGCGACCATAGCCGAGGCGCGAACGGTAGAAGGGTCGATATGCACCCCAGCGCCCGAAATAGGGATCGCGGAAGCCTGTGCTTCGCACGCGCTCGCGACCATTATCGACGCCATAATCGAACTGCACCAGCAAGGCCGCATTCTCGGGCGTACCTTCGACATAACCCAGACGGGTCATTTCAGCTTCGACCAGATCGGCATATTGCGAAAACTCAAGGCCACCGGCCAATGCCGGGTCTTCCGCCACGACCGCGAAAGTCTGTCCCGTGGGTGCGGGAAGCTGGCTCTGAAAACGGGTCACATCCGATTTGAAGGCGGGCGAACCGCATGCGGACAACGTGCCCAGCAATAGCGGTACGGTTGCCAATTTGGCGAGTTTGCCGGGTTTGAATGCGCTATTCATCATGGTTTTGCCCCTTGGTGTCGTTCGGATATGCTGCCAGCATTTGCTGTTTGAGCCAAGCGGCGCAAATTATCTCGATGAAACAAGATCATACGATTCGGGGATGAACCATCTTTGAACAATGACGGTGATGCTGCCGAACGCCGTTATCCGCCGCGAACCAATCCCAACGACCGATACGTTGCATCGAGTGTGGGCTTGGCCAGTTCACGCGCTTTCATAGCGCCTTTGCCAAGGATCGCCTCGAGCGCGCTACGATCGTCCATCAGTTCCCGCAATCTGTTGGAAATCGGGGCGAGGGTTTCGATCAGAACCTCGCCCAAAGCCGGTTTGAATGCGCCGAAACCTTGCCCGCCGAAACGCGCCAGGACGGTTTCGACGCTGTCGCCGGTCATGGCAGCGTAGATCGTGACGAGATTCAGCGCTTCGGGCCGTTCGGCCAGGCCGACCGTTTCGGAAGGCAGCGCGTCGGCATCCGATTTGGCCTTCTTGACCTTCTTCATGATGGTGTCGGCATCGTCGGACAGGTCGATCCGGCTCATGATCGAAACGTCGGATTTGCTCATCTTCGCGGTACCGTCGCGCAGGCTCATGATCCGTGCCGCCTCAGGCGGAACGATTGCTTCGGGAAGGGTAAATATCTCGGCAGCGTCAGAGCCGAAATCGCTGTTGAATTTTTGCGCGATGTCGCGGGCGAGCTCCAAATGCTGTTTTTGATCGTCGCCCACCGGCACATGCGTCGCCTGATACAGCAGCACGTCGGCGGCCTGCAGCACGGGATAGGTGAACAGGGCAATGCTGCTGCCTTCGCGGTTCTTGCCCGCCTTGTCCTTGAACTGCGTCATGCGATTGAGCCAGCCCATCCGCGCGGTGCCGGACAGCAGCCATTGCAGTTCGGCATGGGCGGGTACTTGCGCCTGATTGAACAGGATCGAACGATCGGGATCGATGCCGCAAGCGACCAATGTGGCAGCCATCTCAAGCGTTCCTTGACGAAGCGCGGCGGGTTCGTGCGCCATCGACAAAGCATGAAGATCGGCGAGGAAGAACAGGCACTCGCCGCCATCGGGCATATCGTCCTGCATGCGCACCCAATTGCGGATCGCACCCAGATAATTGCCGAGATGCAGATTGCCCGTGGGCTGGATACCGGAAACGACTCTCATAGCGATTATGGCGCTTTCTTCTTGGTAAGGATGGCGATCCGCTGCCGGTCGATCGCACCGGTGAGGAAGGCTATAGTGAAATAGACGATCGCGGCGCTCAGCGCGAGGACGGCGAGCGCGAACAGCCGGGCGAACAGTCCCGCGGCATAATAGCCGGACAGCAGATCGCTGGCATACCACAAAGCCGCCCCCATTACGCCCGCCGCCGCCACCTGTCGCGCAATCCGCAGCAGTAGAGCACCGGGCACCCGATAATATCCGCGCTTCGCCATCACGGCATAGAGGAACGCCGCGTTCAGCCATGCGCCGATCACACTCGCCGCTGCCACACCGACGACGCCGTACCGATCGAGCAGGATAAGATTGAAGGTCACGAACACCGCCAGCGATACCAGCGCCGCATAGACCGGCGTGCGCGTATCGGCGCGGGCGTAGAAATTGGGCACCAACACCTTCACAAGCACATATGCGGGCAAACCGGCGACCAGCATCGCCAGCACCCCACCGGTGAGCGAGGCGTCGGCGGCATCGAACCGACCGCCTTCGAAGATCATCGTAATGAACGGCGTCGCGCAAACCGCCAGTGCCACGGCAGCGGGAATGGTCAGCAGCATCGCCAGCTCAATCGCATCCGATTGCACCCGCGCCGCCCCTTCGCGATTGTCGCTGCCGACGAATTTGGACAGAGTCGGCAGGATCGCAGTTGAGAGCGCGATGCCGATAATGCCCAACGGCAACTGATTGAGCCGGTCGGCGTAATTCATGTAACTGACCGCGCCGCTATCCAGCTGGTTGAGAAAATAGAGCTGCACCAAAGTGTTTATCTGATACGCGCCGCCGCCGATCGCCGCGGGCAGAGCGATAATGCCGAGCCGCTTTACCTCGGGCGTTAGGCGGGGCCAGATCAGTTTGGGGCGAAACCCCTCGACCCGAACCCATATTAGCAGCCAGACCAATTGCAGCACACCGCCGATAGTGACTGCCCAGGCGATGCCATAGGCGACCTGTTCCAGACTGGCGCCAGCCGCCATCCAGCGTTCGCCGATCAGCAGCGCAGCGATCAGCACCAGATTGAGGATGATGGGAAAGCTTGCCCCCGGTGCGAAACGCGATACGGAATTGAGCATTCCGGTAAACAGCGTCACCAGACTGACCAACACGATGTAGGGGAACATGATCCGCGCAAAATCGACGGCGATGTCGAAATCGGCGGGGTTCACCGGCTTTTCCGCCAGCAACCAGATAACGCCTGGCATGGCGATTTCGAATATTGCCGCCAGGGCGATCAGCACCGGCAAGAATACGGACAGGACATCGGC
>JBAUIN010000277.1:0-14982 GCA_049682975.1 Pontixanthobacter sp. | reverse complement strand
ACGGAGGTTTCGAGGCTGTCGACCGTCGAACTGGCGGGATAATGGTTGAAATCACTGCTGACGAGCGGCTGATCGGTGTAATCCAACACCCCTTTCATCGGCCCGTCTGCCGCGGCTTTCAAAGCCTGATTAATTTCATCGGCGGTGGTGTCGCGACCGGGTGTGAAGACCAGATCGACCAGGCTGACATTAGGCGTCGGCACGCGAACGGAACTGCCGTCCAACTTACCCGCCAGTTCCGGCAAAACCAGTCCGACTGCCCGCGCAGCGCCGGTTGTCGTCGGGATCATGTTCTGTGCCCCGCCCCGTGCGCGGCGCATATCGCCATGCATCTGGTCGAGCATACGCTGATCGTTGGTGTAGCTGTGGATCGTGGTCATAAACCCGCGTTCGATCCCGACCAGATCATGTAGCACCTTGGCGACCGGCGACAGGCAGTTCGTCGTGCAGCTGGCGTTCGATACGATGATATCGTCGGCCGTCAGCGTTTCATGATTCACGCCATAGACGATGGTGGCCGATACATTCTTGGCCGGGGCTGAGATAAGCACGCGCTTCGCGCCCGCTGCCAAATGCGGCTCGGCGGCTTCGTGCGACTGGAAGAAGCCGGTACATTCCAAAACGATCTCGACGCCCATGTCCTTATGCGGCAAATCGCCGGGATCGCGTTCCGATGTGACGGCGATCTTCTTGCCATTCACCGTAATGCTGTCGTCGCTGGCGGAAACTTCGCCGGGAAAGCGGCCATGCGTGGAATCGTATTGAAACAGCAGCGCATTGGCCTTCGCATCCGCTAGATCGTTGATTGCGACCAGTTCCAAATCGTGATCATCGCGTTCCAGAATAGCGCGTGCTACCAGACGGCCGATGCGCCCGAATCCATTGATTGCCACTTTGGTCGCCATATTCAAAACTCCTGCTTAATCTTTGAAATATTGTGTAATCTTCGGCACGATCGCGTCGACTGTAAAGCCGAATTTGTTGAACAGGTCGCTACCGGGTGCCGATGCGCCGAACCGGTCGAGGCCAATATTGATGCCGTTCGATCCGGTATATCGTTCCCAACCCAAGGTGACGCCCGCTTCGATCGATACCTTCAGCACGTTGTTCGGTAACAAATCGGCGCGGTAGTCGGCGGCTTGTTCGTCGAACAATTCGGCGCAGGGCATGGATACCACATCGGTGCCGATGCCTTTCTCTTCGAGCGCCGCCGCCACATCTATTGCGAGCGAAACTTCCGAACCGGTCGCAATCAACACGACTTTGCGACCCCCATCGGCAGCACGCAAGCGGTACGCCCCTTTCGCGCAGCGATTGGACGACGCATTCCAGTTTGCGTCCCCCTCGCCCCGCAATTGTGGCAGACCCTGTCGCGATAGTGCCATGATCGAAGGTGTTTTGGGTGTCCCCAAAGCGAGCGCCCAGCATTCCGCCGTCTCAATCGTATCGCAAGGGCGAAACACGTTGAGGTTGGGTACAAGCCGCAAGCTCATGATCTGTTCGATCGGCTGGTGAGTAGGTCCGTCTTCGCCCAAACCGATGCTATCGTGCGTCATCACGTAAGTGACGCCGATCTGCTGCAATGCAGACAGGCGGATGGCATTGCGGCAATAATCGCTGAAAATCAGAAACGTGCCGCCGTAGGGCGCGACACCGCCATGCAGCATCATACCGTTCATTGCCGCGGCCATACCGAATTCGCGGATACCGTAATACAGATACCGTCCGGCATAGTCTTCTGCGGTGAAAGGGGTGGTGCTGTCGGTTTTCGTATTGTTCGAGCCCGTCAGATCGGCCGATCCACCGATCATCTGCGGTATTGCGGCGGTCAACGGACCCAATGCCATTTCCGACGCCTTACGCGTCGCGACTTTTTGCGGCTGGTTGGCGTGATCACGAATGTGGTTCTGTATGGCGGAACCAGCTGTTCCGCCGATACCGTTCATACGAGCCGTAAAGTCGGCCTTTCGGTCGGACGCATCGAGCCGGTTTTGCCATTCTTCGCGCAGGTCGGCGCCCCGTTCGCCGGTAGCGGTCCAGTCGCGGGCAATATTGTCCGGGACGACGAACGGTTCGTGCCCCCAATCAAGCTGTTCGCGTACTTTCGCAATCTCTTCGGGGCCAAGGGGAGAGCCATGCGCAGCAGCGGTGCCGCCTTTGTTCGGTGCGCCCTTCCCGATGACGGTTTTGCAGGCAATGAGCGAAGGACGATCATCGGCCTTCGCCTCATTGATCGCGCGTTCTATGTCGGCGAAATCGTGTCCGTCGCAGGATACGACGTGCCAACCCGCCGATACATGCCGCGCCTTCACATCCTCGCTCGTCGAAAGCGCAGCCGCGCCATCGATCGTGATATTGTTATCGTCCCAAAGGACAGTCAGCTTGCCCAGCTTCAAATGACCGGCAAGGCCGATCGCTTCGTGGTTGATGCCTTCCATGAGGCAGCCGTCGCCCGCGATTGCCCAGGTGCGATGGTCGACCAGATCATCACCGAAATGCGCATTCAGCTGTCGTTCGGCAATGGCCATACCCACCGCCATGCCGACGCCCTGCCCTAAAGGCCCGGTGGTCGCCTCCACCCCATCCAGCAAAAAGTTCTCCGGATGTCCCGCGCAAGGGCTGCCGAGCTGGCGGAAGTTGCGAATGTCGTCCATCGTCGGCGCAGCGTAGCCGGAAAGATGCAAGAGCGCGTAGATCAGCATCGAACCATGTCCGGCAGACAGTACGAAGCGATCGCGATCGGCCCAATCGGGCGCGGTCGGATCGAATTTCAAATGCTTCGACCACAATACGGTCGCCACATCCGCCATGCCCATCGGCATGCCCGGATGCCCCGAATTGGCCGCCTGTACCGCATCCATCGACAGCGCGCGGATGGCATTCGCCATGGAAGCCATGCGGGACGGGTCGAGGTTCATTCGGAAGGCTCCTGATTAACGATTACAGACGAGCTGATCAGGGTTCGACCGCATCGATTCGACATGCGCGGAGCCTTCGCCGACTGACCGTGCAAGGTCAAGAACACCCTCGCAAGAAAGCGAAGGGCAACAGAAAACCGTCCCGTTTTCATGCAACTATCGAACCTTTCCAGCTATTGTCGGGTTACGCCGCCAAACCTTTGCGCCGCAGCGACTTTTGCGATAATCCGCGGATTATGAGCGCACCCAGAATTGAAAATGCCGCCAAGCGGATCGAAGCGGCCCTGGCCCGTATCGCGTTGGTGGCGAACGCTGATATCGGCGAACCGGGGCCGGACACCACCGCTGCGAATGTTGAACAGGCGAAGCACAATACGCTAAAGCAAATGGTCGACGAAACGCTTGTCGAGCTGGACGCACTCATTTCTGAGATTGACGTTTCGGGGGATGTTCGATGAGCGAAATCAAACTTTCGATCGGGGGGCGTGACTACGCCGTCGCCTGCGCAGAAGGGGAGGAAGCGCACGTTAGCAAACTTGGCGCGATCATCGACGCTAAGGTCAAAAGCCTCGGCAATAGTCAGGCACCGCGCGATTCCCGTAATATACTGTTCGGCGCATTGCTGATTGCCGACGAACTGCACGAATTACAGAACCGCGCGAACGGCGCGGCTGATGAAAGCGATGCCGAATTACAGCAGCTCCGCGACGAGGCGGATACTGCCAAAGAGAACAAAGAGCGTCTTGCTGCGCGAGTGGCCGAACTTGAAGACGAGCGACGCGATCTTCTTTCGACGATCGAGGACAAGGACATACTTATCAAGCGGACGAATACGCGACTGGATCAGTTGGAAGTCGCCGCGTCGAACTCGGCCGGGGGACCGTCTGATCTTGTTCAGTCGGGTCCGCATATGATGCCGGAGCCCGATCTCGCACCCGCGCTCGAGCGGTTTGCCGATCTGCTGGAAAACTGTGCGGATAAGCTGGAACGCCGCGTCTGACAGCTGTATGGTCGGCCGGGGTCTTGAGAGCCGGGGTGCGGCATCCTAAATACACGCGTGACAGGACTGCCCGGTACGCGCCGTAGAACATCCCTGAGGCTATAAGCAATCCAAGGGAACTGTCCCTGCCCAAGGTAACGTTTCGCACGGGGCCTTGATGCATACGGTGCCCACCTGACGTTTTAGGCGTCGGCGGATTTCCCGGAGAACGACCTATGGCGGTTCTGTCACCAAACTTCCCTATTACGATCGAAGGCGAGAATGTGTGACGATCGATAAGATCACCCTGCGCGCCCGCATGCGTAAGCGGCGGCGAAGCCATGTCGATGCGATCCCGGAGACCGTTCGCGCATTGCTGTTCAAACGACCGCCGGGACCGCTGGCGGCGATAGTCCCCCCGGGCGCGACGGTCGGGGTATATCATGCGACCGCGTACGAGGCTCCATGCGCTGCCTATGCGCGTTATTTCATGGATGAGGGGCATGTTGTTGCGCTGCCGCGGATCGGCGAAGACGACGGTATCATGCAATTCGCAACATTCACCGATCCTTATGGCGAAAGCGATTTGGAGTTGGGACCGCATGAAATATCGCAACCTGTAGCCGGGGCTAAGGCCGTCGTGCCCGATGTGATCTTCGCGCCTATGCTGGCTTTCACCGAAAAGGGGGAGCGTTTGGGTCAAGGTGGCGGATATTACGATCGCTGGTTTGCGGCGCATGCTGGAACGCTTGCAATCGGCATGGGTTGGGATTGTCAGATGGTCGATGAACTTCCTACTGAAAAGCATGACGCGAGGCTTGATGCGGTTATCACCCCAACGCGGATGTATGGGCCCTTCTGATGCGTGAAGAACCGACCGCCCGCATTCCCATCGGCATTCTCGGCTTACTCATTTGCCTGACGATTTATGGGATCGTAATCGCGCGTTACGTACCGGAATGGATCGGGCATTGGCCGACTTTCGGCAAAACGCTTGTCTATCTGGTGTTGGGCCTGATCTGGCTATTGCCCCTACGCCGTTTTCTTATCTGGATGGAAACAGGAAAATGGGGCTGATGCACTAACGTGCCCGAACCGGGCCCGTGTAATGATTGCCGCCACTGCTTTTATCATAAAAGCAGTGGCGCGAGTGACGAGACTTGAACTCGCGACCTCCGGCGTGACAGGCCGGCGCTCTAACCAACTGAGCTACACCCGCGTGCATGACTGCGCTTGGGAGCCGCGCAACTAGGCCAGCGTCGCGGGGCTGTCAACGCTGAAACGCGGTATAATGCGGAAGCTTTTTCGAAGCGCCTTGAAGCCCTGGTCCGCTCATATCAAACACCTCATTCGGTCAGCAGAAGAACCGGGGTTTCCACCAATTTCTTGAACGCTTGAATGAAGCTCGCCGCATCGTAGCCATCGACCACACGGTGGTCGCAGCTGATCGATATATTCATCAGCTTGCGCTTCTCGATCCGTTCCGCGCCATTACCGTCATCCACATACATCGGACGTTCGATGATCCTGTTCGGTCCGATAATAGCGACCTCCGGACGGTTGATGACGGGCGTAGTCGCGACGCCACCCAGCGGGCCCAGCGACGTCAGCGTCAAAGTGGAACCGGACAATTCCTTCGATGTCGCGGACCCATCGCGCGCCGCCTCTGCCAAACGAAGTATTTCATTGGCGAGTTGCCACAGGTTTTTCGCCTGAGCGTTCTGGATCACCGGAACCATCAGCCCGCCATCGGTCTGCGTCGCCATGCCCAGATGCACGGCGCCATGCCGTGTGACAATATTCGCTTCATCGTCGAAACGCGCATTGATCATCGGAAAATCCGGGATCAGTTTACAAATTGCGGTAACAACCAACGGCATCATCGTGAGTTTCGGTTTGGTGCCACGATTGGCGTTCAGATCGGCACGCATTTCCTCCATTTCCGTCACGTCCACTTCTTCGACGTAAGAGAAATGCGGAATGTTGCGTTTGGATGCTGCCATATTCTGCGCGATGCGTTTGCGCAGGCCGATGACTTTCAGCTCCTCGTCTTCGCGCTGCGCAGACGCCGGCGCGAAACCGCCGCCGGAATTGTAAGTCAGAAATGCATCGAGATCGGCATGACGCACGCGGCCATCTTCGGCCGGTTTAACCTCGCCCAGATCGACGCCCATATCCTTCGCACGCTTACGCACGGCAGGAGAAGCGAGAACTTTTCGATCGGTCCCGCCAGCTTTTTGTGCGGAGTTATCCGACGCATTTTTCCCGGATGTTTCCTCGAACTGTTCCGATCGGCCGGATGGTGAATCTGCCCCCTGCCCCTTTGCAATTGCGTCGTCAGCGTCGGTCGGGTCCGGGTTTTCGACTTCGATCCGTTCCGCAATCTCTTTGGATTTTGGCGCAGGAGCGGATTGTGTAGAAGCTGCATCCGCCGTGTCGGTATCACCCACGGCCTCGTTTTCTTCGGCGACCTCGTCGGGAATTTCACCCTCGACCTCGACCACGACCAGCATCGAACCGATCGCAACCATATCGCCGGCTTCGCCGGCGATTTCCAAAATTTTGCCGGTAACCGGACTTTCCATCGGAACGGTTGCCTTGTCGGTCATCATGTCGACGATTTCCTGGTCTTCTTCGACCCGGTCGCCGACGCCGACATGCCAGTCCACGATCTCCGCTTCGGCGATACCTTCGCCGATGTCGGGCATGTTGAATGTGAATTTGGTCATCGCGATTACGCTTCCATCATTGTATCGATTGCTTCGCCGATCCGCACGGGGCCGGGAAAGTAAGCCCATTCCAGGCTGTGCGGATAGGGCGTGTCGAACCCTGTCACGCGCTGGACCGGCGCTTCCAGATGATAGAAACAGCGTTCAGTCACCAGCGCCGACAATTCCGCACCGAACCCCGCAGTACGGGTCGCTTCGTGCACGATCATGCATTTGCCGGTTTTGCGTACGGAAGTTTCGATCGCCTCGATATCGAGCGGCACGATGGTCCGCAGATCGAGGATTTCGGCATCCACGCCCTTCGCTTCGCACACTGCCTCTGCCACGTGGACCATCGTACCATAGGCCAAGACAGTCATCGCATCGCCTTCGCGCACGGTCCGCGCCTTTCCGAGCGTAATGGAGTAATGCCCTTCCGGCACTACGCTGTCGCGATGTTTTTTCCACGGTTCGACAGGCTTGTCGTAATAGCCGGTGAAGGGGCCGTTATAGATGCGTTTGGGTTCGAAGAAGATAACCGGATCATTGTCTTCGATACAGGAAATCAGCAAACCCTTCGCATCGTGCGGTGTCGAGGGGATCACCGTTTTCAGTCCAGCCACATGCGCGAAGATCGCTTCAGGGCTTTGGCTGTGGGTCTGTCCGCCAAAGATGCCGCCACCGAAAGGGGACCGCACCGTCATCGGCGCGATGAAATCCGCGGCCGAGCGATAGCGCAGGCGCGCAGCTTCTGAAATAAGCTGATCGAGACCAGGATAGATGTAATCGGCGAATTGAATTTCGGGCACCGGGCGCAGGCCATAAGCGCCCATTCCCACAGCCACGCCGATGATACCGCATTCCGAAATCGGTGTATCGAAAACGCGCGTTTTGCCGTGTTTTTCCTGTAGCCCGGCCGTCGCGCGAAAAACGCCGCCGAAATACCCGACATCTTCGCCCATCACGATGACGTCCGGGTCGCGATCCATCATTATGTCGAGCGCATCGTTGATGGCTTCGATCATATTAAGGCGGCGTTCGCCCTGCTGGTCGTTGCCGCTCATGGTGTAGGCCGTCCTTCGGGAAACTTCGTCTCGCGTTCGCGGATCGCCTGTTCGCTCTGTTCTTTCAGATGCCAAGGCAACTCTTCATACACATCTTCGAACATGGTCGCGAAGGGATGGTGCAGGCCATGGCCGAGAATGCCGTTCTTTTCCGCCTCCTTCGTCGTCGCCTTCACATGATCGACGCATTCTTTGTCCAGCGCGTCCTGCCGTTCTTCATCCCATTCGCCCAGTTCGATAAGATGGTTTTTCAACCGCATGACGGGATCGCCCAGAGGCCATTCGTCGCGTTCCTGCGCGGATCGATAGCCGCTGGGATCGTCGGAAGTGGAATGCCCCTCCGCCCGGTAGGTAAAATGTTCGATCAAAGTCGGCCCGCCATTGGCCCGTGCACGGTCGGCGGCCCATTTCTCGACGGCATATACAGCAAGTGGATCGTTCCCATCGACGCGTATGCCTGCCAATCCATAACCAAGCGCCCGCGCCGCGAAGGTCGTTCGTTCAGCACCGGCGAATCCGGAGAAGCTAGAAATCGCCCACTGGTTGTTGATAACGTTGATGATAACCGGTGCATTATACACCGTCGCGAAAGTGCAGGCGGAATGAAAATCCCCCTCCGCCGTGCTGCCTTCGCCAACCCATGTCGCCGCAATACGGCTGTCGTTCTTTATCGCGCTCGCCATCGCCCAGCCGACTGCCTGCGGCGTCTGCGTGGCGAGATTGCCGCTGATCGAGAAGAAGCCATGGTCGCGGCTTGAATACATGATCGGCAGTTGTCTGCCCTTCAGCTTATCGCCCTTATTGGAATAGATCTGGTTGATCATTTCGATGAGGGGATAGCCGCGCGCGATCAATACGCCCTGCTGGCGATAGGACGGGAACACCATATCGTCGCTCGATAGGGCCATCGCAGCGGAGATCGACGTGGCTTCCTCGCCCGTGCATTTCATATAGAAGCTGGTTTTGCCCTGCCGCTGTCCGCGGAACATGCGTTCATCGAACGCGCGGACCATTGCGAAATTCTTCAGCATCGTGCGGAGTGTTTCCGCATCCAGCTTTGGATCCCAAGGTCCATGCGCCCGGTTATCGTCACCCAGCACGCGCACCAAATCATAACACAGTTCGCTGGTATCTTTCGCATCGCAGCCTTCGTCGGGTCGCATTTGCGCACCCGCCGCCGGAACATCGATATGCGCGAAATCGACAGTGTCCCCGGGGCGATAGGACGGTTCGGGAACATGAAGTTGCAGCGCCGGTTTGTTTGCGCGATCCGGACCGGTTTCGTCGGGCCTGTCGGCCATAATCTATCTCCCGATCGCGCCGTTATTCCATGAGACGCAATCTTGTTTACTGCTGTTATTTTATTTCAACCAACCAAACCGGTCAACCTGGAGCGAAGATGGTTTTGCGCATGACTCCTATTGCTTCTATACGGCAACCGGCGCTTTCAACGCACCATGCGGTTCGTAATCGCTCACCGAAAAATCGTCCAACCGATATTCGAAAATCGATGCCGGTTTACGGATAGTTTCCATTCGAGGTCGGCCAATGGGTTTTCGGGACAATTGCTCGTCTATAAGATCGGCATGGTTAAGATAGAGATGCGTGTCTCCGCCCATCCACACCAATTCCCCCGGTTGCAGGTCGGTCTGCTGTGCGATCATCCGTTGCAGCAAAGCGGCGGACCATAGGTTGAAGGGAAGGCCCAGCGCGACATCGCAGCTTCGCTGGTAAAGCGCGCAATTCAAGTGCCCATTCGTGACATGAAACTGATAGGTTTTGTGGCATGGTGGCAAGGCCATGCGGTCCAACTGTGCCACGTTCCAGCCTTCGATTATATGGCGCCGACTTCCAGGATTGTTGCGGAGCGAATCGACAACTTGCGCGACCTGATTGATGCCCGGACCCTTCCGGTAGGTCCCATCGGGTTGATATTGATATGTCGGCCAATCCACCCACTGTTTGCCGTAAACTGGACCCAGATCGCCCCAACGCGCGGCAAAATCGTCTTCGGTCACGATCCGGTCGGAAAAGTCCGCGCGCGTAATGCTTTCGCCCGTTTGCTGACGGTAATTCGCGAGGGGCCAATCGGTCCATATCTGCACGTTCTGACGGCATAGTTCGCGGATGTTCGTATCGCCGGTGAGAAACCACAACATCTCGCGCGTGGCGGTTTTCCAGTAAACACGTTTCGTCGTCAGCAGCGGCATGTGTCCATCGGCTAGATCGAACCGCAGCATCGTGCCGAATACGGACCGCGTACCCACACCCGTTCGATCCCCGCGTTCGTCGCCCTCGTTCCAGATGCGCCGCATCAAATCGAGATATTGCTGTTCGGGATGTTCCATCACCCTGCCCCATACGGGATCGGTTCGGAACTGTCGAAGGGCGTCCGCTGCTTGTCACCAAACGCGGTGCATCTTATACTTTTCGATCGACCGCGCAGTCGGGAAATAGCTCAGCCTGGTAGAGCACCGTCTTCGGGAGGCGGGGGCCGGAGGTTCGAATCCTCTCTTCCCGACCACTTTGGTTCTATTCTTACTAGGAACCCGCAGAAATCCGCCATTTTTCTCTAATCGAGGAAATTGGTCGGGAATCCTATGCGCATATTGTGCCACAAATTGTGCCACAGATTGTGTCTCCACTGTGCCCCGCCCTGCCCCTCGCAGCCAAGGTCTGCATGGTATGGCAATCTATCGTCGCGGTTCCACCTTCTGGTGGAAATCCCGTGTTCGTTTATCATTTGTTCCCACACGTTCTATAACCGTCAGAATGTCGCTGCGCACAGCAAGCCCTAATCAGGCTCGCTCACGTGCAGCTGAACTGGATCTGGCGAAGGACGCAATCGTGGAACAAATACCACTGCCTCGAAGAAACGTGAAAGCCGAGGACATGCCTGCCCTCTACAAGCAAGCCTTCGAGCATGAGCTTGATCGAGTAGTCGTGGCGCAGTACCAAGAGCCCGGACGTGCCGACGATCATCTGGCGTTCAATCGGCACTACGCGCGTTATTTCACCTTGCTCGCAACCGAACCACAGCTGCTCGACGGGAGCCTCGAGAGTTTTGGTGAACACGTTGCGCGCGGACTGAGTGATGCAGATGCCGACGCTCTGGCTGCTCTTGCCGCTCGCCATAAATCCCAGCTTCCGATCTCTCGCGGCCAGCTTATGGATGATTTGCGACTGCAGGGTATCGAACCTAACGAACGTAATCTTTATACGTTTAGCAGGGTAGTGGCAGCCGCTTACCGCAACGCGAACATTGAGGCCTGCACCAAGCTAGGATCGCCACTGAACAAGGGGGAAATTTGGCCCTTACCGGTGCACCTTTCCCGATTAGCGGAAAAGGACGACGCGGCTCCTTCATTGAAAGCAGCAGCGGCTGATCCAAAGCCGAGGTCTGCCAACGCCCCGCAAGATCAAACGCAAGGCGCGCCATCGATTTCCGAATATGCAAAGCTGGCACTCGAAAAGAAAATAGAAGACGGGGCCTGGGATAAAGCACGTAAGCGCGATGTAGAAGGAGCAGTCGCAATAT
This sequence comes from Pontixanthobacter sp., assembly GCA_049682975.1. Lineage (GTDB taxonomy): Bacteria > Pseudomonadota > Alphaproteobacteria > Sphingomonadales > Sphingomonadaceae > Pontixanthobacter. The sequence goes on along the minus strand of JBAUIN010000277.1, from coordinate 3,775 downwards.
TTGTTGCGGCGAACGGCGATATTCCAATTAACCGGATCACGCAGCAGCATCTCATTGCCATGAAGGATATTTTCCCACGCCTGCCTGCCGTTTATGGGCGCGAACGAAAAAATGCGAACGGTAATAAGGTTCGCGAAACCATTGACGAAGCCGTGGTCCGAGGAGACGCCTTACGTTTCGAGTGGGCTGCAGATCCTATCGCGGCGGACGCCAAGGATTTGCCATACGTGGGCTTATCGCTGAATACGCAGCGCAAGCACATGACCTGGATCAGTGCGCTGGTTACCCATGTTCAAGGACATGACCACGCAATAGTCCCAGTGGGACTTAATTTCACTGCCGTCCGCAAAACAATGGTGAACCCCAAAAATCAGGGAGAACGCCAATCGGTCAAAAACAGGCAGAAGCGAAATGCCGGACGCCTCGGTTGGGATCGTGACGAACTACGCAAGATGTTCGAAACACCAGTGTGGTTCGGTTGTGAAGGACTTTGGCAGCGATTTCGGAAGGGCGATGAAGTCATTCACGATGGGAGTTACTGGGTGCTGCCCATCATCACCACCACGCTTGCAAGGTCTGACGAAATCGCGGGCCTTGGCGTAAATGACGTGTATTTCGACTGCGAAGCACCGTACCTTCACATCCGCGACACTGGGCTACGCCGTGTTAAAACCGTATCATCGTCGCGCAGAGTGCCCATTGCAAAGGTCCTGCTCGACCTTGGCTTTCGAGACTATGTCGAAGCTATGAAAAGAGCTGGGCATCGCGCGCTTTTTCCAGAATTCGAGCATGAAACGATGGGTTTCGACAAAACCTTCTACAAAGCGCTGTTCGAACCACTGCGTAAACTGGTTTTTCCAACAGGAACTTCGCGCAAACGAGGTCGAAAGGATGTCGATGTTCCATCTATTCGCACGCTAGGCTTCAATGTGTTGAAAGCGGAATATGAGAGAACGCGCAATACCGAGTTCGACAAAGCGCATCGGAAAGGCTTAGGGGGTCACGAACCCGGTGACGTGACTTCCGGGGTTTACGAGGATGACTTTGCGCCGGGCGAATTGATAGTCTTAGTGGAAGCCCTCGCTGCCATCCTTCCTGAGATCCCAAAGCATCCGCTAAATGTAAGGCCTTCAGAATTCCAGAAATTCGCTAAGCCGCGAGGTCGCCCCAAACGTAAATAAGGCCATATGAAAGAGCTGCGCTGCGCACCGACTCGGTGATTTATCAAAAAGCGCTTCGAAACTGAAAGTTGCTGCCCATTCCTTTAGGTTGAGTTGGCGGCAAAGCGCCCCAGTATCGGACGTAACCGCTCGAATTCTTAGCCCCTGAGAGCGGACATTCTCCTTGGCCATTCCGGCCAAGGAGAAGATAAATGACATATTCCCAATTCGACCCTGCAGCACAAAACCGCGTGCCATGGAACTTCGGCGCGAAGGTTGGTCCTAAGCGACCGTTCAATCAGAAACAAATCTGGGCGATCCGGTTCTTTCTTGATCGCGAAAAGCGCATTCGAGATCGCGCACTCTTTGACTTGGCAATCGATAGTAAGCTCAGGGGCTGTGATCTCGTGGAACTTAAGATCGGCGATCTAGTCAGCGGGCCAGACATTCGAAAGCGTGCGGCAATCACCCAACGCAAGACAGGACGACCTGTTCAGTTTGAAATCGCGATCGATGCCAGCGCAAGTTTGTTCGCATGGCTGGAACTTCGAGGTGGCTCAGTTGATGACTTTGTGTTCCCCAGTCGGATCGATCATTCGCGGCACTTGAGCACGCGCCAGTATGCACGGCTAGTCGATGAATGGGTCGAAGCTATAGGTCTTCGGCCTGAAGAATTTGGAACCCACTCCCTTCGGAGAACCAAGGCGTCGATCATCTACAAGGCGACTGGCAATATCCGAGCAATTCAAATCTTGCTCGGTCATTCCAAAATCGAAAATACGGTTCGTTATCTGGGCGTCGACGTCGAAGATGCTCTCGCCTTGGCTGAGAAAACCGAGATCTGAAGTTTGGGCGGTTGCTCAGATGCTCTGGGCGACCGCTCTCAAACTCTATGAAATCCACAATCTACGGCAATGATTGGGTGAAGAGCGGGCGGTCCACTTTTAAGTGGGTCGCGCGGCGAAGCGGACATCTAGTCGAGCAATCTGACGGGCCGCGTTGCGCTTCAAATACCGAACCTCAGCTCGATTTTTTTACCCCCTGAAAGCGGATATTGACAGTGACTACTTCCGTAGTCACTCACTACCAAGCTGATAAAAGGCCTCCTCGGACCCAGTCGCTCGCTTGGACGTTAGGACAAGAAGAGGAGCGACCATGGCTTTGAAAATCAACAATCACCCATATGAGTTACCCGGCGATCCACGCGTCACTTTGCTCGATTTCATCGGGCGCGAGGCGAAGCTGACAGGGACCAAGAAAGGGTGCGATCACGGGCAGTGCGGGGCGTGCACCGTCATTGTCAACGGCAAGCGGATCAACAGCTGCCTTACGCTGGCGGTAATGCATGATGGCGACGAGGTCACTACTATCGAGGGGCTTGGCACGCCGGCCGAACCATCGGCGCTGCAGCAGGCTTTCGTGGAGCATGACGGTTATCAATGCGGCTATTGCACGCCGGGGCAGATTTGCTCTGCCACCGCGATGCTGGACGAGATTGCCGCTGGGATGCCGAGTGATGCCACCGATGATGTTTCGGGCGCTCCCACCCTGACAGACGAGGAAATCCGCGAGCGAATGAGCGGCAATCTGTGCCGCTGCGGCGCCTATCCCAATATCGTCGCGGCCATTCGCGAAGTGGCGGGAGAAGCATCATGAAGCCGTTCGACTATCTCCGCGCCGAAGGTCTCGACCTTGCCAGCCAGCAAACCGCACCCGACGGCGCGATGGCAATTGCGGGCGGGACCAATTTGCTCGATCTTATGAAGCTGCAGGTCGAGACGCCCGATACGCTGGTCGATGTAAACCCGCTCTCGATGGATCAGATTGCTGACGAGGGTGACGGTTTGCGCATCGGCGCTCAGGCAACCAATACTGCGACGGCCAACCATGCGCGGGTTCGCTCCGACTATCCGGTGCTTGCCAAGGCCATCCTCGCCGGAGCGACGCAGCAATTGCGCAATAAGGCGACCACGGCGGGCAATCTGTGCCAGCGCACGCGGTGCTATTATTTCACCAATATCGACCAGCCCTGCAACAAGCGCGAGCCGGAGTCGGGCTGCGGTGCGATCGACGGAATCGCGCGGCTCCATGCGGTGCTCGGGACCAGCAGCGAGTGTATCGCGACCTATCCGGGCGATATGGCTGTGGCGATGACTGCGCTCGATGCCAAGGTCGAGATTGCGAGCGGCAACGGGTCCAAGCGGACCGTCCCTGTGCGCGATTTTCACCGCCTGCCTAGTGATACACCGCATATCGACAATGTTCTCGAACCCGGTGAGATAATTACCGGCGTCACACTGCGTGCCCCGGTCGGCGGCACCCAGCTTTATCGCAAAGTGCGTGAGCGTTCTTCCTACGCTTTTGCGCTGTGCTCGGTCGCAGCGATTGTCGATATGGCGGACGGGCGGATTAGCCGCGCCGACCTTGCTTTCGGCGGGCTGGCGCATAAGCCTTGGCACGATCCGCGCATCGGTGAATTGCTGGTAGACGAAGAGCCTTCGCTGGCATTGTTCGACAAGGCGGCGGACCTGCTGCTGGAAGACGCACAGGGCTATGGCGAGAACGATTTTAAGATACCGCTGGCACGGCGCGCCCTAACCGCGACCCTGTGCGAA
>JBAUIN010000276.1:0-25167 GCA_049682975.1 Pontixanthobacter sp. | reverse complement strand
TGCCCGCGCCGCAACCAGGCATTCCGCATTTTGCGAGACCGATAAGCAGTGTCGGCCCTGATACCTCTCTTGGCGCTGTGTTACGTGGTGCCCGCGTTTGTCGCAGCGCAGCCACTCGGTCGAACTGTTCTTGCAGGATCAGCTGCGGACAAGGCACCCAGGTCCATTGGTCCTCTGGCAGCAAAGAGCCATCCACATCGTATCGGTTGCCGGGAAACCGTCCGAGGTAGTGAGGTCTCGATAACATACCGGCGATTGAAGCATTGAAGAACGGCTTGCCGCGCCGAGTGTACCCATGTTCGTTCAGGTGAGGACCTGACGCATCTTCAACGGTTGCTGGACGCGTCAGCACAGACGAGCTTCCTCGTTGAAGCGGTCAGGGCGCCCTACGCAGCCAAGGACCGGCTCAAAGCCCGGCAGTATCGGTGGAACCCCGGCCGAAAAATCTGGTCGAAAGAGTTGGGCCAGCAGAACCTGGCTGCCGAGCGCAGCTGGTATCGTGTGAACGACCTGCCGCCGTTCCGGACCAGCCCGATTACCGCGTGCGAGCGGCACCGGTAACGACCCACGCCACTACCAACCAACCCACCAGCAAAAGGCCCGCCATCGCGCGGGCTTTTTGCGTTTTGAAGGACGAATGACATGTATACTGACAACAACGACTTCGCGCGCGTGCTCGAGCAGCAGGCAAGCCTGTTTTCCACGCGCATCGGCGGCGAGAACGAAAGCGCCGTGAAGACCTACATCGTTGCCGACCTCGAGTTCAGCTACGATACGAGCAGGCACGAAGCCTATGCCGTGCAGGAGGGCAAAGGCGCCGAGCGTACGCGCCCTTCGCATACTGTTGCCGCCGATCGTCCAGCTTTCGTCCCGTATTCCGCTGGAACCGGCTATGTCGTCGTCATTCCGCGTGCCAAGAGGTGTTACATACGCATCGATCATGCGCCGGAAGCCGTCTGCTTGAAATTCCATGTAAATCGGCTTCGCAGTGTCTCGCCCCTCTTCCCGCGCAAATTCGCCAACAGTTTGCGAAGTTAGCTCTTACGCCGATTTTCGCGCGAAAATACCGAAGCCGCCGATGACGGCGTAACAGATGGCCGGGATGACCAGCGCGGTTGTCAGCGTGGTCGCATCGGCCAACACACCGAACAACAAGGGCACCACCGCCCCGCCGCAGATGGCGACGTTGATGATCCCCGATCCATCCGCGGCGCGCGATCCCAGTTTCTCGCAGGCGAGCGAAAAGATGGTCGGGAACATGATCGAATTCATCAATCCGATGGCGAGCAGGGAATAGCCCGAAATGTCACCGGTCGAGTTTGCCGAAATCGTCAGCAGGATTATCGCGCCGCTCGCCACGCTCGCCAGCAATATGCCGGGGCTGACGATCCGCAGCAGGCCCGACCCGATGAAGCGCCCGACCATCGCGCCGCCCCAATACAGCGCAATGAGCTTGCCCGCCGCCTGTTCGCCGAGGCCCATCACGCTGTCCTGCCGCAAATAGTCGACGATGATCGAACCGATGGCGACTTCGCCGCCAACATACAGGAAGATGCACAGAGCCCCGAAGCCGAAGCGCGATCGTTTCAGCAGGTCCAGCCCCGCGAAACCTGCGCTCGCTTCGTGCCGTTCGCCTGTCAGGCGATTGCGGAACAGCCAGACCGCCGCAGCCACGATGGCAAGCGCCACCGCGATACCGAAATATCCGTTCACGATTGCCTGGCTTTCCGCCGTTCGATAGGCGGCGAGTTCCAGCCCGGAAAGCTGGTCGGCAGTAACGGTCGCCAGGCCGCCGAGAATGAGGATGGCCCCGAAATAGGGAAAGACTGTCGTACCAAGCGAATTGAACGCCTGTGCGAAGGTCAGCCGGCTATGCGTCGTTTGGGCCGGACCAAGCAGGCTGATGAGCGGATTGGCCACCACCTGCACCACCACCACGCCGCTGGCGAGGATGAAGAACGCGAGCAAGAACATCCAATATGTCGCCGTCTGCGAAGCGGGAATGAACATCAGGCATCCACCCATCATGATGAGCAACCCCGCCACCGCCCCGCGCATATAGCCAACTCGCTTGACCAGTTTTGCGGCCGGAATGCCGACCGCGAAATAGGCGAAGAAAAAACAGAACTGAACCAGCATCGCTTCGGTCCAGCTCAGCGTGAACAGCTCTTTCAGCTTCGGGATGATCACGTCGTTAAGCGATGTGATCCCGCCAAAGATGAAGAAAAGGCCGAACACGAAGCCCTGCAGGCCAGGTGCCTCTACGTTGTTGGGAACACCGCCTGCCACCGGACGGGGGTCCGCGCTGCTGCTTATATCGGGTGCAATCGCCATCGGGGCCTGCCTTTATTCGCTGCTTGCCAGAAGCCGGAACGTCCACGGCGCCATCGACAGGGTGCCGCCTTGCGCCAGGGTCACGGGATCATCGGCGCGAAATTCGCGGTAGATGCCTGCGGCGTGACCGTCCTTCAGCACGGCGTCCGCGGGTTTGCCGGACATATTGAAGAACCCCGCGACCGTGTTGCCGCTTGCCTCGTCCACCCGCACCCAGGCCAGAATTTGCTGCGGATTATCCGTTTCCACCTTTTGCATGCGTGCGCCCCAGCGACCATTGGCGAGTGCCGGATTATCGCGGCGAAACGCGATCAGGTCGCGGATCAAATCGCCGTACCCGCACGCCGATCCCTGCCGCCAGTCGATCGCGTCCTTTTCAAAAAATTCAAGCCGCTTCGCGTTGCAGGCTTCCATGCCGTTATGAACCAGCGGGAGGCCTTCCCCGGTGAAGGAAAGCGCCGTCATCACGTCCAACGCGGGGCCGAAATTCTCGCGCATGGTGCCCTCCCACGCGTTGCTGTCGTGGTTTTCGATATAGGTCATGCGCATGGCGGCGCGCGGCCACAGGCTCTCGTTCTCGGCGTAATAGCCGTAGAAGCTGGTTGCATCGCCGCGCCCCTGAGCGACATTCTTGGCGGTGTTGTGCCAGTCCCATGCATAGGTCGCATCGAAGGCCGCGCGATGCCAGGCGGTCTGCTGCACCTCGCCCAACATGAAGACAGGGCGGATGGCCGTCAGGCGGCGGCGCATGGTCTCCCAAAAATCGACGGGGACATAGCCTGCGACATCGGCGCGGAAACCGTCCACGCCGAATTCGCGAACCCAATATCCCATCGCGCTGCCGACATGTTCGCGAACACCGGGCTGCGACCAATCGAGATCGATGATGTCGGACCAGTCCCACCACGGGGTCGGGCGAAATTGGCCATCCCAGGTTTTTTCGTACCATTCGGGATGCTGCGCGGCGAGCGGATGGTCCCATGCCGTGTGATTGGCGACGAGGTCGAGGATGACCTTGAAACCCTGCGCATGGGCGGCATCCACGAACGCCCGGAATTCCGCCTTCGTGCCGAATTCCGGATTGACGCCGGTATAGTCCTTGACGGCGTAAGGGCTGCCGAGCGTGCCCTTGCGATTGACCTCGCCGATCGGGTGGATCGGCATGAGCCAAAGCACATCGACGCCCAATGCCTTGAGGCGCGGCAATTCGCGCTGCGCGGCCACGAAGGTGCCCTCGGACGTGAATTGGCGTGTATTGATCTGGTACAACACGGCATCGCGCGACCATGCCGGGTTTTCAAGCTGCACATATTGCTGCGGGGTCCAGTCGGACCCGCCCGGTTCCTGCGCGATAACGGGCGAGCTGGTGGCCGATAGCGCGAGCGCCAATAGCATTACGGTCAGTTTCAGCATCTACCCTCCCTCCCCAGGCACCTTCACGCGCGTCATCGCCAATGCTGCGAACACCAACGCACCGGCGGCGAAGGCCATTGTCCAGATCGGATCGCCGGGAAACAGCCATAGCATGATCGTGCCCATAACCGTCGCCACGAGCAGCTGTGGAAGCACGACGAAGACGTTGAACAGGCCCATGAAGATACCCAGCTTCGCCTGCGGCAGGCTGCTGGCGAGGATCGCATAGGGCATGGCGAGAATGCTGGCCCAGGCGATGCCGATGCCGATCTCGCTCACGATCAGCCAGCCGGACGTGGGCATGATGAAGAAGCTGGAAAAGCCCGCCGCGCCGCAGATCAGCCCGAACATATGTGTGCGCGCCTTGCCGAACTTACGGCCCAGGATCGGCAGGATCGTAAGCGCCGCTATTGCCGCCACACCATTATATACGGCAAACAATTCGCCTACGTAATTGCCCGCGTTCTGGTAGGCGGCGCTATCGGGATCGGCCGAACCGAAATAATATTGGGCAACGACCGGCGTTGTGTTGATCCACATGATGAACAAGGCAGACCAGCTGAAGAACTGCACCAGCGCGAGCCGCTTCATAATGGGCGGCATGCCGGAAAAATCGCCGACGATGGATGAAAGCATATTGGCCGGGCTGCCGTTCTTCGCAAGACCGATCGCGACGGCGCTCAATACGCCGTATCCCGTCAACAACGCGGCGAGCAGATACATTTCCTTCTGCAGGTCGAACTGCCCGACTATCCAGGCCAGCGCCGCGCCGGCGGCGACCCACAATCCGCTCATCGCGTAATTGCGCGAGGCGAGTGCCCGGACGGGTTGCGCGCCAACTTCATCCGGCTCGGCATCGGCAAAACCGCGCATGGTGACCGGGCTGTATTCCTTTGTCGTAACCACCGTCCACAGAACCGCCAAAAACAGGGCCGTGCCGCCGATCCAGAAGCTGTAGCGCACCGTGTCGGGAATGCCCCCCGCCGCCGCCACGTTGCTGACCCCCATCGCATCCATGACCGACGGGATGAGCGAACCCACCACCGCACCCGCACCGATGAAAGCGGTTTGCACGGCATAGCCCGCCGTGTGCTGATCCTTGCGCAGCATATCACCAACGAATGCCCGAAACGGCTCCATCGAGATGTTGAGGCTGGCATCCAGCACCCACAGCAGCACCGCCGCCATCAACAGGACTTCGGACAGCGGCATGGCGAACAGCGATAGCGCCGCCAGTACCGCACCGATCAGGAAATACGGTCTGCGGCGACCCAACCGGCCAAGCCATGTCCTGTCACTCAAATGCCCGACAATCGGCTGCACCAGCAGACCGGTCAGCGGCGCGGCGACCCATAACGCGGGTAAATCATCCAGCGAGGAACCCAGCGACTGGAAAATCCGGCTCATATTCGCGTTCTGCAGCGCGAAGCCGATCTGGATGCCGAAGAAGCCGAAGCTGATATTGAGCAACGCGGCAAGCGACTGGCGCGGTTTCTGCGCGCTGGCCGGTTCCACGGGTGTCGCGGCGCTGGGCTTGGTGGTGCTGGGCGTGGCGGCGCTGGTGGCCATGGCGTTGGTCCTTTCCCGATATGGGCGAACTTATGCCGCGCTCATATTCCTGTCGCAGGCTGGCAGGCGTCGTGCCGTCCGACAAGGATGCATACGAATGTGGTCTCGATCGGGAGGGCGCTCAGGGGTGAGCGCAAGCGCGTCAACCCACCGTGCTGGCGCGGACGATCAGCTGCGCGGGGATAGGCGCGCCGCCGTGATCGTCCCCGCCGATCAAACCGGCCAATGTCGCCACCAACCGTTCCCCGCCGCCGCGCACATCCTGCATCAGCGTGGTGAGCGGCGGTGACGTGACGGCGGCCGCGGGAATATCGTCGAAACCCACCACGGCGACATCGCCGGGAATACGCTTTCCCGCTTCGTTCAGAGCGCGCATCGCGCCGATCGCGATCACGTCGCTGGCTGCAAAGATCGCGTCGAACTGTGCGCCCGACGCCAACAGGTCACGCGCCGCATTGTAGCCATGTACATCAGCGGTCAGCGCATCGCGTTGCAGCTGCGCATCCGCTTCGTAACCGGCATCGGACAGCGCCGTGCATAATCCGCGGTAGCGTTCCGCGAATTCCGGATATTGCGCGCTTGCATGGCCAAGGAACGCGATGTCGCGACGCCCCAGCGACAACAGATGCTCGCCCGCCAATCGCCCCGCACCGAAATTGTCGGACCCGATCGTCGCGCCGATATTGTCGCCACCAACCGACCCCCAGCGCACGAAATGCGTGCCCCGCCGTTTCAGCTGCTCCAGCCGCCGCTCATATTGGGTGTAATCGCCATAGCCCAGCAGAATCAGCCCGTCCGCGCGATGGCAATCCTGGTAGCGCATGTGCCAGTCGTCCTCCATTCGCTGAAAACTGATCAGCAGATCGAGCCCGCGATTGGCGCATTCGCGCGTGATCGATCCCAGCATGGCAAGAAAGAAGGGGTTGATGACGGTATCGTCCGGCACGGGATCTTCGAAAAACAGGAGCGCAATGGTGTTGGACCGCTGCGACCGAAGCGAGGAGGCATTCTTGTCGACCGTGTAATTCAGTTCGGCGGCGATCTTCTCGATCTTTTCCCGCGTAGGCCGGCTGACCGCCTGGTCTCCACGCAATGCCCGGCTGACGGTCGGCTGCGAGACACCGGCCAGATAGGCGATGTCGAAACTGGTCGCCTTTCCCGATCCCATAGCCCGCCCATCCTCTCGTCACAGCCCCCGGTTCGACGGGTAACGCTTACTGACATCGGTGTTAGTCGCACCGGGAGACGATGGCAAATTGCGCTTCTCATCATTCTTCGCGCAGTACCTGGCGAAGACCCCCTAGAATCGCTGTCGTGCACATGTTGCATAATTGTGACTATAAGCGATGCTGCGATGCACAAACATACGTATGCTGGCTATTCAGATCGGAAAATTGCCCCCTACACATAGTATCACAAGCGATCGCGGGGCGTGACCAAGTCGGCGGATCGAACGGCATGATACAACCGCCCCGACGAGGGTGGATATGGGGAGAAATGGACGTGGTAGAGCGCAATTCGGCAATTTTCAGTGTTGATTCATGCACGCTGGCGGGCACCGAGACCAAGCTGGGCGTTTCGGTGTTTGCGCTCGCGCTGGGTCTGGCGTTCGGGCCGCAGGCCGCGTTGGCGCAGGACAGCGATACCCCGATCGCCGAAGCCGCGCCGGTCGATGCGGAGGACGAGCTGGACGAAAACATCATTGTCGTCACCGGTTTTCGCGCCTCTTTGGAATCTGCCGTTGCGGAAAAGCGCAACAGCGATCTTATCCTCGAATCCGTCACCGCCGAGGATATCGGCAAGTTGCCCGACGATTCGATCGGAGAATCCATCGCCCGCCTGCCCGGTGTCACCTCGCAGCGTCTGAATGGCCGCGCCAACGCCATCGCTATTCGCGGGCTCGGCCAGGATTTCTCGCAGACCTTGCTCAATGGCCGCGAACAGACATCAACCGGCGATGCGCGAGCGGTGGAATTCGACCAGTATCCATCGGAAGTCGTCAATCAGGTGGTCGTCTATAAATCGCCTTCCGCCAGCCTGATCGGTCAGGGTCTGGTCGGCACGATCGACGTGCGCACCATTCGCCCGCTGGATGCCGGCAAACGTATATTCGCGGTAGGGGCGAAAGGCTCCTACGCCGATCTGGGCGCACTCAACGCCGGATCGAAGGAATTCGGTTACCGCGTCAATGCAACTTTCGTGGATCAGTTCGCTGACGATACGCTGGGCATCGCGCTGGCCGCCGCCTATACGGACGAGCCCTATCAGCTACAGGAATTCAACGCCTGGGGCTATGGCGGCAGCGGCGAGGCCGGCAACCCCTTCGTCATTGGCGGGTCGAAGAGCTTCGTCACCTCCACCCAATTGAAGCGGTTCGGCGTGAACGGTACGGTGCAGGCGGAACTTTCAGACACGATCATGCTGACCGTGGATGGTTTCTATTCCAATTTCGACGACGACCAGTCCAAGCGCGGTATCGAACTGCCGCTGGCATTCGGTGGATTCTTCGGCACGACTTTCGACCCAGCCAGCGCCACGACCACCAGCACCGAATTCGGCGAATTCGCAACCGCCGGCACGTTCGAGAATGTCGAAGGCGTAGTCCGCAACGACATCTTCCAGCGCAAGGCGGACCTATATTCCGGCGGCCTCAACCTGACGCATGAGGGCGATGACGGCTGGAGCGCGTTCTTCGATTTCGGGTATTCGCGCACCGACCGCAACGAATTGAGCTTTGAGAGCTATGCCGGCACGGCATATGACCGGCTGAACGGGGCAACCGACACCATCGGCTTCGTCAGCGACGAAAACGGTACGACCTTCTCCCCCACGCTCGATTACAGCGATCCCGACCTTATCCGCCTGACCGACCCGCTGGGCTGGGGTGGCAGCCGTATCCAGGCTGGCTATTTCAACGACCGGATCGTGGAAGACGAGCTGAAGCAATATCGCGTGGGCGTAGAAAAGGAAATGGACGGCTTCATCAGGGCGGTGAAGGCTGGCCTGTCCTACACCGATCGCGACAAGAGCCTGACGCCGGACGAGTCTTTCATCCTGCCCGCCGACGGGCGCGAGGAAATCGATATTCCATCACAATTCCTGCTGCGTCCCACCAATCTCGATTATCTGGGGTTGGGGCCGATCGTCAGCTACGATGCGCGCGATCTGATCGACGCCGGCGTTCTGGTGCAGGACCGAAATCTCGATCCCAACGTCGGCGCCAAGGCCTATCAGATCGCCGAGAATCTTATGACAATGTATCTTCAGCTTGATCTGCAGCAGACATTGGGTGCAGGCGAGCTGACCGGCAATGTCGGCGTGCAAGCCATCAACACGGTGCAGAAAAGCTCGGCTGTCGCCTTTGCCGACGGGGTCGGAACGCCGGTCACCATCGGTGCCGAATATTGGGATGTCCTGCCCAGCGCGAACCTGTCGCTGCGGCTCGATAGCGATTGGGTATTCCGTCTGGCGGCGTCGCGGCAGATACAGCGCCCGCGCCTCGACGATTTCAGCGCCGCGTTCCAATACGGGTTCGACAATAATGTGGCGAACTCGCCAACCGGCGTTGTACCCTTCTACAGTGGCAGTGGCGGCAATCCGCGTCTCCGCCCCTATCGCGCAAATGCCGTGGACGTGAATATCGAGAAATATTTCGCGAACGGTTCGGGCGTGGTCGCGCTGCAATTGTTCTACAAGGATTTTGTCAGCTATATCGACCGCACGCAACTGGTGTTCGATTTTCAGGGCTTCCCCGCACCGTCCAACCAGACGACCACCACGACGATCGGCCTGTTGAACGCGCCGTTCAACACCGGCGGCGGCGATTTCTACGGCGGTGAGATTTCGGCGACCATTCCGTTCGATATGTTCACCAGTGCGCTCGACGGTTTCGGTGCGACCGGCGGTGTCGGCTATACCGAAAGCAAGATCGAAAACGCGCAGGGCGATGTCGATGAATTGCCCGGTTATTCCAAATATGTCGCCAATGGCACGCTGTATTTCGAGAAATTCGGTTTCAGCGCCCGCGGCAGCGTTCGCTATCGTTCCGATTTCCTCGCCGATTTCGTGCAGGTCGGAGGTCAGCCCACGCGCCGCCGTGCGCGGGATGAAACCATCGTGGATGCACAGATCGGGTACGATTTCGCGGATGGCAGCGCGCTGGATGGTCTTTCGCTGTATGTACAGGGACAGAACCTGACGAATGCCCCCTTCGTATCGCAATTCGACGTTCCGGTTCGCGAGGCGGTAATCGACTATCAGGAATATGGCCGGCGGTTCCTCGCCGGGTTTACCTACCGCTTTTGACCGGATGCGGGCGCGGGGCGGGGGGCGTCGAAACCTCCCGCCCGCGTCTTCGCGTTTCGTGCCCGTCGTTTCCGTGTAATCATACCAGTCTTTAAGGACGGGATATGGATGGAAAGCAGCAACAGCATATCGCCATCATAGGCGGCGGCACCGCCGGATGGATGGCGGCGGCGGCGCTGGCCCGCTTCACCGATCGGCGCATCACGCTGGTCGAAAGCGATGCGATCGGCACGGTCGGCGTGGGCGAGGCGACCATTCCGCAGATACGCCTGTTCAACGCCGGTCTGGGTTTCGACGAAGCAGAGTTTCTGCGCGAAACGAAGGGCAGCTTCAAACTCGGTATCGAATTTTCCGGATGGTCGGGCGAAGGCTCCCGCTACATGCATGCCTTCGGGCAGGTCGGCCACGCGGCGGGCCTGCTGCCGTTCCATCAATATTATCTGCGCGCGAAGGCCGAAGGCTTGGCGGGGGATCTGTCGGCCTACGCGCTGAACGATGTCGCCGCGCATGCGAACGCGATGCAGATGTGGCGCAGCGAACCGGGCAAGCCTGCGCCCGACATGCCCTGGGCCTATCATTTCGACGCGTCGCTCTACGCGGCTTTCCTGCGCCGCTATGCCGAGGCGAAGGGCGTTACCCGTATCGAGGGCAAGGTCGGCAAAGTGACAATAGCGGCGGATGACGGCGATATCGGCGCCGTGTCGCTGGATGGCGATCGCCGGGTGGAGGCGGATTTCTTCATCGATTGCACCGGGTTCCGCGCCCTTTTACTCGGCGAGGCGCTGGATGCCCCCTTCGACGATTGGAGCGACTGGCTGCCCTGCGATCGCGCGGTTGCGGTGCCCGGCACAACCACCGGCGATTTCACGCCATACACCACCGCCACCGCGCGCAAGGCAGGCTGGCAGTGGCGCATTCCATTGCAGCACCGTGTCGGTAACGGCCATGTCTATTGCAGCAGCTTCCAGTCCGATGACGAAGCGCTGGCAACTCTGCTGGACAGCCTCGACGGGGAGCCGATGGCCGAACCCAACCTGCTTCGCTTCACCACCGGAATGCGGTGGGAACAATGGCGCGGCAATTGTCTGGCGCTGGGGCTGGCAGCCGGGTTCATGGAGCCGATGGAATCGACGTCCATCCATCTGATCCAGTCCGGCATCGCCCGTTTCCTGCAGATGCTGCCGGACGCGCGCTCCGACCCTCGGGCCCATTCGGCAATGGCGCGCGAGTTCAACCGGCAGGCCGCGTTCGAATGGGAAAGCATCCGCGATTTTCTGGTGCTGCATTATTACGCGAATGCCCGTCATGGCGAACCTTTCTGGGACCGGATGCGGAACATGGACCTGCCCGAAACGCTGACCGCAAGGATCGAATGCTTTCGCGCCAATGGCTATATCCACCGCGAGCACGAAGAATTGTTCACCGAACCCGGATGGCTGCAGGTGATGCTGGGCCAGGGCATCGAACCGCGCGGCTGGAACCCCATCGCCGGTGCCATGCCCGCTGCGGATCTCGCGCGGATGATGCGGAACATCGCGGAACGCAACGCCGCCATCGTCGCGCAAATGCCCGGCCATCTCGAGTTTTTGCGAGCCACCATCCGCCCGCCCGAAATGAGGAAATCCGCCTAATGCGCCCCGTCACATTCGCTTTCGCCCTATCCATGGCCCCGCTCGTTTCCGCGTCGCCCGCCTTCGCCCAAACGCCTGCGACCGCATTGACCTGGAATGCGGAGAATTTCCGCGAACGACCGCCGGAAGACGAAGTCATCTATTTCGTTCTGCCGGACCGCTTCGCCAATGGCGACCCCGCAAACGACCTGGGTGGTTACGCGGCGGACCGGCTCGTGAGTGGGTTCGACCCTTCCCATAAGGGCTTCTTTCACGGGGGCGACCTGGCCGGGCTGACTGCGAAGCTCGACTATATTCAGGGGATGGGCGTCACGGCCATTTGGTTCGCGCCGATTTTTGCCAATAAGCCGGTACAGGGGCCTGCTGACAATAAGAGCGCGGGGTATCACGGCTATTGGGTAACCGATTTTACCCGCGTCGATCCGCATTTCGGGACCAATGCCGAATTTCGCGCCTTCGTGGATGCCGCCCATGCGCGCGGGATGAAGGTCTATATGGATATCATCACCAATCACACCGCCGATGTGATCGGATATGCTGAAGGTGCCCAAACCGGTTACATCTATCGCAGCCGGGCGGATTTCCCCTATTCCCGGTCGGTCGATGGCAGGCCCATCAACGAGGGCTTCATGGGCGATGAGGTCCAGACCAAGGAAAATTTCGCTAGGCTGACCAATCCCGCTTACGCATATACCCCGACCGTCCCGGCGGCGGAGCGTGATGTCAAGCGCCCCGGCTGGCTCAACGATCCCATCTATTACCACAATCGCGGCGACACGACGTTCACCGGCGAAAGCAGCCGACATGGCGATTTCGTGGGATTGGACGATCTGTTTACCGAACATCCGCGCGTTCTGTCCGGAATGACGGATATCTATGCGGACTGGATCCGGCAATTTGGCGTGGACGGCTTCCGCATCGATACCGCCCGCCACGTCAATCCGACCTTCTGGCAAAGTTTCGTGCCCGCCATGCTGGACGTGGCACAGGAGGAGGGCATTCCCAACTTCCACATCTTCGGCGAAGTTTACAAGGACGTGCCCGATAGTGGGTATATCGCCCAATATACCCGCCGCGACGGGTTCCCCGCCGTGCTCGATTTCGCGTTCCAGACCGCGATGCGCGAGGTGCTGGGGGGCGGCAAAGGCACCTTCGTCCTGAATGAAATGTTCGATGGCGATGTGCTGTATGAAGGGGGCGAGGAAGCCGCGATCGCCTTGCCGACGTTCCTGGGTAACCACGATATGGGCCGGTTCGCGACGCTGATCCGCGATGACAATCCGCAGATAACGCAGGAGGAACTGCTGGCGCGCGTTGCACTCGGCCATGTCATGCTGCTGACCCTGCGCGGATCGCCGACGGTCTATTACGGGGATGAGCAGGGCTTTGTCGGCGACGGCAACGATCAGGCGGCGCGCGAAGATATGTTTCCCAGCCGCACCGCCAGCTATAACGACAATGTGCTGATCGGCACGGAGGCCACCACGGCCGGCGACAATTACGACACCGGCCACCCGCTCTATCGCCTGATCGCCGATGTGGCGGCTATCCGCGCGGCGCATCCGGCGCTGCGCCGGGGTCGGCAAATCGTGCGTGACTATGCGCAGGAGCCAGGCCTGTTTTCCGTAAGCCGGTTCGATCCCGCGACTGGCGGCGAATATCTGCTGGCGTTCAACACTTCGGACACGGCAATCCGCGTAAACGCCACTATCGGCTACGGCGCGCGGGAGCTGGAAAGCCTGCATGGGTCGTGCCCGGCCGCGGTAACGGCGCCTGGCACGATTCTACTGGACCTGCCGGCCTTCGGCCATGCCATTTGCCGTGTCAGCAGGGCTGAAATGTCGGCAGATACAAGATGAACCGGATGGCGAACAACCAGGCGATGCAAATCGTTCCTGTGCAGGACGCCGAATGGTGGCGCGGCGCGTCGATCTATCAAATCTATCCGCGCAGTTTCATGGATTCCAACGGCGACGGGATCGGTGATCTGCCGGGTATCACCGCCAAGCTCGACTATGTCGCATCCCTTGGCGTGGATGCTATCTGGATATCCCCCTATTTTACCAGCCCGATGCTCGATTTCGGCTATGACGTACAGGATTTCTGCGGCGTCGACCCTATCTTCGGAACGCTTGGGAATTTCGATGCGC
Organism: Pontixanthobacter sp.; assembly: GCA_049682975.1. GTDB lineage: Bacteria > Pseudomonadota > Alphaproteobacteria > Sphingomonadales > Sphingomonadaceae > Pontixanthobacter. The sequence continues at coordinate 11,765 of JBAUIN010000276.1, read as the reverse complement.
TGGTGACGCGCGCCCATGCGCTCGGGCTGAAAATCATCATTGACCAGGTCTATTCCCATACCAGCGACCGGCACGCCTGGTTCACCGAAAGCCGCGCCAGCCGGGACAATCCGAAAGCCGACTGGTATGTTTGGGCCGATCCCAAGCCGGACGGCACGCCGCCCAACAATTGGCAGTCGATCTTTTCCGGTTCGGCCTGGAACTGGGACGCGCGGCGGCAACAGTTCTATTTCCACAATTTCCTGCCGCAGCAGCCCGACCTCAATCTGCACAATGGTGATGTTCAGGACGCGCTGCTGGATGCGGGACGGTTCTGGCTGGATCGCGGGGTCGATGGCTTCCGTGTGGACGCCGTGCTGCATTTCATGCACGATCCCGCCCTGACCGATAATCCCCCGCTGGAAAACGGCACCAAACGCCGGACGCGCGGCCATGATTTCCAGCAGAATATCCATAATCAGGGGCATCCCGACATCCTGGATTTCCTCGCCCGAATACGGCAGCTGATCGATGAATACGGCAGGTGCTTCACCGTGGCAGAGGTGGGCGATTCCGGCAGCCTGGAATTCACGAAGGAATGCGCAAAGGCGGACGAACGGCTCAACAGCGCCTACGGTTTCGATTTCCTGTATGCCGATACGATCACCCCAGACCTCGTATGCCGTGTGCTGACAAATTGGCCGGACGATCCCGGAACGGGCTGGCCAAGCTGGGCATTCGAAAATCACGATGCGCCGCGCGCCGTTTCGCGCTGGCCCCATCATGGCCACAAGGATGCCTTTCTGCGTTTCAAGATGACCCTGCTATGCGCTTTACGCGGCAATATCATCCTGTTCCAGGGGGAGGAACTGGGGCTGGAACAGGTCGATATTCCCTACGAACTGGTGCAGGATCCCGAGGCGTTACGCAACTGGCCGCTGACCTTGAGCCGCGATGGCGCGCGGACCCCGCTGCCCTGGCTGGCCCAGGCGGAACATGGCGGTTTTTCGCAGGCCGAGCCATGGCTGCCGGTTGGCGATCACAATCGCGCCCGCGCTGTCGACCGGCAGGATGGGGACAAGCACTCCCTCCTCAATTTCACCCGCGCCATGATCGCGCTGCGCAACGATCGCCCGGCGCTGCGGCTCGGCCGGGTCGAGCGTTGCGAAGCGGATGGCGATCTGTTGCGCCTGACGCGGGGCGCGGGTGGTGAGGCACTGACCTGGCTGCTCAATTTCGGTGCGACGAACATCCCGGTTGCCGATCATACCGCTGACCAGAACATAGTGACCGCCATCAATGGCGGGATTGCCGATATTCTGCCGCCTTTTGCCGGACTTTTGCTCGAAGGATGAACATGCGCCTCCCCATGAACACGCTGGCGGCCGTTGCGGCCGTGATCGCTGCCCCCGCAATGGCCGGAACCGTGACTTCCCCCGATGGGCGCACCAGCGTCACTCTCGACGCCGACGGCGAAGGCGTGCCGTATTATCAGGTGATGCGCGATGGGAAGCCGCTTGTCACCCGCTCCACCCTCGGCTTCAATTTTACCGACGACGATCCGATGCGGCGCAACATGGCTGTGGTGGCGGAAGAACGCGCAACAGTCGATACGACATGGGAACAGGTCTGGGGCGAAAGCCGGTTCGTGCGCGATCATCACAACGAACTGGCCGTGACCTTTGCAGAGCGGGACGATACGCCGCGTCTGCTCACCGTGCGCCTGCGTGTGTTCGATGACGGGGTCGGTTTCCGCTACGAATTTCCGCAGCAAGCGCATTTTCAAACCGCGCGGATCGCTGAGGAACTGACCGAGTTCAATTTCGCACCATCCGCGATGGACAACGCAGATGCCTGGTGGATCCAGGCAGGCGACTGGAACCGATACGAATATCTCTACACCCAGACCCCCGCCGATGCGGTGTCCATGGCGCATACGCCCATCACGTTCCGCATGGCAGACGGCGTGCATGTCGCCCTGCACGAAGCGGCGCTGGTCGATTATTCGGGGATGTGGCTGCGGCGGATGCAGGGCACGAATTTCCGCGCGCAGCTTGCCCCCAGCCCGCGCGGGGCCAAGGTGGTGCGCGATGCGCCGTTCCATACGCCGTGGCGCACCTTGCGGATCGCGGACGGGCCGGCCGAACTGTATGAAAGCAATCTGGAACTGAACCTCAACGAACCCAATGCGCTGGGCGATGTGAGCTATTTCACGCCGCACAAATATATCGGCATTTGGTGGGAAATGCATCTCGACACCAGTAGCTGGGCGAGCGGCGAGAAGCATGGCGCAACCACCGCAAATGCCCTGCGCCATATCGATTTCGCGGCGGAGCACGGCTTTCGCGGCGTGCTTATCGAAGGCTGGAATGTCGGCTGGGATGGCCCGTGGTTCGGCAATGGGCGGGAGTTCGATTTTACACAGCCCTATCCCGATTTCGATATGCAACGCGTGGCGGATTACGCGCGGGACAAAGGCGTGCGCATCATCGGCCATCATGAAACCGGCGGCAATATCGATGTGTATGGGTGGCAGCTGGACGACGCGATGGCCTATTACAAATCGCTCGGCGTGGACGCGGTCAAATCGGGCTATGTCGCCGATGCCGGATCGATCATCGCGCCCGACGGCGAAGGCGGCGAGACATTCGTCTGGCATGATGGGCAGGAGATGGTCCGCCACCATCTGGACGTGGTGAAAACCGCCGCGAAATACGGTATTGCCATGAACCCGCATGAACCCGTCAAGGATACGGGCCTGCGCCGGACCTATCCCAATTGGGTCAGCCGCGAAGGCGCGCGCGGGGCGGAATACGACGCGTGGGCCGTGCCGAAAAACCAGCCCGACCATGTGCCGACAATGGTCTGGACCCGGATGCTGTCCGGCCCGATGGACTACACCCCCGGCGTCTTCAGCCTGAAGGGTCGCGGGGCGGAGGCGCCCGACATTCCCAGCACCCTGGCGCGGCAATTGGCGTTCTATGTAGTCATCTATTCGCCGATCCAGATGGCGGCCGACCTTCCTGAAAACCTTGCCGCCTATCCCCGCGCGCTCGATTTCGTGAAGCGCGTTCCCGCCGACTGGTCGCAGACGAAGCTGCTGGATGGGGCGGTTGGCGAATACGCGCTGCTCGCCCGGCAGGATCGCAATTCGGATGCGTGGTATGTCGGCTGCGTGACGGACGAGAATGCGCGCGAACAGACAGTCGCGCTCGACTTTCTCGATACCGATCGCCGCTATGTCGCGACCATCTGGCGCGATGGCGATAATGCGGACGGATTGGGCGATGGCGCGGCGGGCGTTCGGCACGCGATGACCGTCGAAACGCGCGTCGTTACAAGTCGTGACACGTTGAAGATCCCGCTCGCGCGTGCGGGCGGTTTCGCGATGGAATTGAAGCCTGAATGATCGGGCGGTAACCATCACGCGATGAGCACCCCCGATCCGCCCCGGACCCCGCCCGATGTCGTCGTGCTGGGCGGCGGCAGCGCAGGCTGGATCACCGCGCTGCTGTTACATCATGAATGGGGCGGGCGGGGCGGCAGCGTTACCGTCGTTGAAAGCCCGGATATAGGCATCATTGGCGTCGGCGAAGGGTCGACGCCGCAACTGAAGGCTTTCTTCGATCATATCGGGATCGACGAAGCAGAATGGATGTCCGCATGCGACGCGACCTATAAGCTGGGCATCCGCTTCACCGGATGGAGCGAGCGACCGGGCCATGACAGCTATTTCCACCCTTTTCCCGGCCCAACCGATCTCCATAGCGAACCCGCTTTCGTCCAGAATTGCGCGCTCGCCCGCCGCGGGATCGACGTGCCGGCGCATCCCGATCGCTTCTTCCTCGCAAGCCTTCTCGCACAACAGGGGAAAGGCCCGCTTGCGGATGAAACCTTTCCTTTCGCACCCAGTTACGGCTATCATTTCGATGCGCATAAGCTGGCCGCATTGCTGCGCAAGGAAGCGGTGGCGCGCGGCGTCGTGCATCTGGAACGCAGCGTGGCCGAGGTCGAACTGGCGCGGGATGGCAATGTGGCCGCGCTCCTGTGCGATGACGGCACCCGGATCGGCGGCACCGTGTTCATCGATTGCAGCGGATTTCGCGCGGTGATTGCTGGCGCGGCACTGGGCGGCGCTTTTGTATCCTTCGGCGATAATCTGTTCAATGATCGCGCCATCGTCATGCCCACATCGCGCGACACTCAGTTTCGCCCGCAAACCGAAGCGGTCGCGATGAAGGCAGGCTGGCGCTGGCATATTCCGCTGACCAGCCGCACCGGCAATGGTTATGTCTATTCATCGCGATATATTCGCGATGACGATGCCGAAAGCGAATTACGCAGCGCGATCGATATGGTGGACAGCGAACAGGAAGCGCGCGTGATCCATATGAAGGTCGGACGCCGGGCGCTGACGTGGAATCGCAATTGCCTGGCCGCCGGGCTGGCGCAGGGTTTCCTCGAACCGCTGGAGGCGACTGCGCTGCACATCGTCATAGCCACAGCGTTGGAGTTTGCGCGCGCCTATGAAAGCGGCGGCTTCACCCCCCAAAATCGGGATGCGTTCAACGACGGCATTGCCGCGCGTTATGATGGCATTCGCGATTATATCGTCGCGCATTACCGCCTGAACCAGCGGACCGACACAGAATACTGGCGCGACAATGCGGCCAATCAGAATCTGTCGGATGGGCTCAAGGCGATCATGACCGCATGGTTCACGCATCAGGCAATGCCCGCCGCCAACACGGGTGCATACGCGCAGGAATATTATTCGAACGCGAGCTGGCATTGCCTGTTCGCCGGGTATGGCACCTTTCCTCCCCCACGAAAGATGAAAGCTGCAGGTGGCAGCACCGAAGGTGCCGATCTGGAACGCGTCGATAGGATGCTGCGCGCCTGTTCTAGGAACTTCGCATCAGCGAACGGGCGTTAACCGGTCGCGTGCCGAACTGTCACCCCCATGTTTGTATTTCCCGCGAAACGTCCAGCGTTCGCATGACTTGCGGGGGCCGTGAAAAAACCAGCCGCGAACGTCAGAAGGCGAACTCAACTCCGATCAACGGCGCGTGACCGACCTGGTCGGGGCCGTCGTCTTCAAAATCCTGCTGGCGCAAATACACCGCGCTAACCGACAAGCGATCGTTGACATCATATCCGAAACCCACCTGCGTGCGCAGGCCGGTCAGCCCGGTATCGCTCCCTGAATTGTTACCGCGCAACGTCAAGAACAACTCCGCATCCGTTTTGAACGACCAACGGCCATCCTGATCGATCGGAACTGCGGCGCCCAATCGTGGGCGTAGCCGGAAGCCCATCCGATCCGCATCGTCAACCAGGCGCTGTTCCAGGCGCAGCCGGGTGCGGACGATACCGTGCCGCGTGGACATCTGCTGGATGAAGCGTGTCTCGTCCGGTCCGCCGTCATTGATCCGGCGTTCGATTGCCCCGCTCAGGGTCAGCGCATCGTTGATTTCCTGATTAAGCCATAGCCGCGCGAAGAAGGTATCCACGCGACCATCATCCGCATCGCGAAAGCGCTGCGCCGTTTCGATTTCCATCCCCGTATCGTCGTCGAGATCGAAGCTGACCGAGGGGTTCAGCCATAATTCCGCAGCATCGTCGCTAGCGATCGCCGTGGTCGGCATTGTAAGAAGGCCGACCAAAAGGAAGGGGATGGAGCGATTGAACATGCGTTTCGTCTTTCGTATTCGTAACGGGTTCTACAGCGAAAGCGGTTGCCTGGAGATTAGATCCAGTCAACCGCCATTTGCATGCGTTTTGCCCTATTTTCAGAAGCGGAAGGCCAACCCCGCACTGACGACCCATGGGTCGAGGTCATGATGCGTCTGCAACGCGGTGGCCTGTCCAGCCTCGAAGGTTGCAGTGGTACCAATGAAATATCGTTTCGCATCCAGCGACAGGCCAAGGCCGCGATCATTCAGTTTGAAGTCGACACCCGCCTGCAGGGCGAAGCCCAGTTCGTCGGACAGATCGACATCCGTGACCCCCAATGCGGCGGCATCGGCGCCCACGTCTTCACCGAAGATGAAGAAATAAGCCGGTCCCGCGCCGACATAGGGTTTGATCGTGTCGCCAAGGTTCAAGTGGTACTTGGCGGTGACCGTGGCGGGCAGAATGATCGCATTGTCGATCAATTCCGTTCCGGCAAGGGCGCCTTCGCCGCGCACGTCGTGCGGCGTGATACAACAGATCGTTTCGATCGACAGGTTCGGCGAAAGGAAATATTCCACGGCCACCGTCGGCACGACGGAATCGGTCGCGCGCGTCTGTGACCCGGCCGGCAGGCCGATGGTGTCCGTCTCCACTTCCGAAATTGCGCCATCGGGCAGCACGCCAGTGACAAAAGCCTTCACCTTGATGTCGCCGGCTTCCTGCGCCGCGGCGGGTGCCGCCATCGGCAGCGCGAGGGCGGCGCCCGCCATCAGCATGGTTCTCGCGTAATTCATGATAATCATCGTTTCATTATTCCATATCCGCAGCGGTGCGGTTCGTTGGTATCAACCGGCCCGGTATTCCACCGAGATGTGCATACCGGGCCGAAATCGAAAATGGGATGAGCCTCAGTCCGCCGCGAAGGGCAGCGAGGAATGGTGCAGCATGATCCGCAGCTTGCCGTCCGGTCCACGAACGTAGCCCCAGGTCTTGTCGACCGTCGTGCTGTTGCCATCCGCATCGGTGACGGTCACATGGCCCATCGACATGGCGGAGTTGCCGGTGATGACGATACCGGCATTGTCGATCTCGTAACTGCGCCAGCCTTTCAGGGCGAACCCGCTATCCTGCGAAAAATTGCTGTCGCCGCCAACGAAATAGGACACCGCACCGTCGCGCGTGGTGCGGAAGGTTTGCGCCAACTCGCCGCTAGCCAAGGTCGGCTTGAACAGGACCGGCCCCATATCATAGGCATAGGCGGCATCGATCACATCCCCGGCGAGCGCCTTGGCGGCGGCGTGGCCATTCGTGTCGTACGCCGTGGCAATCGCGACCAGTGCGTTGCCCCAGGCCATCTGCGCCGCTTCGACTTCGGCCACCGTAATGGGGGCGTAGGTCGGCGCGGTCATGGCGCTGCCGGTCGTGGTTGCCTGTGCGGCCACAGGTGCGCAGATCGTTGCCATGGGAAGGGCTGCGATCAAGGCGAGGGTCTTAAGATTAAAGGTCTTCATCATTTTTCTCCTGATCAATAACTTATCGGAACTTTTTGCAAACGGGCGTTTCCAATCGCCTGCGGTTCGTGAGAAAGGAAATAGCCGCGAAACCGGTCGCGCAAATCCGCCGGGTGGCAAGCCTTCCGGCGTAGGCCGTCTGGCCTATGCATTTTTTGGATTTCGCTGTAGATTGCGTGTGATGCAGCCCAATTCCGCTCTTCCGCCATTGAAGGTCGACACCGTAACGGATTTGCGCGAACTCTATCGGGCGGCGGAATCGCGGGCGGCGCGTATGCGATTGCTGTCGGTCAGCGGACGGGAATTCGCGGCCGCCGACCCGGAAACCATCGACGCCATCCTGCAGAAATCGGCAATGCGGATCGCATTCTTCCTGGGCAAGCGCTCGGCCGGGGTGCGCATGGATGGCGTTGGGCCAGGCAAGGCGGGCGGGCCGGGCGGGATCGCGATATATGCGCCGGGCAGTGAACGTCGCCCGTTGGCGCAATTGGTGATCGACGGTGTCGCCAGCGCCCATGATATCGCCGACCCCGAAGATCGGGAAGCATTCCAGTTACATCTCGAACTGATGGGTGCGACCATCGACCGGATCGAACGTGAGCGCGAACGCGCGGCGTTGCTCGCAGCGCTTCGGGAGCGCGAAAAGCGTCTTGAAACCATGGTCGGCACGATCTTTTCCGCGCAGGAGGAGGAGCGCCTGCGCGTATCTCAGGAACTGCATGACGGCGTGGCGCAGACCGCCACCGGGCTGGCACGTATCCTGGAAGGGGCCGGAACTTCGGCGGCAGGCGGCATCGCCGCCCGGGACCGGACCCGCCTCGCCGGCATCGCCCGCGATCTGGTGCGGGAACTGCGCGCCGTGATCGGCGGATTGCGGCCGACATTGCTGGACGACCTCGGACTGGTGCCAGCACTGCAATCGCTGGCCGAAGGTCTGGGCCCGCAGGGATACCGGGTAACGATGCATTGCAACGCAAACACGGCGCGATTTGCGCCGCATGTCGAAACCGCCCTATTCCGGGTCGCGCAGGAGGCGCTGGCCAATGTGCGCAAACATGCAGGTGGCCCTTGCTCTGTCAGGATCGAGCTCCAGGCGGATGATCATGCGCGTCGTTTCATGCGGATCGCCGATACGGGTTGCGGCGCGACCATGCGCGACGGGACGGATGGACCCATCAATGTGGGCAGCCATATCGGCATCGATGTGATGCGCGAACGCATGGGCGCGATCGGCGGATCGCTCGAATGGCGATCAGAACCGGAAGCCGGCGTGACCGTCACCGCCTGGTTGCCGGAAAAATTAGCGTGACAACTAACCCGCGCGTCCTGATTGTCGACGACCACCAACTTGCCCGCGAAGGGTTGAAGGCGGTGCTGGTCGAAAGCGGCATCGACGTGGTGGGCGTCGCCGCCACGGGCGAAGAAGCCGTGGAGCGTGCGCGCGAATTGGTCCCCGATATCATCCTGATGGATGTCCGGCTGGGTCCGGGTATCGACGGCCTGGAAGCGACCCGGCGAATCGCGGCGTTGGGCCTGCCGACGCGCATTTTGATGCTGACCCTGCATGATATGCCCGGATATGTCCGCGAGGCGCTGGCCGCCGGCGCTGCAGGTTACGTATTGAAGGACACGGCGATAGGCGATCTGAGGATTGCCATCGATCAGGTCATGTCGGGCCATTCGGCAGTTCCGCTGGAACTGGTCAATGCGGCCATGAACGCGCCGCCATCGACAAGCCACGAAACCGATCTGACGCGCCTGTTGACAGCGCGGGAGCGTGACGTCGTGGAATATATCGCCCAGGGCCTGACAAACAAGGAAATCGCACGGGAGCTGGCAATTAGCCCGGCGACGGTGAAGGTCCATGTGGAACGCATCATCGGCAAACTTGGCGTCGCCGACCGGACGCAGGCCGCCGTTCTGGTGACAAAGATGCGTCCTGCGCCGGGCTGATATCTTGGCCGCGCCGCGTTCCCTGTTCCTGCACCGTTTCTGGTCCAACCGTCCGTTGGCCGTCAAGGGGCTGGTGGTCATCGCTTTCCCGCTTGCGGTGCTGCTGGCGGCGCTCGTCTCGCTCTATTTCGCCAGCAATGCCGAAATCCGCGCGGAAAATGACGTGCGCCGGGCGTTCGCCATTCAGCGCGATACCTACCAGGTTCACGCGATGCTGGCCGAGGCCGCCGCCGGAGTGCGGGGGTTTGCCCTGGCGCAGGAAGAGGCGTTCCTCGCGCCTTACGAAAAGGCCGAAACGGAAATCCCGGCCATAATGACCCGGCTCGATACGGCCATTCGCGATGCTGCCGTGAGGCGGGATTTCGAACGCCTGCGCGGTTTGACCGAACGCAAGCGCGACGGGCTGCGCATGATCGTCACGCTCGCCGCGGCGCAGCAGCGAACGGGCATTGCGGCGACGAACGATCCCGCATTGCTGCGCGCGCTCGTCACGAACAAGGAAGTGCTGGACCGGATGCGCGATCGGATCGACGCCATCCAGCAACGCGAAGCGATCCTGTTGCAGCAACGGCAATTGCGGGTCGACCAGGTCCGTGAAAGGTTCCTGACGCTCACCGCGATCAGCGCCGTCGTCGGCCTGCTTGGCAGTATCGCGGCCGTGTATCTGTTCTCGACCGGCATCGTGCGCCGCGTGCGGGCGCTGGAAGGCAACGCGGAAAGCCTTGCGCGCGGTGAACCATTGGCGGAAATGCCGAACGAAAAGGACGAAGTGGGTCGGCTCGCCCAGCGGCTCGGCCGGGCCAGCGCCCTGTTACGGGCGCGTGAGCGCGATGTTCGCGAGAGCGAGGAGCGTTTTCGTCTCGTGATCGACCGGGTACGCGATTACGGTATCTTCGCGCTGGATGCCGATGGCGTCGTGACCAGCTGGAACCAGGGTGCGCAGCGTATCAAGGGCTGGAGTGCCGAGGATATCATGGGCCGGCATTTCAGCGCCTTCTACCCGCCCGAAACCCGCGACACCCTGCCTGCCCAAATGCTTGAGCGGGCACGGACGCGAGGTTCGGCGGAGGATGAGGGTTGGCGGGTGCGAAAGGACGGATCCCGGTTCTGGGCGAATGTCGTGATCACCGCGTTGCACGATACGGACGGCACCCTGCGCGGTTTCGCCAAGGTGACGCGCGACATGACCGAACGGCGCGCCACGGAAGACGCACTGCGCACGGCGCGCGAGGATGCGATCGCCGCCAACCGCGCCAAGACCGAACTGCTTTCGCGCACCAGCCATGAACTGCGTACACCGATGAATGCGATTTTGGGCTTTGGACAATTGCTGGAAATCGACGCAGACAGTTTTGACGCATCGCACCGCACCGCCATCGAACAGATTGCCAAGGCGGGCCGCCATCTCCTCTCGCTGATCAACGATCTACTCGATCTATCCAGTATCGAAACCGGCAGAACGCCGCCCGAGACACAGCGGCTGGATCTACCGGAAATCATGGAGGAGGTGCGCGACCTGTCGGCACCGATCATCGCCGCTGCGGGATTGGACTTCAGGTTCGATCCCCCACCCGCCGGGCTATTCGTGCTCGGCGATCGGCGGCGGGTGGTGCAGATCATTCTCAATCTTCTGGCCAATGCGGCCAAATATGCCACCACCGGCAATTTCGTTCAATTGGCATGCCGGGTTCAGGACGGGCAGGTGCATATTCTAGTACAGGACGACGGCCCCGGCGTTGCCCCGGGGGATGTCCCGCGCCTGTTCACCGCGTTCGAACGGCTGGGACAACAGGAACGCACGACGATCGAAGGAACCGGCATCGGCCTGGCGCTGTCCAAAAGCCTGGTTGAATCCATGGATGGAGAGATCGGCTATCGTGCCACGCATGACGATCCATCGGCGGATCGAACAGGCGGCGCGTGTTTCTGGTTCACGTTGCCCCTGTGTGAAAACGAAGGAACGGATCGATGACGACGAAGCTGATCGAACCGCGGGAAATTCTATCCCGCCGAATCCTTGCCATCGATGACGAGGAGGCGAACATCCTGCTGTTACGCAGCGTGCTGGAGCGTGAAGGGTATCGCGATATCCACACGCTGACGGACCCGCTGGAGGCAGCCGCGGCCTATGCCGATCTGGCCCCCGATCTGGTCCTGCTCGATCTGATGATGCCGCAGATCGATGGTTTTCAATTGTTGGAAGCCTTTTCGCGGCACGATCGGGCAGACGAATTTCGCCCGGTGCTGGTGCTGACCGCGGACACCACGCTGCAGGCGCGCCGCCGCGCATTGGCGCTGGGAGCGAAGGACTTCGTGTCCAAGCCGTTCGATGTGATCGAGGTTGCGCTGCGCATTTCCAACCTGTTGGAAACACGCATCCTGTACGAGAGGATCAGGACGCAATAAGGCCGAAATCGCAATGCACACTGCCGGTTCGTCTCACGGCAATTGGCGCTATCCGTTTTTCGCAGACGTGAGCGCAAACGGCAGCTTTATGTATTTCAATGGTTCATCTTAAGCGACAGCAATCAGGACTCTATTCGGCACAATCATCACGTTTGACCGAATGTCGGCTGTTGGGATTTCAAAGCAGTGGTTGAAATGACCGAGATTGGGGCGCTCTACGGACCGTCAGAAAGTGGGCCG
>JBAUIN010000275.1:0-26471 GCA_049682975.1 Pontixanthobacter sp. | reverse complement strand
AAAGCGAATGGCCGAGCGGAAGCAGCAGGAATACGCCAATCATTTGAATGACAGAAAGTCGGAACCGCACGGTTTCCGCACCAACCTTGTCCGCCCAGATGCCCAAACGCGGGGTTACGAATAATGCGATAATTGCGAAGCCTGCCAGATATCCGACGATATCGACGCCGTATCCCATTTTCGGGCTAGGTAAATATAGCGCCAACCCTAGCCAAATGGCGAGGAAGATGCCGAAGTTGAGTGCCTGAATAATTCCCGACATGAAAACATTCGGATGCGCTTTCATCAGGGCGAACAAGGACATTACCAGCGCAGCGTAACTCGACCGGTCCGCATTTTGCGCCCGTGCTTTGCGGCCTTCCATGATGAAGGGCAGGACAATCGTCGTTCCGATCATTAGAACTGCGGCGACGATGTACACCCAATGCCAGTCGAAATAGCGGGTGATCGCACCTGCGCCTACGCGGGCCATCAATATTCCGAAGATCGTGCCGGCCGTGAGCGTGGCGGTCACGCTTCCCAGCCGCTCGACTGGAACACGCTTCGATGCATAGGCCGGCAACAGGTAAGGCGCGATGGTAAAAAAGCCGAGGATCGTCGATCCCGATACGAATACGAGGTAATTCGGCGCGAACACCATGATGAGTAGCGAGGCGGTCTGACCGATCGCAAAGATTATCGCGAGGCAGCGATTACTGTAACGGTCGCCCAGCGGCAGCAGCAGAAAAATACCTAGCGCCAAAGCGCCTTGGTTCAGTGCCGGCACCAGTCCGATCATTGCCGGGCTAACCCCGAAATCCGCTGCAACGGCAGAAATTATCGGATGAATGTAATAGGCATTCGCCACAAGAATTCCGCCGACGATCGCCAGCATAATTTCCGCGCCGCGCGTTAGCTGACCATCGGCTGAAGGCGTTTTCATTGCCTCCTATCGCACCTGGTACGTGGCATTTGACACGCGTGGATCAGGCGCGGTCGTCGCCATCCGTTTGCGCGGTCGAATTGTCGGCATTGCCCAACGGAACCGGCTCTTTGAAAGTGTGTGTGACATAAGGGAACGGAATTTCGACACCCGCATCGTCTAGCGCGCGCTTGATGGCACGGACGACTGCATCGCGACTTTCATGCATGTCGCGCGGGGATGATCCTGCCCACCAACGCACGTTGAAGTCGATCGAGCTGGAATTAAATTCGGTAGCGAACACATCGACTTTCTTGTCCTTATCGATGGTATCAATCCCTTCGACCGCTTTGCGGATCAGGTTGGCCGCATAATCCAGATCGGTATCGTAAGACACCCCGGCGACAACTTCGTGCCGCCGCTTCGAATCGTCCGTGAGAATTTCGACCGGGTTTTTGAAAAGCACGGAATTGGGCACGAGCGTCACTTCGCCCGAAAGTTTACGCACATAGGTTTCGCGTAGGGTGATGTGCTCAACCTTACCCGAAATACCTTCGCATTCGATCACATCGCCGATCCGCATTTTTTCGCGCAACATAATGAGGATACCGGCAAAGAAGTTCTCGAAAATATCCTGAAACGCGAACCCGATGGCGACTGCGCCGATACCCAATCCTGCGAACAGGCTGGCAGGAGTGAGACCCGGCATCAAGACCACGAGGGCCACCATGATTCCCACGAGCCAAATCGCGATTTTCACCAAAGTGTCGACCAGGCTTTTAAGGCTCGGTCGCATTTCGGTCTTGCCGATCAATCGGTCGGCGATACGGATGGCGAACTTCGCCACGATCCAGGTTATGACTAAAATTACCACGGCAATCGCGATATTCGGCAATGCGCGTATGAAACCGTCTGCCATTTCGGCGAGTTGGTTCTGGACGGTGGCGATCGGGTTCTGCGTCGGTTCGGCCACTCTTCCGGCATCCGTTAGGGATGGGGTATCGCCGGATTGTGGATCGCTAGATTGGGCCTGCATCGATGTCCTCAAAATATATGCACAAAAACCAGCGCAACTTTTATGAGAGCCCCGCTTTGGCTAGCCTTTAGCGGCATTTTCCGTGCGCGCAACTTCATGCAGCCAATCGGCATGCCGGGGCGCCTTCTTCGTTTCGCTCCATTCGTCGAGCATCGGCATCGCAACTTTCTTTAGCTCGGCATACTGATCTTCAGTACCGATGTCGGCCGCTAGTTCGACGCGATGTCCATTGGGATCGAAGAAATAGATCGATTTGAAAATGCCATGATGGGTCGGCCCAAGAACGTCGATATCGAGACCCTCGATATGCGATTTCGCCTCATTCAAAGCGTTCTCGTTCGCTACACGAAATGCAAGATGCTGGACCCATTCCGGTGTATTTTCGTCCCGGCCCATTTCTTTCTGATTGGGCAGTTCGAAAAACGCCAGAATGTTGTTATTTCCGGCATCCAGAAACACGTGCATATACGGGTCGTAGTCGCCGGTAGAGGGAACATGATCCTCGGAGAATGCGCTCATATACTCCATGCCAAGTACGCGTTCGTACCATTCGACCGTCTGTTTCGCGTCTTTGCAGCGATACGCTGCATGGTGAACGCCACCGAGCGCGATCGGATGTTCGGATGCAGTATTGGTCATTCTGCAGGCTCCGGTTCAGCTTCGACCTTTAATGCGCCGCGCGTGATCTGATCACGTTCGATGCTTTCGAAAAGCGCCTTGAAGTTGCCTTCACCGAAACCGTCGTCGCCCTTGCGCTGAATGAATTCGAAGAAAACGGGACCGACTTGCGCTTCTGCAAAAATCTGTAGCAGCAAACGGGGCTCGCCGCCTTCGGTGGTGCCATCAAGAAGAATGCCACGCATCTTGAGGGCATCGGCGTCCTCACCATGCCCGGGCAGCCGCTCGTCAAGCATGTCGTAATAGGTTTCGGGCGGTGCTTTCATCATCGGGACACCGAATTCTTTCAATCGGTCCCAGCACTTCACGAGATCGTCGCAGATCAGGGCGATATGCTGAATACCTTCACCGTTGAACTCCTTCAAAAACTCTTCGATCTGCCCTTTTCCGCCTTCGCCCTCTTCATTCAACGGTATGCGAATTTTGCCATCGGGGGCGGTCAATGCTTTCGACGTCAGCCCGGTATATTCGCCCTTTATATCAAAGAACCGGATCTCGCGGAAATTGAAGAGCGTCTCGTAATAGTCGGCCCAGTAAGCCATCCGGCCGCTGTAAACATTGTGCGTCAGATGATCGATATATTTGAAACCGGCCCCTTCCGGATACCGTTCGGCATTTGGCAGATATTCGAAATCAATATCGTAGATCGACAGTCCTTCGCCCTGTTCGTCTGCATAACGGTCGATCAAATACAGGATCGCGCCCCCGATCCCGCGGATTGCGGGAATACGCAATTCCATCGGGCCGGGCTCGTTCGCCACCGGCTCTGCACCCTGTGCGATCAAATGATTATACGCCTCTCGTGCATCGCGTACCCGGAAAGCCATACCGCATGCACTCGGCCCGTGTTCGCGAGCGAAGAACCAGGCGGCGGACCGCGGTTCGTAATTCGCGATCAGGTTAATGCCGCCCTGCCGCCAAAGGTCAACATCCTTACTCCGATGCTTCGCCACACGGGTGAATCCCATGGCTTCGAACACAGGCTCTAATGCGCCTTTCTCAGGCGCGCAGAATTCGACGAATTCAAAACCATCCAAGCCGGCAGGATTTTCAAACAGATCGGTCATAGGTCTCTCCGTACAATATGGTTTCATCTGTAACCAACTCTGTTGTTCCGTGCAAGACTGGACAGATTCGCCTCCCTTCGCCAACGATTGCAGCAGGTAAAAGGAACCCATATTTTGCATGACCAGGAAGAATTCGATGAAATCCGCCGCGCAGTGCGTGCTTTATGCGAAGCCTTTCCCGGCGAATATTGGCGGGAGAAAGATCGCGAGCGCGCTTACCCAGCGGAATTTGTCGATGCCTTGACCGAAGCAGGTTTTCTCGCAGCGCTGATCCCCGCGGATTACGGTGGCAGCGGATTGTCGCTGAATGCCGCTGCCATTATCATGGAAGAAATCCAGGCGGCAGGTTGCAACGGGGCTGCGGCCCATGCGCAGATGTATGTGATGAACACGTTGCTGCGCTATGGCAGCGATGCGCAAAAGGACGAATACCTCCCCAAGATCGCCAAGGGCGAATTGCGGTTGCAGGCGTTTGGGGTGTCCGAACCAACCAGCGGAACGGACACGTTGAGCCTGCGGACATTCGCACACCGCGATGGCGATGAATACGTAATCAATGGACAGAAGATCTGGACCAGCCGGGCTGAGCATTCCGATCTGATGATGCTCCTTGCTCGCACAACCGGGCGGGAAGACGTGGCGAAGAAGACGGATGGCCTATCGCTGTTTTTAGTCGATATGCGGGCGGTTGCCGGGCGGGGCATGACCATAAAACCCATCCGCACGATGATGAACCATTCGAGCACCGAAGTTTTCTTCGACGATATGCGCATACCGGCAAGCGCGCTTATCGGGGAGGAGGGGAAGGGCTTCCGCTACATTCTGTCCGGGATGAATGCGGAACGTATTCTCATCGGGGCGGAATGTATCGGTGACGCCAAATGGTTCATCGAAAAGGCCGGCAACTACGCTAAGGATCGGCAGGTGTTCGGCCAACCGATCGGCAAAAACCAGGGCGTGCAGTTTCCTATTGCCCGATGTTACGCCCAAATGCGGGCGGCAGAATTGATGGTACACGAAGCGGCGCGGGCGTTTGACGACGGAGGCAATGCGGGGGCGGAAGCGAATATGGCGAAAATGCTGGCGTCGGAAGCCAGTTGGGCTGCCGCCGATATGTGCGTGCAGACCCATGGCGGGTTCGGGTTCGCCGAAGAATACGATGTCGAACGTAAGTTTCGTGAAGCGCGCCTTTATACGGTTGCGCCGATCTCTACCAATCTGATACTCAGCTATCTCGCAGAACATGTGCTCGATCTGCCGCGATCCTACTGATCTGTTGCAAATAGTTCTTGAACGCAGCGGCCGTCTGTGATTCTAGTGGAAATGTGACGATCGAGGGACACACAATCAGCTTACCGAGAGAGCGGATGACGCAAGGTATCGCCTTGGGCATACTGCTATTGCTCATGGGCCTAGCTATTGCGGGGCCTAGCGGACTTTTGGCCTGGGGCGAAAATTCCAATCTATTGAAACAGCGGCATGAACGCATCGCCATATTGCATGAAGAGCGGGATGCGTTGAAGAACCGGGTGGAATTGCTCGATCCCGACAATGCCGATCCCGATCTTGTTGGCGAAGAACTGCGCCGCAATTTGAACGTTGTGCATCCGGACGAAGTCGTTCTGACTTTGTCCGACTAAAAATAACGCCCTGTATTGGTGCCGCACATCTCATAATTAGCAGGTTTCGATGCTGCTCGCCCGTTGCGTCCGGCATGACCTTCCGCCTATAGCCTTGGCAATTCGACGATCAGGCAGTCCTCGTCCCCAGGGCGCCGCAAGACCGAGGAATTTGGATTTGGCTAAGCAGGCGCGCAATCGCAAAACCGCATCGAAGAAGGAGGCCGAGAATTCGGCGCAGGAAATCGCGCTCGACGCGTTGCAGAAAGCGCATGAGAAGTCGCCGCGTTTCGAAGCGGACGAAGATCAGCTGCTGAAATTTTACGAACAGATGCTGTTGATCCGCCGGTTCGAAGAGAAGGCAGGGCAGCTTTATGGCCTCGGTTTGATCGGCGGGTTCTGCCATCTTTATATCGGCCAAGAAGCCGTGGCGATCGGTCTGCAAAGCGCGCTCGACAACGACAAAGACAGTGTCATCACCGGTTACCGCGACCACGGCCATATGCTGGCATACGGTATCGACCCCAATGTCATCATGGCGGAATTGACTGGTCGTCAGGCCGGCATTTCGAAGGGTAAAGGCGGGTCGATGCATATGTTTTCGACCGAGCATAAATTTTACGGTGGCCATGGTATCGTCGGCGCGCAGGTTGCGCTGGGGGGCGGGCTGGCGCTGGCGCATCAGTACAACGACGACGGCGGCTTGTGCCTTGCGTATTTCGGCGACGGCGCGGCCAACCAGGGACAGGTTTACGAAACGATGAATATGGCGGCTTTATGGAACCTGCCGATGGTGTTCGTGGTCGAGAACAACCAATATGCGATGGGCACGGCGGTTAAACGGTCATCGGCGGAAACGGAATTCTACCGGCGCGGTGCGGCGTTTCGCATTCCGGGTATGGATGTGAACGGCATGGATGTGCTGGAGGTACGCGGCGCAGCGGAACTTGCCTTTGCGCATGTTCGGGAAGGCAATGGTCCGGTACTGATCGAATGCAACACCTATCGGTATCGCGGGCATTCGATGTCCGATCCCGCCAAGTACCGCACGCGCGAAGAAGTTCAGGATTTTCGCGATACCAAGGACCCGATCGAAGCGATCAAGAAATCGCTGATCGACGCGGGCAAGACGGAAGAAGAATTGAAAGCCATCGACAAGAAAATCCGCGCCCGCGTCAGCGAAGCTGCGGATTTCGCGGAAAGTTCGGAAGAGCCGGCGAGCGAAGAACTCTACACTGACGTTTTGGTCGGGGAGTATTGAGCGATGTCCGTCGAACTGAAAATGCCCGCTCTGTCCCCAACGATGGAAGAAGGTACACTCGCCAAATGGATGGTGAAGGAAGGCGATACGGTCGCGCCCGGAGATATCATCGCTGAGATCGAGACCGATAAAGCGACCATGGAATTCGAAGCGATCGATGAGGGTACGGTAGGCAAGTTGCTGATCGAAGAAGGCACGGAAAATGTCGCGGTCGGTACGGTTATCGCCATGCTCGCAGGCGAGGGGGAGGATGCATCTGAAATAGAGGCGCCTTCCGATGAAGAACCCGTGAAACCAAAAGATGATGTCCCGGGCGAGGGGAAGGATGTCGGACGCGAAGCCAGCAAAGCCGAAATCTCCAAACCGGCGCAATCGAAGCCGAAAAGCGATCCCGAAATACCACACGGCACCAATATGGCGACCGTATCAGTGCGCGAAGCCTTACGCGATGCGATGGCCGAAGAAATGCGCCGCGACGAACGCGTGTTCGTAATGGGCGAAGAGGTTGCCGAATATCAAGGCGCGTACAAAGTGACGCAGGGTCTGCTCGACGAATTCGGGCCGAAGCGGGTGATCGACACGCCCATCACCGAATATGGTTTCGCAGGTATCGGCACCGGCGCGGCGATGGGTGGGTTACGTCCGATCGTGGAGTTCATGACGTTCAATTTCGCTATGCAGGCCATCGATCATATCGTGAATTCCGCTGCAAAAACCAATTACATGTCCGGTGGTCAGATGCGTTGTCCAGTCGTATTTCGGGGGCCCAATGGTGCGGCCAGCCGAGTTGGCGCACAGCATAGTCAGAACTACGGCCCATGGTACGCAAGCGTGCCGGGGCTCGTGGTCATCGCGCCATATGACTCCTCCGACGCGAAGGGGTTGATGAAAGCCGCCATTCGTTGCGAAGATCCAGTCGTATTTCTGGAAAACGAATTGGTATACGGGCGTAGTTTCGAACTGCCCGAACTGGACGAACACGTGCTGCCGATCGGTAAAGCACGGATTGTGCGTGAGGGCGGCGATGTCACGATCGTCAGCTATTCCATCGGGGTTGGACTGGCTTTGGAAGCCGCCGACACGCTTGCCGAAGAGGGTATCGAGGCGGAAGTCATCGATCTTCGCACCCTGCGGCCATTGGATCATCACGCGATACTCGACAGTCTGGCGAAAACGAACCGGCTCGTAATCGCAGAAGAAGGTTGGCCAACCTGTTCGATCGCATCCGAAATCACCGCGATCTGTATGGAAGACGGTTTCGACCATCTCGATGCACCCGTAACCCGAGTGTGTAACGAAGACGTTCCATTGCCTTATGCCGCCAACCTAGAAAAACTCGCGCTTCTGGACACGCCGAGGATCGTCGAGGCGGTAAAGAAGGTGTGCTACGTAAAGTAGACGGATCGTGTTGGCGGTTCTCCAAAATTCATATTCGGTTATAGCTCCATGACGGCGTCGCCGAACGTATCGATCATGGATGACCTGCCTATTGAGCAGAAGCTCGCAATTTCGCATGCGACCGGCTTTCACAAACATGCGCTCACCGCCTTTTTAAGCCTCGACCGTCGAATGGGGCAGTTCGTCAGCCAATCGAAGGAAGGGATGTTGACGCAGATGAGAATTGCATGGTGGCGGGACCAGTTGGGCAAAGCGGTGGAGGGTCGACCCAATGGCGATGCGACGCTCGATGCGATTTCGCGGCAATGGGTCGGGGAAGAAAGCGCGTTGGTTGCACTCGTCGACGGTTGGGAGGCCCTGCTGTCCGAGCCGCCCCTGCCGGACGACGCTGCTTTGGAATTTGCCAGCGGGCGTGCCGCTTGTTTTGCTGCGATGGTTCGGCTGAACGGGACTGACCGTGAACGCGATATGAAGAACGCTTCCCACTGCGGGGCCGTTTGGGCGTTGGCTGACTTGGCATCCCGAATGAGCGATACCGATGAACGTTCCATTGTGCTGGATTTGGCTGAAGATCAGTGTGACGGGCCGATCAAACTTCCCTACGCGCTTCGTTCGCTGATGGTGCTGGGTTCATTGGGTCGGCGTAGTATCGCTCGAAGCGGGGGGCCATTGATTGCCGGTCGCGCGGACATTTTTCATATCATGAAGATTGGCATGTTCGGCCGATAACATACCGTAATTCAATAATATCTATTGGAGTTGGAATGAATCGAGTTTTGTTGGGGGGAATGCTAGCAATTGTCATGCTCGCGGTTGGATTGTTCTGGTGGCAGGGGCGGGCGCAGATCGAAGAAGCCGCGCCGCCCCCCGAACCTGTCGCGGAAGCGGAGGGCGCGGATATAAACGAATTGCCTAACGTCGATCCTGGTACGATGACCGGACCGGCACCGCCGGAAGCCACGGACCTGTCGCGCGAAGAACGCCGCTTCTTTCGGTACGACCGCGACCGTGATCGCATTATCTCCCGTAACGAAATGCTATCTACCCGAACCAACGCCTTTCGGAAGCTGGATAAAGATGGCAACAACTTGCTGACTTTCGAAGAATGGGCTGTCTCGACCGCTACTCGTTTCGACAATGCCGATGCGGACAACGATGATCGATTGACCGCGCAGGAGTTTGCTACGACTCGTCCGAAACGACGCGCGAAGAAGCCTGCTTGCCGCTGTTGATCGGGTTATGCCGGAACCGCTACGCCCGTTGTAAGCCATTCGCCGAATTCGGCTTTTGCCCGGCCGGTATAGGCTTCCTTACGCTGTTTCTTTCGCACATCATGCAAGGGGGGAAACAATCCGAAATTGACATTCATCGGTTGATAGGTGTCCGCTTCCGCATCACCGGTAATATGCGACAACAGTGCACCCATTGCGGTGGTCGAAGGAGGTGCTTTCCAACGTTCATTCGCCAGTTCCGCCGCCGCCATCATCCCGGTCAGCATTCCTATCGTTGCGCTCTCAACGTAGCCTTCGCATCCGGTAATCTGCCCGGCGAACCGAATATGTGGCGCGCTTTTGAGTCGAAGCTGTCGGTCCAGCACGAGCGGCGCATTTAAAAACGTATTGCGGTGCAGCCCACCCAGCCGCGCGAATTCGGCGTTCTCCAAACCCGGTATTGTTCGGAACAGCGCGACCTGCGCCCCGTGCTTCATCTTGGTCTGGAAGCCGACCATATTCCACAAGGTTCCCAGGCGATTATCCTGCCGCAATTGCACGACGGCGTAGGGCCATCGACCTTGCGGAAACTCCGCGCAGGCCGTACGCGGATCGTCAAGCCCGACCGGTTTCATCGGACCATAACGCAAAGTGTCGACCCCGCGTGACGCCATGACTTCGATCGGCATACACCCTTCGAAATACGGCGTATCTTTTTCCCAATCCTTGAACGACGTTTTTTCCGAATCGATCAAACCCCGATGGAATGCGGCATACTGCTCCCGGGTCATCGGGCAGTTGATATAATCGCCATCCTCATCGCTACCGTTTTCGCCACCCGCCGATGGTTTGTTCCAGCGCGATTGCATCCAGCAAATGTCCATGTCGATACTGTCGCGATGTACGATCGGCGCGATCGCATCGAAGAACGCCAGCCGATCCTGGCCCGTCGCCTCGACGATACTTTCGGCCAGCGTCGCAGCGGTCAGCGGTCCTGTCGCCACGATAGTCAGCCCTTCGGAAGGCAGACAGTCGATCCGTTCACGCACAATCGTGATATTTGGGTGTTCGGTCAGTCGCCGCTGTACTTCGGCGGCGAACATATCCCGATCGACGGCCATTGCGGACCCCGCCGGCACTTGTGCAGTCGCGCCGGCTGCCATGACGACAGAATCAAGTCGGCGCATTTCCTCATGCAATAGGCCGACCGCGTTGCGATCGCTGTCGTCGGACCTAAAACTGTTGGAGCATACCAGTTCCGCCAAATATTCGCTTTGATGGGCGGGCGTCATATCGCCACCACCGCGCATTTCGGAAAGGCGCACCCTGATGCCCCGTTGCGCCAATTGCCAGGCGGCTTCGCTACCCGCAAGCCCGCCGCCGATGATGTGAACCTGATGTGTCATGCAACGCACCTAGTGCTTGCCTGCCCCGCACATCAAGTCCAAGAGCGCCGCCGGAGGGAATAATGGCGGCACGGGCACTCATTGAACATCGGCCCTGGTTGGTCGGCGCGTTGAGCGCGGCTATCGCATATTACTCCCTGCGTTCCGGTTCACATAACGAATGGGCCATTTTGGTTCTTAAGGGCTGCGCGGTTGGATGTCTTGCCGCATATGCCTGGCGTCGGGGGCGAGGCTTCAATGCTAGTTTGCTAACGGCTGTAATGGTCTGTGCGGCAATTGCCGACATGGTGGTGGAAAAGGATTTAATATCGGGCGGTGGGGTATTTCTGATCTCGAATAGCCTGGCCATCATCCTCTATCTAAGAAACCGCCGGAATGTTTTGGCCGGAAGCCAGAAATTGGCGGCGGCAATGATGGTGTTATTTATCCCGATCATAGCATGGCTTTTGACCCAGAACATTGGCGTCACCTTATATTCGATTATACTTGGAGCGATGGCAGGGGCGGCTTGGACGAGCGTATTTTCCCGTTACCGCGTAGGAATTGGGGCAGTGTTGTTTGTCATATCCGACCTGCTCATCTTCTGGAATTTCGGCAGCGATGCGGGTGAAGCGGCGGCAGGCCTGTTCGTTTGGCCATGCTATTTCGTGGGACAGCTTCTTATAGCAACCGCAATAGTCCAGCAGTCGAGAAAGGCTTTAGCAGCAAAGTAACCTGGCACGGCACCCTCTTTTCTAGCGGTCCCCCTCATTCTCGCTACCACTGCCATCCACGCTCTCGTCCGAATGCAGCGTCGTATGCGGTTCGGTTTCGGCGCTACCGCGCGCGACCATTTCTTCGACGACCAATTCCTCGGCCTCGTTCTCCGGTGTTTCGTCCTCGTCCAGCTTGGCGACGCTGACAATCTGTTCTTTGTCGTCAACGTTGAAAAGGCGGACGCCGGCACTCGCACGGCCGATAACGCGTAGGGTTTCCAGGCCGATACGAATGAGCTTCGCCCGATCGGTCACGAGCATCAGTTGATCGTTCTTGGTTGCGGTAAAGCTGGCTACAACCGGGCCGTTACGTTTGATATTATCGATATTGGTAATGCCCTGGCCACCACGCCCAGCCTGTCGATATTCGTAAGCCGAGGATAATTTGCCATATCCGTTTGCGCAAACGGTCAGGATGAATTGTTCGGCGTCCGCCATGTCGGCGTGATGACCCGATAACTCCCTAATATCATCGCTTTTCCAAGGAGCGACCTTCAAATAAGCGTCGCGTTCGTCGGGAGTTGCCGTTCCGCCGTGGAGGATCGATAGCGAAACGACTTCGTCATTCGATTTCAATTTCATGCCGCGCACACCGGTCGACGTTCGGCTTTGAAATTCGCGGATGTCCTCTCCGCCGAAACGAATGGCGCGGCCCTGTTTAGTGGCAAGTAGAACGTCGTCGCCATTTTCCAGCAACGCAACACCGATCAACTTGTCCTTCGATGTATCATCGAACCGCATGGCCAGCTTTCCGTTCGAAGGAATATTGGCAAAGGCATCCATACTGTTCCGTCGGACACTGCCTTTCTTCGTCGCGAATACGACGTTCAGGGCTCCCCAGCTTTCCTCGTCTTCAGGTAGCGGCAAGACCGTACGAATGGTTTCGTCGTTTTCGAGAGATGGCAGCAGGTTCACGATCGGTCGTCCGCGGGTCGACGGGCCGCCTTCTGGCAACTTCCATACTTTCAGCCGATAGACTTTCCCTGAAGTGGAGAAGAATAGCACGGGGTTATGCGTGCTGGTCACGAACATTTCGCTGATCGCGTCTTCGTCCTTCGTCGCCATTCCGGCGCGGCCCTTGCCGCCGCGATTTTGCGCGCGGAAGGTCGATAGGGGGGTACGCTTAATGTACCCATCCAAAGTGACCGTAACGACCATTTCGTCGCGCTCGATCAGATCTTCATCTTCCAGACCGTCCCAAGCAGGTGCGATCTCGGATAGGCGCGGCGTGGAATAGGTATCGCGGATCTCCTGCAATTCGTCACGCAGAACACCGTAAAGTTTCACCCGATCAGCCAGGATCGAAAGATATTCTTCGATATCGCTGGCCAGACCTTCCAATTCACCACCGATCTCATCCCGGCCAAGTGCGGTCAAACGGTGAAGGCGAAGCTCCAAAATCGCCTTTACCTGCCGTTCGGACAGGCGATACGTGCCGTCCGCCTGATCGGCAGTCGGTTCGATTGCTTCGATCAGTTGGATATATTGTGCGATATCGCCGATAGGCCATTGTTTTGCGCGTAGTTTCGATCGCGCCTCTGCCGGGTTGGGCGCACTGCGGATCATCGCAACGACTTCGTCGAGGTTGGATACGGCGACAACCAGACCGAGCAATATATGTGCGCGTTCGCGGGCTTTGTTCAGTTCGAATTTCGTGCGCCGCGTAATGACTTCTTCGCGGAAAGCGATGAACGCCTGGATGATATCGCGTAACGAAAGAACTTCGGGTCGCCCGCCACGAATGGCGAGCATATTGGCGGGGAAAGACGATTGCGCAGGCGTGTGCCGCCAAATCTGATTGAGTACGACCTCCGCAGTTGCATCGCGTTTGAGATCGATGACCACGCGCATGCCCAGACGGTTGGATTCATCGCGAATATCCGCGACCCCCTCGATCCGCTTTTCCTTCGCCGCTTCCGCCAGTTTTTCGACCAAATTCGACTTACCGACCTGGAAGGGGATCGAATTCAGCACGATGCTTTCACGGTCGCCGCGCTTTGTTTCGATTTCGTGCCGACAGCGCATGAGCACTGATCCGCGTCCCGTCGTGTAAGCCGCTCGCGCGCCGGATTGGCCGAGTATGAGCGGAGCGGTTGGGAAGTCCGGACCCGGAATGATTTCGAACAATTCTTCCGATGTGATCGCAGGATTGTCGATGAACGCGAAACAACCGTCAATCACTTCGCCCAAATTATGCGGCGGAACGTTCGTAGCCATACCGACCGCGATGCCGCCCGCACCGTTGACCAGTAGATTAGGGAAGCGCGCGGGCAGAACCTGCGGTTCTTGCAACGATCCATCGTAATTGTCGGCAAAATCGACCGTGTCCTTGTCGAGATCGTCGAGCAGCGCATTGGCGACCTTGGCTAAGCGCGCTTCAGTATAACGCATCGATGCGGGTGGGTCGGGATCCATCGATCCAAAATTGCCCTGACCATCGACCAGCGGTACGCGCAGCGACCAGTCCTGCGTCATCCGCGCCAACGCATCGTAGATCGCACTATCGCCGTGGGGGTGATAGTTACCCATCACATCGCCGACGATCTTCGCGGATTTACGGTAAGGTCGTCCGGCGACGAAGCCGCCTTCCTGACTGGCGTAAAGGATACGGCGATGAACTGGTTTCAAACCATCGCGTACATCGGGAAGCGCGCGACTGACGATCACGCTCATCGCGTAATCGAGATAGCTCGTTTTCATCTCGTCGACGATGTCTATCCGGCCGAATTCTTCAGGGGCCGCCGCGGGTTCGAGGGTTTCGGTATCGTCGCTCAAATCGTCTCTTTTCCCGCGCATATTCGCGCGCTCGCTATAGAACGACTGGCATAGACCAGTTTGCCATGGTGAACCACTGAAACGGTAACGAAGACGCCGATTTACGCCCTGTTTTCCACATATATGGCGGGCATGGCATATGGCACACCCTCAACCGCGTTCTAATGGCGTTCAATGGCGGTTCAGTCATCTTTTGGTAAACAAATCATAAGTCGGAACACATGGTTGCCGAGCGGCGTTTTATATTTGGCAAATCTAGCCGGTGACGGCAGAAAATTAGAATTATCAGGGAGTTTTTTATGCTTAAACTAACGCGCAATCGACCAGTATCGAAACTGGCCCTCGCAGTGGCGCTGGCTACCGGAACCGCTCTGACGGGTTTGGCTTTCGAGAGCCCGGCAGCCGCACAAGATAAGGAGAAGGAGGCGAAGCCTGATTATTCCAAAGGGTTCGTTGAAGCCTATTCCGCTGCTACCAAGTTGATGTCGGCGGAGCCTGCTGATATTGCAGGCGCTACAGCGGCTATTCCTACAGTAATGGCATCGGTTAGCACGCCGGACGATAAACTGGCGGCCGGGCAACTGATGGTCAACATTGGACAAACGACATCGGACGACGCCTTGCTGCGTCGCGGTCTCGATACGATGCTCGACAGTGGGCGCGTACCGGCAGATCGCCAGACCACATATTTAGTGAATTCCGGTGATCTTGCACGCAAGGCCGGTGATTTTGATATGGCACGCGAGCGTTTTAACGCTGCCCACGCAGCAGGCCATGTGCGTGACGATCTGCCTCCAATCATCGCTTCGACCTATTTCGAAGAAGATCGTTATCAAGAAGGAGTCGCCTATCTTCGTGGTCTGATCGATGCGGAAATTGCCGCTAATCGGACGCCGACGAAAAACTGGCTCGAAGTTGCGTTCAGCTCGGCGTACAACAACGATATGGCGCTCGATGCAATTAATTTGGCCGCATTGAATGTTCGACATTATCCTAACGAGACGAACTGGCGCAATGCCATCGGTGTGCAGCGCAATCTGGTGGATATGACCGATGACATAACGCTGGATCTGATGCGTTTGTCCAAGAGAACCGGGACGTTGACCGATGGCCGGGATTATGCGGATTATATCGAAGCCGCCGATCCACGTCGCTTACCGGGTGAGGTCGAAACTTTACTTGATGAAGCCATCGCCAAAGGCGTTCTTGAAGCGAACGATCCATTCGTCGCCGATGCTCAGCAAACAGTCGATAGTCGACTCGCAGCGGATCGGGCAGACCTCGGCGATCTCGAGCGGGATGCCGCAAAAAGCGATGCGAGCGCCGTGACAGCATCGGCAGCCGGCGATGTCTTCCTGAGTTATGGCGAAGCGGCGAAGGCGGAGCGGTTTTATACGGCCGCGATCGACAAACCGAATGCGAACACGGATCGTGTTCTCACGCGCCTCGGGATCGCACAAGCGGATCAGGGTAAATATGCCGAGGCGGATAAGACTTTCCAGAAGGTATCCGGTCAACGTTCTGCAATTGCGGCACTATGGCGCGCATATGTCGCATCGAAAATGAACACTTCGAGCGCTCCCGCGACTATGTCGATGTAAGGGCGTTCAATACCGACAAAGGAAGGGGTGCGAATTTCGGTTCGCATCCCTTTTTTCATCGTACGCCTTTTTAGCGCAACCGTTTGACGAAAACTTGTCCATTTTCTCGGCGTTCCGTGGCGAAATTTGGAATACTTTCGACTAAATCGATCAGTCGCGAGAATCCATAATTGCGTGTGTCGAAACTGGACCGATTGCCCGCGCGCTGCCCGACTTCGGACAGTTTCGCATAACCCTGCGCATCGCGCTTGCTGGCATTGTATGCGTCAAAGAGCAGATTCAGAAGATCGTCATCCAGACCAGACGGAGGTGCATCACGCTTCTGTTCTTCTTTCTCCGCTTGGATCAAGGCGTTCACGTCGATAAACCGTGAACATGCCTGGCGAAAAGCTTCGGGCGTTTTCCCACCGCCAAATCCATAGACGGGATAGCCATCCTGCCGGATACGCATGGCCAGCGGCATGAAGTCGCTGTCGGAGCTCATAATACCGAACCCCTGAACACGTCCCCGATACAGCATGTCCATCGCATCGATGGTCATTTTCATATCGGTTGCATTCTTACCCTTCGTCATGTCGAATTGCTGCGATGGTTCGATGCCGTAGCGATGCATTCGGTCGATCCAACCTTTGAGAGAGGTCTTGCGCCAATTGCCATAAGCGCGCCGGATGTTCACCTGGCCTAATTCCGCCAGAACGGTCAGCACCGGGTCGATCGCGGCGGGGCTGGCATTATCGGCGTCTATCAATAGCGCAATATTGAGATTATGATCGTCGGACATATATTTTGTGTGACCCTCAATGGGCATTCACGCAAGTCGTAATGCAGACGATCTACGCTTGCGGTTCGAACGCCCCGGTTTCGTCGTTCAACACGTGCAAGATTCCGTCGGCGATAGCGAAGAACGCGCCACGTAGAGTAATAGCCCCTTCGCCCTCCCGTTCTCGCACGAAGGGAAAGCCGCGCAGATTTTCGACGCTGACCTTCACAGCTGCCAATTCCATTGCATGTTCCGCGGCGCGACCGGTTGTGCCGTAGCGCGCGACGACCGGTTTGCGTGCATCGTCCAACAGGCTAATCCAATCCGCAACAAACCCGCCTTCGCCCGGTTTTGCCCCGTGCATGTCTCGCGTGAGTGCCGCCTGACACCCGCCGCAACGGCCATGCCCTAGGACGACGATTTGCCGCACCTGCAGCACGGTCACTGCAAACTCCAACGCCGCCGAAACTCCATGTAGGCCTGGCGTCGTTTCAAACGGTGGAACAAGCGCGGCGACATTACGTACCACGAAGATTTCACCGGGATCGACATCGAATATCTGCGCGGGGTCGACGCGGCTGTCGGAACAGCCGATCACCATCAGCTTAGGCGATTGGCCGCCATGCGCCAACGCTTCGTACCGCTCCTTTTGCGCAGGGTACCCTTGACCGCGAAACCGGTGATATCCTTCAAGCAACTTGGCGAACTCGGGCATCAGAAACGCTCCCCCCGAATGACCTCGACGTCCCACATGGTCAGCAGCAACCCGTGACTGGACAGGATCGGACCTAGCGATGCCGCCAAATCAGCCGCCTTATCCAGCGACGCGATTGTCAGCACCAGCACCTTGTCCGATCCGGTAATTCGCTCTTCCTGCCACGCCCCGTCGCGGCCGCTGCCGGATTGTACGGGGAGGGTGGTCCAGCCGGTGATGCCGGCATCGTCGATCGCTTGCGTGACTTTGCGAACCAGTGGCTTGTCCGCCAAAATCTCAATACGTTTGCGAATGACGGTTTCGGTCATGGTCCATATCCAATGATTGGCACAAGCCAGCGGGCCAATGCCGTGACCACACCGATATTTATCAAGATATTAAAGGGAAAGGTAATGCTAAGCGACATAGTCAAATAGATACCGGGGTCGGCTTCCGGCAAAGCAAGACGCATAGCTGCAGGAACGGCGATGTAGCTTGCGCTGGCACACAATACACCGAACGCTGCCGTCGATCCGACATCAAGCCCGATTGCCGCTCCCACGATCGTCCCGAGTAAACCGTTGAACAAGGGAAGGCCGATGGCGATCATGGTCAGACGCATAGTAATTGCGCGACTGTTCATAATTCGCCGTGCCGCGATCAGCCCCATGTCCAACAGAAAAATACATAGCACGCCTTTAAAACCGGCTTCGAAAAACGAACTGACCTCTACAAAACCATCGGGCCCCGCGATTGCGCCGATTGCGAAGCTACCGAGTAACAGGACGACGGACGCATTCAGGAAAACTTCGTGCAGCATTTCGCCGCGGTTCTGACCACCCGACTGTTTGGAATGGCGTTTCGCCAGCATCAGCCCGCTCAAAATCGCGGGAGTTTCCATAGCAGCCAACACGGCCACCATGAAACCAGCCGCAGGAATGGCGCCGATTTCCAATATCTCGACAGCCGTGACATATGTAACGACACTGACCGACCCATAATGCGCTGCCACGGCCCCGGAATTCAGACGGTCCAACCTGCCGAAAGCGTTTAAAACCCAATACGCCATAAACGGCAGCAGGAAGCTTGCAGCAATTCCGGCCAGCAAAGCGAGCGCGACGGTTGAATCGATCCCGGACTGCGCGACCGCCACGCCGCCCTTCAGTCCAATCGCCGCCATCAAATACAAGGACAAACCCTTCGCGATCGCTTCGGGTATCGAAAGATCGGACTTCGCGAAGGCCGCCAGCAGGCCGAGAATGAAAAATAGCACGACCGGCGAAGTAAAGGTTTGCAGCGCGTTGGCGTCCATGACCGTGTGCTAATTGCGGACTGGTTCAAAAGCAATCTCGCAAGCGAGGTCGTAGGCTTTGCTATGCCCGGTAATCTTCAATCGGGGTTGCGTTCTGCGCCGTTGCGGAACCGGCACACGCATTCTAGATACCGCGTATGAACGAAATCACCGCCATATCCGCATCCGTCCGCGATGCGTCCGCACGCAAACGCAAGCCCGACTGGATCCGTGTGAAAGCGCCAGTGAGCAAGAATTATCATGAAACGCGCAAATTAATGCGCGAACTGAATTTGAACACGGTATGCGAAGAGGCGGCATGCCCGAATATCGGGGAATGCTGGACCAAGAAACACGCCACGGTCATGATATTGGGCGATGTCTGCACCCGCGCATGCGCGTTCTGCAACGTCAAAACCGGTATGCCACGGATCGTCGATCCGATGGAACCGGAAAATACCGCGATCGCGGCGGGTAAGATGAGGCTCAACCACATCGTCATCACTTCGGTCGACCGCGACGATCTACCCGATGGCGGGGCGGGGCAGTTCGTGAAGGTTATCAAGGCGCTGCGCCGCGAAACGCCCGATACGACGATTGAGATATTAACGCCCGATTTCCGCGGAAAAATGCGCCCTGCGGTTGAGGCTATCTGCGAGGCCGGACCGGACGTTTACAATCATAATCTCGAAACGGTGCCGCGTCTTTATCCTACGATCCGGCCAGGTGCGCGTTATTACGCATCGCTCCGCTTGCTCGAGGAGGTGAAGAACCATGATCCGATGATCTTCACGAAATCCGGCATCATGCTAGGGTTGGGCGAGCAACGGCTTGAGGTGCATCAGGTGATGGACGACATGCGCAGTGCCGATATCGATTTCATGACGATGGGTCAGTATCTGCAGCCGACCCCCAAACATGCGACAGTCGAAGATTTCGTTACGCCGAAGCAATTCGATGCCTTCGGTGCTATCGCACGCGCCAAGGGGTTCCTGCAGGTCGCATCGTCTCCGCTGACACGGTCGAGTTATCATGCGGGTGACGATTTCGCGCAGATGCGCGCTGCGCGGGAAGCGAAGCTGGCAAAAGCTGACGTGTCGCGGAACGGCTGATGCCGGGTATCCGCGAACAACGCACGCTACCTTACAGCTGCGAACAGATGTTCGATCTGGTCGCCGATGTCGGGCGTTATCGCGAATTTTTGCCATGGGTCATCGCAACGCGCGTACGGTCCGATAATGAAACGGAAATGACCGCGGATATGGTGGTCGGTTTCAAGGCGTTGCGTGAAAGCTTTACGTCGCGCGTTATTAAGGATCGGCCGCGCTATATCGAAGTGCATTATATCGATGGGCCGTTACGCGATCTGGACAACCGCTGGAACTTCGCACCTACCGCCGATGGCGGCTGCGAAGTCGATTTCTGCGTCGATTTTACGTTCAAGAACCGAATGTTCGAACGAATCGCGGGGCAGTATTTCGACAAGGCGTTCCGCAAGATGGTCGCCGCATTCGAAACGCGAGCGGACCAGCTTTACGGTAACAATAGCTCCAACGCACAGAGCGTCGCCTGACGACGTATTTCTGCGCGGCCGATATCGCCGAATTGTTTTAGTTCGCCTTTGGGTTCCGCATCGTCGCCACGAACGACAACGGCGAATACCACCGTACCCACTGGTTTTAAATCGGTGCCGCCACCCGGTCCCGCAACGCCGCTGATCGCGACCGCCACATCGGCATCGCTGTTCTTCAGTGCGCCATGCGCCATGGCCCAAACACATGCGATCGAAACTGCGCCGAATGTCTCGATAATATCACTGGCCACGTGGAGGCTCTGCATTTTGGCTTCGTTCGAGTATGTTACGAAACCACGATCGAAAATGGCGGATGAACCGGGTATCTCGGTAATCGCAGCCGCGACCAAGCCGCCAGTGCAGCTTTCGGCGAGAGTTATGCGACGGTTGGCCGCAATGTTTTGCTCGACGACTTGTGCGGCGAGAGTCGCGATGTCGGTGGGTAACAGATGATCGGTCATGGCTTTGCGCCTGCCTTATGAAGCCTGCCGGATCAAGGTTGCGACGGCCTGCGCGGCAATCCCCTCTTCCCGGCCGGTGAATCCGAGCCGTTCGGTGGTCGTCGCCTTTACGCTCACCTGATCTGTCGCAATGTCCAGAAATTCAGAGATCTTCTCACGCATCGCCATGCGGTGCGGACCGATCTTTGGCGCTTCGCAAATGATGGTGAGATCTACATTACCAACCGCGTATCCCTCGGCCTTCACCAATTCGGCAGCATGACGAACGAAGGCTGAAGAAGCAGCGCCTTTCCAGCGATCGTCGCTCGGCGGGAAATGTTCGCCGATATCACCGGCTGCAGCGGCACCCAGCAAAGCATCTACGATGGCATGCAAGGCGACATCGGCATCGCTATGTCCCACCAATCCCTTGCTATGTGGTAACTTTAGTCCACCTAGCCAAAGCTCTTCGCCTTCGACCAGACTATGCACATCGTAACCAAACCCGGTCCGGACGATGGGCTGATGGGGCATGGTCATGTCGTTTTTGAAATCCTCAGCGAAGGTCAGTTTTTTCAGGGTTTCGTCGCCATCGACATGCAAAATCTTGCCCCCGGCTGCCATAAAAA
Source organism: Pontixanthobacter sp. (assembly GCA_049682975.1). Classification (GTDB taxonomy): domain Bacteria; phylum Pseudomonadota; class Alphaproteobacteria; order Sphingomonadales; family Sphingomonadaceae; genus Pontixanthobacter. The sequence goes on along the minus strand of JBAUIN010000275.1, from coordinate 5,376 downwards.
CCTGCGCATCGTCGCCCGCTTCTCCGGGACCTATCCAGCTCCGGTGTGCATCATAAATATCGGCGAACCGAAATGCCTGTGGTGTCTGCACCCGCCGCAGCGCCGCCCGGTTGGCCGATCCTACCATTCTTCCAGCATCTTCGATCGCAAGACTGTCGACGACGGGGAGAACCGGGATAGCGCCCTGCCTTGGGCCGATGGCATTCAATAGCCGATGCACGACATCGGTCGATATTACAGGGCGAGCGGCATCGTGAATGAGGACATTCTCTGCCCCGCTATCGACCAGCGCCTTCAGCCCTATATTCACCGACTCACGTCTGGTTGCTCCACCCGTAACGAACTGGACAGTTTCCAACCCCGACAGAGCTATTCCCGCGATCTCTTCGCTACCATCGGGAATAACGACAACGATGGAATGGCACCCCATCGCGACGAATTCTTCGACCGAATGCCGCAAGACCGCTTTACCACGCCATGGTGCAAATTGTTTGGGAACGGCTTGGCCCGCGCGCAGACCCTTGCCACCTGCAACAACTATCGCGGCGGTCTGTCGTACATGATCGGAAGGAGCCATCGGCCCAATCGCTAGCTTCTTGCCGCCGATGCTGCAATGCACTATGTCTGCCCGATAATTAAGCAACTTTCCCGCTATGCCCGATATAATTGCCCCGCCATCTTTGAAGCCGATCCAAATCGGCGACGTCGTGATCGACAGTCCGGTGGTGCTGGCACCTATGACCGGCGTGACCGACTTGCCTTTCCGCAAATTGGTTCGTCGCTACGGTTCGGGGTTGAACGTCACCGAGATGATCGCCAGCCAGGCGGCCATTCGCGAAACGCGGCAGTCTTTGCAAAAAGCCGCATGGCATGAAACCGAAGACCCCGTTTCCATGCAACTCGTCGGTTGCGATCCCGAAGCCATGGCGGAAGCGGCCAAGCTGAACCGCGACCGTGGGGCGGCGATCATCGACATCAATTTCGGCTGCCCGGTACGCAAAGTGACCAACGGTTTTGCAGGCTCCGCCTTGATGCGCGAAGTGCCGTTGGCAACGAAATTGATGAAAGCGACGGTCGAGGCAGTCGATGTTCCCGTAACGGTAAAAATGCGCATGGGATGGGACCATGCCAGCCTGAACGCACCTGAACTGGCCCATATTGCGGAAGATCTTGGTATCAAGATGGTCACAGTCCATGGGCGGACTCGCAACCAGATGTACAAAGGAAGCGCGGACTGGTCGTTCATCCAGTCGGTGAAGGATGCTGTCGGTATTCCGGTTATCGCAAATGGCGATATCTGTACGATCGACGATGCCGCACAAGCGCTCACGCAATCCGGTGCGGATGGCGTGATGATCGGCCGCGGCGCATACGGCAAACCGTGGCTATTGGGACAGGTCATGCATTGGCTACGCACGGGCGAGAAGCTTGGCACCCCCGGTTTTGCGGAGCAATATGCGGTTCTGATCGAACATTATCAGGGAATGCTAGACCATTACGGCGTTCAAGTCGGCTCGAAAGTCGCCCGCAAACATTTGGGCTGGTACACGAAGGGAATGCATGGTTCGGCCGAATTCCGAAACCATGTGAACTTCATAGACGATCCGATGCAGGTTATGGGCGAACTGGAACGGTTCTACGCGCCTTTCATTCATCGCCGCGCGGCCTGAACCGAGATGGACGCGCCGACCGCCGCCGAACAGATCGGGGGCATGTTGTTCGCCGTCTTGCTGATCGATAACCGCTTTTCCATTGTCGAAGCGAATAATGCGGCGGAGGAAATGCTGGGTCGCAGCGCGTCGCGTTTGCGCGGTATGACCGTCGCGGATGCCTGCGGACTGCCCCCCAATGTTGCGACGCGGATCAAGGATGCGGATCACCAATTGGTCGCGCGTAACATCGTCATAGCGCCCGATACGCGCGAAATCGAGGTCAACCTCACCTGTTCTCCAATAGCTTCGCATTCGGGATGGAAAGTCGTCACACTGTCGGATTTCGGCCAGAATGATGTCGGACGCGAAGGAGCCACAATGCAAGCGCCTGCCATTTTGGCGCATGAAATAAAGAACCCTTTGGCGGCCATTAAGGGGGCGAACCAGCTTCTACGGCGAGAGCTGCCGTCTTCGGCACAAGCCATGACAACTATCGTCGATCAGGAAGTGACCCGGATCGCAGCGCTGATCGACAGTATGCAGGCCCTGGGGAGGGAGCACCAGCTGCCGATCCATGCCGTCAATTTGCATCAAACGATCCGCCGATCAATTGCCAGTATCAACGCAGCGTATATGCCAAGCACGTCGATCATTGAAGAATTCGATCCATCGCTTCCTCTGGTTGCCGCCAATGATGACGCATTGATGCAAATCTTTATTAATTTGCTTTCCAATGCGGTCGAGGCAGGTTCCGCCATCGAAGATGCGCGAATCGGTGTCCGTACTCGCTTCATCAGCGGCTTGACCCGTATGCGCGGTGAGGGGCGAGCTCCCCTGCCGTTGAATATCGAGATTACGGTTTACGATAATGGGCCGGGCCTTTCGCCGGGTATGGTCGACCATGCTTTCGAACCGTTTATGACCACCAAAAAGAGCGGGCGGGGGCTGGGGCTTGCACTCGTAAGAAAATTGACCCGCGATATGGGTGGGCGGGTGAGCTATATTCGGGATATCGACAAGAACCGTACCGAATTCCGCCTCCATCTCGCCGTAGCGGAGGCGCAACGATGAAGAACGTTTTGCTTGTCGAAGATGATGTGGCGATAGCAACGATAATCGAAACGGCGTTGAAGCAGGAGGGCTTCGCGGTAACCCGGTGTGACAGCGTCGCCGAACGTAACGCGGCGCTTACTGAAGATACATTCGATATTCTGCTCACCGACATCGTCCTGAAAGACGGCGATGGGATAGCGGACATGTCGGCGATACAGATGCAACACCCTCTTATGCCGATTATCATCCTCTCGGCACAAAATACTCTCGACACGGCTATTCGGGCGACCGAAGCGGGGGCTTTCGAATATTTTCCCAAACCGTTCGATCTGGACGCGTTGATTTCGGCTGTTTCGCAAGCTGTCGGTACGGGAGGGGCAGGGGCACCTGAAGTCGTGCAGGCTTCTGGCGACCTGCCGCTGGTCGGTCGGAGTGCGGCCATGCAGGGCGTTTACCGAATGATTACCCGAGTGCTGTCCAACGATCTTACCGTTTTGGTGCTGGGAGAATCGGGCACTGGTAAAGAACTGGTGGCCGAAGCCATTCATGAACTTGGCCATCGCAAAACCGGTCCGTTCGTCGCGATCAATGCCGGTGCCATTCCAGCCGACCTCATTGAAAGCGAATTGTTCGGGCATGAACGCGGCGCCTTTACCGGCGCAATCAAACAGTCGATCGGCAAATTCGAACAGGCCAATGGCGGTACGCTGTTTCTGGATGAAATCGGTGATATGCCTTTCGAAGCGCAAACGCGGCTGCTTCGCGCGCTGCAATCGGGCCGGATCAGGCGAGTAGGAGGGCAACAGGACATCGCGATCGACGTACGCATAATCGCGGCGACGAACCGCAACCTTCAACCGATGATCGTGTCAGGCGCATTTCGTGAAGATCTGTTCTATCGGCTGAACGTCGTTCCGATAGAACTGCCGCCTTTGCGCGAAAGGCGCGACGACATCGAACCTTTGGCGCAGCATTTTTTAAAGGAAGCGACAAAAGAAGGCTTACCTTATCGGCAGATCGATAAATCGGCTCTTGTCCTTTTAAAGGGGCGCGATTGGCGCGGGAACGTGCGCGAATTGCGCAATGCCCTATATCGTTTGATACTGCTATCGCGCGACGATGTGATTGGAGCGGCTACGGTTTGCGAAGCGCTTGGCAACGATACTGCACAATCGGAAGCTGGCGAGGAGATGGATCTATCCGCAGCTTTTCGCCAATGGGCACGAGTAGCCGGCCCACCCGCGGGACATATCTATCATGCAGCACTTGCGGCGTTCGAGCGACCCATGTTCGAATGGGCATTGGCGCAAACGGACGGCAACCAACTGCGCGCGGCCAAGCTGCTCGGGATCAATCGAAACACTTTGTATAAGCGCATCGTGGATCTCAATATTGATCGGCCATAAACCTCCGCAGGCGGCTGACCGTTTTTGCAACCGGCTTGCCGATTAACCACTTGCCTTTAGGCAACAGTGGCGTTGTAAGCATGCAACTATGGCGAGTTCAACGCTTAACCCTATAACGCGTGGCCCCCGCATGTGGCGGCAGCTATATGTTGCGTCGCGCCGAGCGAATCTGCTCCGGTTTTTGGAAATCGCGGCAATCGCGGCGACGATTGCAATGATGGTTACGACCTATTTCGCATTTGCAACCGCGCCGCCCGGTGGTCAGCTATTGCCGGCAACGCAGGTTGCGACTTTGCTGATCGCCACGCTGATACCCTCGTTGGGTTTGCTGGTTCTGTTCGGCCGACGCATGGCAATCCGCCGCGCTGCGGGTAGCACGGCCCGTTTGCATACCCGATTGGTCTTCTTCTTTTCGATGGTTGCTGCCGTACCGACGCTGCTGGTTGCCGCGTTTGCTGCATTTCTCTTTCAATCGGGCGTCGATTTCTGGTTTTCCGATAATTCGCGCGGATTGATGAAAAATGCGAATGAGTTGGCACAGGGCTATTATGAACAGAACCAGCTACAGGTCGCGACGCAAACGATTACGATGGCGAACGACCTGCGCGCCTATCTGCAATCCGCCAACATTACCGATGATGATTTCATCGATTGGTATAATTATCAGATGCAGGGAAGGGAACTGAATGAAACGGCCATTCTCCAGCGCGTAGAGGACGGTAGTTTTCGTACCGCCATCGTTCTCAATTTAAGTGGCGATAACGTGCCGATCAATTACGCGCAGCGCGCGGTGAACGAATTGGACGAGGGCGAAGGGGTGGCCGTTTCCGCCGATGAAACCCGGATCGAGGCCTTGTCTCCGATCGATGGCGCAAGTGGGATCTATCTGTACAACGCTCGCAATTCCGATTCGGGTCCTTTCAGCCAGTGGGAAAGGGCGAAATCGATATCGTCGGCGTATGAAATATTGACCACGCGCGCGCGTGCTTTCCAATTACGTCTCAATGTCGCTTTGTATTTCGTATCGCTATTTCTGGTCGGTGTGGCGGTGTGGTTCGCTTTGCGCTTTGCAGATCGACAGGTCGAACCGCTGACCGATTTGGTGGCGGCGGCACACAAGGTGGGCGCCGGTAATTTTGCCTTGCGGGTCGAGGGGAGAACGGGCGCTGATGAAATTGGTATGTTGAACCGCGCATTCAACCGGATGACCGCCCAGATCGAAGCACAAACGACCGATCTGATAAAAGCCAATTCTCAACTCGATC